>JAWWCA010000008.1:0-30466 GCA_033720695.1 Rubricoccaceae bacterium
CCACTGCAAACCACGGGCCCCACAAACCCTTTGTCCCCACATCAAAAAACCTCTGGTTGGCCCCCGGGGCCAAACACCGGCGCGCCCCCCCGGGTACTTCCCGGGGGGCGCCTCGCACGAAGAGACGGCAGCGCGTACGCGACGGACAGGTTAGCGCCTGAGGTTCTCGAATATCCCGGCCGCGCCCATGCCGCCGCCGATGCACATCGTCACCATCCCGTACTGCACGCCGCGACGCTGCATCTCGTGGAGGATCGTGGCCGTCAGCTTGGCGCCGGTGCAGCCGAGCGGGTGGCCGAGCGCGATGGCGCCGCCGTTGACGTTGACCTTGTCCTCGTCGAGGCCCAGCTCGCGAATGACGGCCAAGGCCTGGCTGGCGAACGCCTCGTTGAGCTCGACGAGCCCGATGTCGTCCAGCGAGAGGCCGGTCTGCTTGAGCACCTTCGGCACAGCCTCGACCGGCCCGATGCCCATGATGGCCGGGTCCACGCCCGCCACGGCAAAGCCGAGGAGGCGAGCAACCGGTTCGGCCCCCGTTTCATTCATGAGCTTATTGCTCATCAGCACGGCCGCGGCGGCGCCGTCGTTCATCTGGCTGGCGTTCCCGGCGGTGACCGACCCCCCTTGCTTGAAGACGGGCCGGAGCTTGGCGAGGGCGTCGAGCGTGGTGTCGGCGCGCGGCCCCTCGTCGGTGTCGTGCGTGAACTGGACCGATTTGGGCTCCCGCGCCTCGTCGTCGTAAAGCACCTCGTCCACGGGGACGGGCACGATCTCATCCTCGAACCGACCGTTCTCGATGGCGTCGAGGGCGCGCTGGTGGCTGCGGAGGGCGAAGGCGTCCTGGTCCTCGCGGCTGACGCTGTACCGCTCGGCCACGTTCTCGGCCGTGATGCCCATCGAGGTGTAGTGGCTCGGCTTCTCCTCGACGAGTTCGGGATCGGGGGCGAAGTAGAACCCCCCCATCGGGACGGCGCTCATGACCTCGACGCCGCCCGCCACGACGCAATCGGCCTGGCCGACGACGATGCTGTTGTGGGCCTGGGCGATCGTCTGGAGCCCGGACGAGCAGAACCGGTTGACGGTGATGCCGGGGACGGAGTCGGGCAACCCAGCCTTCTGCACGATGGCGCGGGTGACGTTGTTGCCCTGCGGCCCCTCGGGGTAGGCGCACCCCATGATGACGTCGTCGACCAGGCTCCGGTCGAACCCGTTGAGGCGGTCGAGGGCGGCCGTGACGGCGAGGGCGCCGAGGTCCTCGGCGCGGGCGTTGCGGAGGGCGCCCTTGTTCGCCTTCCCGACCGGGGTGCGAACGGTGGAGACGAGGTAGGCTTCGTTGATCTGCATGGTGGGGATGGCTGTGGACCGTGGGCTGTGGGCTGGCGCGCCCGGGCTGGACGCCCACGGCACCTAATTCCGAAGCGGCTTGTTGGTCGTGAGGATGCTCTGGATGCGGGCCTGCGTCTTCTCCTCGCCGAGGAGCGAGAGGAAGACCTCGCGCTCGAGGTCGTAGAGGTACTGCTCGTGGACCTCGGCCGGGGCCGTGAGGTCGCCGCCGGTCATGACCCAGGCCAGCTTCGAGGCCAGGAAGTGGTCGTACTCCGAGACGTAGTTGCCCCACTCGAACTGGTAGAGGGCCACCTCGAACTGCGCACGGCCCGGCGCGCCGAGGACGGGGATCGCGACGCGCGGCGGCGGCGGGAGGTAGCCCTCCTCGCTGAGGCGGATGACCTCGTGCTTCGCCACGTGAAAGCGCCGGTCGGCGTGCATCACAATGGGCGCATGCTCGGGGAGGTAGCCCATCTCCTTGGCCAAGAGCGCCGAGGTGGCGACGTTCGCCATCGCGATCTGCTCGAAGACCTTCCGGAGGAACGGCTGGATCTCACTCGGGCGGTCGGTGTGGGCCGCCGCCTCGGCCGCCTTCGCCGTCATGATGGCGGTGCCGCAGCCGGCCGGGATGAGGCCGACGCCCAGCTCGACGAGGCCGATGTAGGTCTCCGCCGCCGCGACGGGGTTCGGGCAGGCCAGCGTCATCTCGCAGGCGCCACCGAGGACCCGTTGGTGCGTCGCCACGACGACCGGCTTCTCGCTGTAGCGGACGCGCATGATGGTGTCCTGGAACCCCTTGAGGAAGTCGCCGATGACCTCCATCTGGCCCATCGACATCGCCATCACCATCTCGGCGAGGTTGGCGCCGACGGAGAAGTTGTTCCCCTCGTTGCCGATGACCATGCCGCGGAGGTCGCGGTCGTTCTCGACGAGCGTGATGGCGTCGCGGAGCCCCTGCATGACCTCCTGTCCGAGGGCGTTCGCCTTGGACCGGAACTCGAAGAGGGCGACGCCGTCGCCGAGGTCGAGGAGCGCGGCCTCGGAGTTCTTCCAGAGCGTGCGCTCCTTGTCTTGCTTGGTGGCGGCGAGGCTGACCACGTCGGCCGGGCGCCGGTCAGGGCGGTACCCCTCGCCGGGCACCCAGACGGCGCGCTCGCCGTCCTCCTCACGGTAGAGGCCGTCCTCGGGCACCTCGTCCACCCAGCCGGGCAGCTCGATGCCCTCCTCGCGCATCCGGTCGCGGACGCGCGCGAAGCCGAGGGCGTCCCACGTCTCGAACGGCCCCATCTCCCAGCCGAAGCCCCACTGGATGGCCTTGTCGACGTCGGCGGGCGAGTCGGCGATCTCGCCGAGGCGGCGGGCGGCGTAGCCGAGGAGGTCGAGCGTGGTGGCGCGGAAGAACTGGCCGGCGCGGCCTTCGTCTTCGTAGAGCGCGTTGAACCGGGCCGGGAGGTCGCCGGCGCGCTTGAACTCCGAGAGGTCGAGGTCACTCTCGCGTGGCGCCTCGTACGCCATCGTCTCCGGGTTGATCGAGAGGATGCTCTTGCCCTCCTTCTTGTAGAAACCGGCCTTCGACTTGGCGCCGAGCCGCTTGAGGTCGTTGAGGCGCTGGAGCACGTCGGGGACCTGGAACACGTCACGGCTCTCGTCCTCCGGCACGCCCTCGTAGAGGTTCTGGGTGACGTGCTTGAGCGTGTCGAGGCCGACGACGTCGGCGGTGCGGAACGTGGCACTCTTGGCGTGGCCGACGAGCGTGCCCGTGAGCTGGTCGATCTCCTCGATCAAATAGCCGCCGTCAGTGAACTGCCGGATGGCCCCCATCATGGCGTAGATGCCGATCCGGTTGCCGATGAAGTTCGGGGTGTCCTTCGCCACGACGACGCCCTTGCCGAGGTGGACCCGAGCGAAGTGGCTCACGCGCGCGAGCACCTCAGGGTCGGTGTCCGGCGTCGGGATGACCTCGAAGAGGGGGAGGTAACGCGGCGGGTTGAAGAAGTGGGTGCCGAGGAAGCGGCTCTTGAAGCCATCGCTCCGGCCCTCGGCGATCTGCGCGATCGGGAGGCCCGACGTGTTCGACGAGATGACCGCGTCCTCGCGGGCCGTCTCCTCGATCCGCGCCATGAGGTCCTGCTTCACGTCGAGCCGCTCCACGACGACCTCGATGATCCAATCGGCGTCCGCGACGCGGTCGAAGTCGTCCTGGAAGTTGCCGAGGGTGATCCGCTTCTGGACGGAGGGCGCGAAGAAGGGGTCGGGGTTCAGCTTCGTCGCCGCCTTGTAGGCGCTCTCGACGATCCGGTCGTTGGGCCCCTCCTGCCCGATGTCGGACGGGGCGACGTCGAGGAGGTGGACAAGGAGGCCAGCGTTCGCGAAGTGGGCCGCGATCTGGCTGCCCATCACGCCCGCCCCGAGGACGGCCACGGTGCGGAAGGGCTTCTGGGCCGCGGCGCTCGCCGGAGCGCCATTCGTTTGCGGCCGGGAGAGGGTCGGCGTTTCCATGGGGATGGAGGGGGATCGGCAGGAGGGGGTGAACGCTGTTAAGCTGCGACGGCTGACGCGCCGCGTCAAGTCTCCGAGCAGCACGTCGGTTGTAGCCCCCGCGCCCGCCGGTGTTTCTGTGTCGGCGGAGGTCCCGCGAGAACAGGGGGCGGCGGAGGCGACCGCTCGCCCCTCGCCGCCCCCGGGTGGTCCGGGCGCCCCTGGCGAGCCGTCGGCTACATCTCCTCCCAGTACTCCTCGGGCATCTCTTCGGCGAGGGCCAGCGCCCCCTCGGCCCCGCTGTAGAGCGGGTCGTCCACGACCCGGACCCGCGTTGGGCCCGACGCGCTGAGCTGCGCCTCGACCATCTCGGCGAGGCCGCGGATCTGGCTCCCGCCGCCGGCGAGGTACACGTTCTTCCGGACGACCTCCTGGAAGTCGGGCTCGTAGCGCGAGAGGAGGTCGAGGGCGGTCTCGACGAGGGCCGGCACGATGCTCTCGCAGGCGTGCTGCATCGCCTCGGTGACGTCGTAGTCCCCCAACTGCGCGACGTCGGCGCCGCGGGTGGTGAGCGTGCCCTCGGGCTTGCCGACGAAGGCGGAGCGCTCCTTCAGCTGGCGCAGGGCGTTCTCGCTGAACCGGGCCTGGGGGTACTGCTCCTCGATCAGCCGCTTGAGCTGCTCGTCGATGTGGTCCCCGGCCAGGGCGAGCGTCCGCTGGTCGTCCTCCCCGGGCATCGTCCCGTGCATGACGCAGAAGTCGGCCGTGCCGGCCCCGATGTCGATGACCATGGCGCCGTCGAGGGCGTCGAGGCCGTAGGCGACGGCGAACGGCTCGGAGACCACCATGAGAGCGTCGGCGTGCTCGCCCACGGCCTCTCGGAGCGCGAGCTTGTTGGTGCGGAGGGCCTCGGCCGGCACGCCCACGGCGGCCTGCACCGGCTGCCCGTTGGCTGGGCGGACGGCGTCGATGAGGTAGCGGACGAGCTCGCGGACGGCCTCCTGGTCACGCGCGGTGCCGTCTCGGACGACGCCGTTCTCGAGCGGACGCACGAGGTCGAGCGAGAGCCGGTGGCGGAGCGCCTCCTCGCCGTAGAGCACCGGCCGGCCGATCATCTTGCGGGCCACGAAGTCCTTCGGCCAGCCGACGTAGCTCTCGACCCAGGCGCGCTGCCCGTTGGAGGCCACGACGGCGCTCCGGGAGGTGCCGAGGTCGATGCCGACGTGGAGGGGCCCCGCGCTCGCCGCGGGCTTCGCCTTCTTCGAGGTGGCCTTGGAGGCAGTCTTGGATGTCTTCTTAGCGGGCATCGGTAGGGGTGGGTGAGAGACGGAGATAGGTGAGGATGCCCCGCTCGAGGGCCGTCGCAACGGCCTCGCGGTAAGCGGGAGTGCGGAGACGCGACTCCTCGGACGGGTTGCTGAGGGCGGTGATCTCGGCGAGGACGGCCGGCGCCTCGGTGTAGAGGAGGACGTTGAACGGGGCCGCCTTCGCGCCCCAGTCGAGCCGCGACCGGGGCACGATGGCCCGCTCCTCCACGAGCGACGCCTGCACCGCCTCGGCCAGGGCCCGGGACTCCTGGAGCTTGACGGCGGTCGCCGCCCGGCGCAACGCGGCGTTGAACTCGGCCACGGAGAAGCTGCTCCCGCTGTTCTCCGCGTGGGCGAGGGCGCGCGCCTGCTCGGTGGCGTCGACGCCGAAGAAGTAGGTCTCTACCGGCGCGAGCGCGGTATCGGGCAGCGCGTTGACGTGGATGGAGACGAAGAGGTCGGCCTCGGCGTCATTTGCGAACGCCACCCGCTCTTCGAGGCTCACCGCCTCGTCGGCCTCGCGGGTGAGGAGGACGTGGAGGTCGCCGTCCCGCGCGAGGCGGTCGCGGAGGCGCCGCGCCACGTCGAGGGCGACCTCCTTCTCCTGCAGGCGCCCGCGCCCGATCGCGCCGGGGTCTCGGCCCCCGTGGCCCGGGTCGATCACGATCGTGCGGACCTGGAGGTCGAGGACCTCGGCCACGCCCGCCCCCGACGGATCAAGGGGCCGCTGCCGCTGGGGTTGCGGGGCCGCGCGCTCCGGTTCGGCGGCGGCCTCCAGGTCGGAGCCGCCCGTGGCCAGCACGCGCGACGTCCCCCACACCCCGCCCACGAGCAGCGCGGCCACCAGGACCGGGCCGAGATACCCCCGGGCAGGGCGACGCGTGCGCCCCGGTCGCGACGGGCGGCGCCCCGGGGCACCCGCCGTCACGGCACGGTTGTCCTCGTAGACAGCCCGCAGGATGTCGCGCTTGCGCGGGCGGCGCGGGGGGGACAAGGACGTGGAGGAGTCTTTCACACGCGGAGAGGGTCCGACGCCTCATGATACTGAACGCCCCCTCCGAGGGAAACCCCGGACGCTCGACGGAGCAGGCTCCGCCGAGGGACCGACAGGGTCGCTCCGGAGCGTGCGGTTCCGCGGGGGAGGCCATCCACCAGGCGGTATCGGCCGGGGCCAGGCGATCCCGTAGCCGTCACCCCGCAGGCCCACCCCCACGGAGCGTGGACCCGACGGTCGGGCGGCCGAGTCGGCCGGTCAGCCGACCTCGACGAGTCGGTCCGCCGGGGTCCCGGGATCGGCCCCGGAGGGGACGCGCGGCCGGGCCGAGCCCGCGACGAGTGTCACGACGTACCACACCATGAGGCTCGCCACGAGCATCTCCCCGCTGTCCTCGATGGTCATGAAGGCGACGCTCTTGCCCTCCGCCCCCGCCATGCTCGCGACCAGGTCGACTGCGATCCCGAAGAGCGCGAGGGCGGCCACGAGCACGAGGAGGTCCCTCGACCGCGCCTTGTACTGGCGCGACCCGTTCACGTGCGCCCATCCCAGACCCAGGAGCAGCAGCCCCCCCGTGAACGCCGAGAACAGCAGCTCCGCCACGTCGTGCGGTTCGAGGTTGAAGGGGGTCGAGAAGGCGTAGTTCGCCTCGACGAACCGCCCGAAGGCCTCGTGCGCGCTCAGCGCGTCGTCGACGAGGAAGTAGGCGAAGAGGAGGATCCAGTGGACGTAGAGGAGGTCGCGCTCCTTCGCGACGTAGTACACGAGCGCCGTGACGATCCAGAGCCACTTGATGTACTGGTACATCTCGGGGAAACCGCCCTCCTCGTAGACCCTGAACAGGTACGCCTTCGAGCCCGTCACGGTCACCCCGAGGTGGAGGACGATGAACGCCGCGTCGGCGACCAGGAGCATGAGCAAGAGGACCACGAGCCCGCGGGCTTCGATGGTCTCGAGGGTCTTTCGCATGGTGCCGGCAGTGCTCAGCGGGACGGCGCGTTTCGTCGCGGCGGAACCTTGAACTTACAAATCACGGCGGAATACTCAATGACGATTGCGCCATGGCAGCTCGGCCTGGCTCGACGGGCGCCCTTCGGCCTCACGCGCGGCCCTGCCTCAGCCCCCCGCGTCCACCGCCTCGCGCGGGAGCGTCGGCGCCAGGTCCGCCACGACGTAGGCCATGATCGCGAGCATCGCGACGCAGCGCTGGACCTCGCCGGGGTCGAGCTTGTCGACGGTGTCGGCGGGCGTATGGTGGTACCAGAAGTATCGCTCGTTGTTGGTGTTCAGGCTCATGCCCGGCACGCCCTCCCGCATGAGCGGCCCGATGTCGGCCCCGCCGCCGCCCCGGACGACGCCCCGGCCGTAGACCGTGCTCGTCTCGGCCAGGAGCGGCTCGATGAGGGCCTCCACGGGCTGGATCAGGGCGTAGGCCGCCTCGCTCCCCGTGAACCCGAACCCGACCGGTTCGAACACGCCGCTGTCGGACTCGATGGCAAGGACGTGGCGGTCCATGGCGCCCGCGGCCTGGACGGAATCGCGGTAGGCGAGAGCGCCGCGGAGGCCGTTCTCCTCGTTGGTCCAGAGCACCACGCGGATCGTCCGGCGCGGGCGGAGCCCGAGGTCGTGGAGGACGCGGAGCGCCTCCCAGGCCACGACCGACCCGCCGGCGTCGTCCATCGCCCCCTGCCCGACGTCCCACGAGTCAATGTGCCCCCCCATCACCACGACCTCCTCGGGCCGCTCCCGCCCGCGGATCTCGGCGATCACGTTGCGCGAGAGTGCGTCCGGCTCGGTCCTCGCCCCCATCCTCAACGTCACGACGGGCGTCTCGCCCCGGTCGGCGAAGCGCTGAAGCAACTCGGCGCCCTCGATGGTCACGGCGGCGTGCGGGATGAGGCGGTCGCCCTCCTGGTACCGCATCGTGCCGGTGTGGGGCGTCTCCATCGAGAAGGGCCCCACGGACCGGATGAGGCTGGCGACGGCGCCGGCGGCCGCGGCCGCGCTCGCCCCGCCGATCCGGAAGCGCACGGTCTCTCCATAGCTGGTGAACGGCGCGTTGAAGAGGACGATGTGCCCCTCGATCTCGTCGGCGCGGTCCTGCAGCTCCTCGAACGTGCGCACCACGACGACCGGCGCCGTGACGCCCTCGGGCGGGGTGCCGACGCTGCCACCGAGCCCGAGCACCACGAGGTCGCGCTCGACGGGCTCGACGAGGCGAAGCGACTCCTCGCCCCGCGTCCACACCGGGACCATGACGGGCTGCCCCCTCACGCTCTCCAGGCCGTCGCCCTCCATCTCTGCGAGGATCCAGTCGATCGCCGCTTCGAGGCTTTCGGAGCCGCTGAACCGGTGGCCGAACCGATCGGCGAGCGTCGCCAGCCGGTCGTAGGAGGCTGAGTCGGCCGTGGCGGCCGCAATGATCTGCTCGGCGACGGGGCCGTACTCGGCCAACGAGGCCTGGGCGCGCGCGGGGAGGGCGAACGAGCCCAGCAAGAGAGCGAGGGGAAGCAGGAGTCGCATCGAGTCAGGGGGTGGGCGGTGGGGGAAGCTACCCCTCCGTCGGCGAGCTCGATCATGTCTCACTCCCGTGCCCCCGGGGCTCACCGCTTGATCTCGTCGGCTTGGTCCGTGACGGGGAGCTCATCGGCCGCGTACTCGCCGTACCAGGTGGCGAGCGCGAGCGCGAGCGCCACGTCCTCGTGCTCCCCGAGGTCTACCTCCGCGCCCGTCGCGGCGGCGATGCGCCCGCGGGGGGTGCGCTCGATGCCTCTGGCGAGCATCTCCACCGCCCGGCTCGTCCGCGTGTCGCCGACAATACCGGTCGAGACGTTTGCCTCGCTGCCCGACTGCTCCACGGTCGTGGCCGTGTCGGCTCGCTCGGCGTACACGTCGCCGCTCATGGCTTCGGTCGTCGGCTCGTCGTCGTCGCGGTCGGGCGCTGCCGCGTCGAGGTCCGCCGCCGTGTAGAGGGCGTCGACGGCGCGGGAGGCGTGCTCGAAGGCGCCGGGGATCTCCACATCGCCGTCGCGGAAGACCCGCTCGAAGGTGTCGACAAGGACCTGCGGGGGAACGCTGATGGCGTCGGCGTCGGCCGGGGTGCCGGGGCCGGTGAGGGTGACGGGGATGGCGCTCGGCCCGGCGTCGTGGAAGCGATCCGCGGCCGCTTGCCCGCCGGTGACGACGAGCGTGACGTGCCCGACGACTTCCCGGTCGTCCGAGAGGTCGTTGAGCACGTGCTGGCGGGCGTCGTCGCCGTCGAGGGGGTGGAGGCGGCGGACCGCATAGCGGGCGGGCGTGCCGGGGAACTGCTCGACGAGCGCGAGGGCGGTGGGCTGGCCGTCCCGGGTGTGGACGGCGGCGATGAAGGAGGCCATGAAAGGATCGGAGAAGGGTGCGTTGGAAGGGATCGGTCGTACGGGCCGTCCCCGCCACGCGTTTCCGTGCGGAGACCCGCGGGTTCCACGGCGCTATCTTTCGGCCCCGTCCATTCGTCCCCCTCCCCCCTCTCCCATGCCCCGCTACAGCTCCATCGACGAGGTCCTCGCCTCCTACCCCGAGCGCTTCCGCCCCGAAAAGGCCGAGGGCGTCGACGCCACGGTCCAGATGCACTTCACCGGCGACAACGCCCGCGAGGTCGCCATCCACGTCAACGACGGCCGCCTCGACGTCCAGGAGGGCGAGACGGTGGCCGACCCCACGCTCAGCCTCACCGCCGACGCCGACGACTGGCTCGCCGTCGAGAACGGGCAGCTCAACCCGATGCTGGCCATGATGCAGGGGAAGGTGAAGCTGAAGGGCTCGATCCCCTTCGCCACGAAGTTCATGACGCTGTTCGGCTACGGCGGCTGAGGGCACCTCGTTCTCCCACGCGGCGCCCCCCGCCCCGTCGTAAGCTCCGCCCGTTTTCGGTCCACCCTTCCTGAGCCACCCATGCGACCCTCCACCCTCCGCCGCCTCGCTGGCGCGTTGATCCTCCTCCCCCTCCTCCCCCTCGCCGGCTGCGACACCGGGGGCTCCGGCGCCGAGACCACCGTCACGGTGATGACGCGCAACCTCTACCTCGGCGGCGACCTCTTCGCCCTCCTCGCCCCTGAGTGCAAGGGCGACGCCGTCGCCGGCTGCGTCGCCGCGCTCTACTTCGGCGACGTCGTCGGCAGCGACATCCCCGGCCGCTTGGCGGCCGTCGCCGAGGAGATCGCCGCCAACGACCCCGACCTCATCGGGCTCCAGGAGGTCTCCCTCTACCGCACCGACCCCAGCGACTTCATCAAGGGCGTCACGGAGCCGAATGCCACGACCGTCACGTTCGACTTCCTCCAGATCCTCCTCGACGCCCTCGACGCCCGCGGCCTCGACTACGTGGTGGCCGCCACGAATACGAACGCCGACGTCGAATTCCCCGCCACGACCGACGGCGTCACCTTCACCGACGTCCGCCTCACCGACCGCGACGTCATCCTCGCCCGCGCCGGGCTCCAGACCGACGTGCTCTTCGAGGCCAACTTCAGCCCCCTCATCACGGCCGTCCTCGAAGTGGGCGGCGTGGAGGTCCCCTTCACGCGCGGCTACAGCGCCGTCGAGGTGATGAAGGACGGCGTGGCGTTCACGTTCGCCAACGTCCACCTCGAGGTGGGCGGCGAGGCGGCCCCGGCGCAGCGGGCACAGGCGGCCAACCTCGCCAGCAGCGCCGTCCTCGGCGACGTCGAGCCGCTCATCATCCTCGGCGACTTCAACGCCGACCCCGACCCCGAGGACACGGCCGACGAGGAGGACGCCTACGACACCCTCGTCGCGGCCTTCGACGATGCATGGGCCGAGCTCCGCACGGGCACGAGCGGCTTCACGTGCTGCCAGGACGCCGACCTCGCCAACGACACCTCCCTCCTCGACTCCCGCATCGACCTCGTCCTCTACGACGGCAACGTCCGGCCCGTCTCCATCGGCGTCGTCGGTGACGACCCGGCGGACCGAACCGAGACGGGGCTGTGGCCGAGCGACCACGCGGGCGTCGTCGCCACGCTCATCGTCGAGGACTGAGGCCGCCCCGCGGTCCCCTGACGCCCCGGAGGGCCCGGCTCACCCCCGGGCCCTCCCACGTTTTCGCACGCCTATGCTCATCCGCACCGTCCGCATGACGTTCCGGCCAGACCGCCTCGGCGACTTCCTCGCGCTCTTCCGCGCGAGCGCGCCGAGGATCCGCGCCGCCCCCGGCTGCCAGCATCTCGCCCTCCTGGAGGACGCACGCTACCCCAACATCCTCTCGACCTACAGTCTGTGGGACGACGAGGCCGCGCTGGACCGCTACCGCCACAGCGAGCTCTTCCTCGCCACGTGGGCCAAGACGAAGCCGCTCTTCGCCGCCCCACCCGCTGCCCACAGCCACCGCATGCTCATTGAGGTGGACCCGGAGGCGTAGCGGGCGCGGGTGCCCCTCCGCCGGTCAGCCCTCCAGGAAGCGCGCCAGCATCGCGGCGAGCATGGCACGGGTCCCTACGAGGATGGACGCGTCGTCGGCGACGTAGTCGGGGCTGTGCGGCATGCCGACGGTCCCGGCCTCGGCGTTGCTCACGCCGAGGAAGTACATCACGCCCGGCGCCCGCGCCTGGAACGAGCCGAAGTCCTCGCTGAAGACGGGGACGGCCCCGCGTACCGTCGCGATCTCGACATCGGGGGCCAGCGCGCGGATCCCGTCGTTGGCGAGGGCGACGAGAGCAGCGTCGTTGGTCACGCCCTCCATGAACCGCTCGTCGTACGCGACGTCGAGCGCGACCCCGGGGAGGTCGAGGGCGGCCAGCGCGTCCGTGACGGCGGACTTCGCGCGGGCGCGGTCCTCAGGCCCCGCCGTCATGACCTGCCCGCGGACCACGGCCTCGCCTGAGGCGTCCGCCCCTGCGGCCCCGCCGAAGAGCTGGACCAGGATGAAGCCTGGCGGCGCGACCTGACCGGCCTGGTTGGGCGAGAGGGTGCCCACGTCCGAGAGCGCCTGCCGGACCGCCTCGACGGCCCCGGCCAGGTCCCCCGTCCCCCGGAGCGTGACGGCCACCGACGCCCGCCCCGCCATCATCCCTCCGGCCACCGTCGCGACGGTCCCCACCTCGTACGGCGCCGTGTGGACGGCGAAGATGGCGTCGGGCGTCACCGCATCGAAGGCCCCGTCCGCCAGCATGGCGTTGGCCCCGATCCCTCGTTCCTCGGCGGGCTGGAAGAGCAGCACGACCGTGCCGGCCAGGTCGTCCCGAGCCGCCGCGAAGGCCTCGGCCAGGCCGATGCCGATCGTCGTGTGGACGTCGTGGCCGCAGATGTGCCGGATGCCGGGCACGACCGACCGGTACGGGACGGGATCCGGATCGGAGGACCGGACGGCGTCCATGTCGGCTCGGAAGGCCACGACGGGGCCCGGACGGCCGCCTTGGAGCACCCCCACCACGCCGTGCCCGCCGACGTCCGTGCGCACTTCGAACCCCAGCTCGGCCAGCCGGTCGGCCACGCGCCCCGCCGTGCGCGCCTCGGCGCCCGACAGCTCGGGATGCCGGTGGAGGTCGTGCCGGAACGCGATCAGCGCGTCCTCCAGCGCCTCCACGTGGCGGACCATGGTCTCGTAGAGGCGCGGCCGGTCGGCCGATGGCGCCTGCGCCCCGGCGATCGGCGCGGCCAGGAGCGCGGCGAGGTACGCGGCCAGGAGAGTCGTGAGGAGGAGCGGGGTCGGACCGGTCATGGGTCGTACCGTGAGGGTCGGGGATCGTCGGCGCCGTCGACGACGGGCCGGGGTAGGAAGAAGCTAGGACGCCCACGCGGGTGGGAACAGGCACACCGAGGCCCCCGACCCGCCCGGTCCGCGGCAGTCACCGCCCGTACAACACCTCCACGAGGGTCTCCCCCACCTGCTCCAGGCTCGCCGCGCTGCACGCCTCGGGCACGTCGGCCGTGGTGTGCCAGGCGTCGGGAAACGGGTAGTGGATGAGGTTGACGACGGGGATGCCCCGCCGGAGGAATGCGAGGTGGTCGTCCACCACCGGCCCCCCGGGCTCGTCGAGGAAGGCGGCGGCGCCAACGCGCTCGGCGGCGGCCCAGACCCGCTCCAGCACCTCCGGCGCGTTGATGCGGGAGTAGGCCTCCTTCGGGATGCGGAGGTCGCGGTCGCACACCATGTCGACGAGGACCCCGAAGGCCGGGCGGTAGTCCGGGTGGGCGGCGGCGAAGGCCTCCGATCCGATGGCGAAGGGGTTGGCGGCGGCCGAGTCGGCGCCGGGCGGCACGTCGTCGCCGAGGTCCTCCATGTCGAAGAAGAGAAGGTCCACGCCCACCTCGGGCGGGGTCTCTTCGAGGAGGCGGGCCATTTCCAGGAGCACGGCCACGCCCGAGGCCCCGTCGTTGGCTCCGAGGACGGGCTCCCCCCGGCGAGCCGGGTCGGGGTCCTGGTCGGCCGCGGGGCGGGTGTCCCAGTGGGCGGCGAGCATGACGCGGCGCCCGCCCTCGGGCTGGAGGTTGAACGAGGCCACCACGTTCGTCCCCTCCCACACCCGCGTCGAGTCGCGGGCGTCGGGGTGCGTGAACGGGTGGAGGCGGACGGCGTCGGCCCGCGCTTCCAGCCGCTCCTGGAGCCAGGCGAGCATGGCCGCGTGCCCCTCGGTGCCCGGCACGCGCGGCCCGAAGGCCACCTGCTCCTCGATGAGGGCGAGCGCTCGCGCTCCGCTGAACTCGGGTCTGGCGTCGCGCATGAGCAGGAGAGCGATCAGGGCAGCGGCAAGCACGGCGAGGACCGCCCCCCCCACCCACACGAGCCGGTCCGGCGGGACCCGGGCGCCCCGCGTCGGCGGCCGGCGGCTCATCGGGCGGCCTCGGACGCGGCCTCTCGAACCCGTGCAATCGCGTCGTCGCGGCCGGTGAGGGTGAGGAGCACGAGCACGTCATCGGTCTCGGCCCAGTCCAGCGCCTGGTCGGTCCCGGCCACGGGATCCGACACCTCCCGGATGGCCTCGGCGGCCACGCCCGCGCCTTCGAGCCCGCGGCGGATCAGGCCGGGCACCTCGCCGGGCGACCGCCCTCGGAGGTACCCAGGCATCTCCGCCACGAGGTAGCGGTCCGCGCCGAAGCGGGCGGCGGCTTGGGCGAGGGCCGCGAGGTCGGCGTCGGTGCGGTCGCCGGCCTGCCCGAAGAGGAGGAGCCGCCGGCGGGCCGGCAGCGCCCGCACCGCTTCGGCGAGGGCCGCCAGCCCATGCGCGTTGTGGGCGAAGTCGATCCACACCGTCGCTCCGTCTACGTCGAAGACGTTGCCGCGGCCGGGGTTGGTCTCGGGATCGCTGCGGAAGGCCGTCAGCCCCCGCGCAATGGCATCGTCGGGCACCGCGAGCGCGCGGGCGAGGCCGAGGACGGTGAGCGCGTTGCGGACGTTGTAGCGGGCGGCGCCGCGCTGGGTGCAGGGCAGCGCCTCGGCCGCCACGACCGAGACCCAGTCCTCGCCGTCGGCGTAGGCGAGGTGGCCGCCCACGACGGCGCACGCGAGGCCGCCCCGGGCTCGGTGCAGGCGGAGGCGCTCGTGGTCCGGGTCGAGGGCCGTCCAGCACACGTGGGCGCCCCGGGGTTCGAGGAGGGCCTGCTGCCGGTGCCCGTGATGCGCGCAGTGGGGGTCCTCGGCGTTCGTGACCAGCACGCTCCCCGCCCCAAGCGCCTTCGCCACGACGAACTTCGCCTCGGCCAGCTGCTCCACCGTCTCGATGCCGTACTCGCCGAGATGGTCGGACGCCACGTTCGTGACGGCGGCGGCCGTGGCCCGCGACACACCGAGGCCCCGGCGCAGGATGCCCCCCCGCGCCACCTCCAGCACCCCCACCTCGACCCGGGGGTCGCGCAGCGCCGTCCGCGCGCCGCCGGGCCCGGAGTAGTCGCCCTCGTCCAAAATCTCCCCCCCGACGGTGATGCGGTCGGTGGTGGTGAGGCCAGGCGTGCGGCCGGCGGCGCGGAGGACGGACGCGAGCATCCGCGCCGTCGTGGACTTCCCGTTCGTGCCGGTGACGAGCGCGACGGGGACATCGTGGACGGCCTCCCACGCCACGGCGTCGGGGGCGGGGATGCGCTCGACCGGCCACACCAGGGCCCCAGTTCCGAGCCCGACCGAGACCTCGTCGTCGTCCCACAGGAACGTGACGTCGTGGTCGTCTGCCGCGTCGGCGAGGCGCCGGAACGCCGGATCCTGCTCGTCCGCGATGAGCCCCCGGAGACGCTCGGCCTCGCGCTCGAAGGCCCGCGCGTCGTCGCTCGCGTCCGCCGCCATGGCGAGGGACCAGGCGAGCTCGTTGACCTCGGTGGCGGCGTAGAGCGCGTCCGGCGGGGCCGAGAACGCGAGCGAGGCGCCCCCCGTGTACCACCGATGGACGATCTCGCGGGCCTCCCACCCCACCGCGTCCAGGACGCGTCGGAGGTGGCGCTCCCAGGCGGCGATCACGGCCGGGGCCTCCGCTGGGGAGAGGCGGACGTCGAGGACGGCCCCAGGGGTGTCGAGGAGCAGGCTCGGCCCCGTGAGGCGTCGGCTGTCGGTGAGGGCGGCGGACATGAGCGCGGAAGGGAAGAGGCGTGAAGCGGGCTCAATCCGCGTCTTCGTCGTGGACCACCCGGACGCCCCGGCGGTCGCGGACGACCTGCCGGCCGCCCGACAGCTGGTACGTCTCGCCCTCCCCCTCCGTCGTGTCGAGGAGCAGGGCGCCCGGGGCGGGCGCGGGCGGGGCGGGGACGGGCGGGGCGGGCTCCGACGCCCGAGCGCTGCCGTCACCGTGGGTGGGCGGCGGGGCCTCCTGGCCGAGGTCGCCGAACCGGACGATCTGCTTCCAACAGCGGCTGATCTCGTCGCCGAAGATGAGGAGGAGGTCGCCCTCCTCGCAGGCGTGGAGGCCGTGGTCCACCGCCTCCTGCTCGTCCGGCACCACGTCGATTTGCTCATCGGGGACCCCTGCGTCGAGGAGGGTCTCGCGCAGGAGGCGGGGGATCTCCTCGGGCTCGCGCCCGCGGAGCCGGTCGTCGCGGCGGCACACGTAGTGGTCAAAGTGGCCGGCGGCGTGGCGGGCCATGGCCACCACGTCGTCGTCGCGGCGGTCGCCGGGGGCGGCGAGGACGAGCCGCCGCTTGCCGCGGACGTCGAGGCGGTCGACGAGCGCGGCCATCTTCTCGACGGCGTCGGGGTTGTGGGCGTAGTCGAGGATGACCTTGAACGGGTGCTCGTCGAACACGTTGAGGCGGCCGGGGGCCTCGTAGTAGCTCGTCGCGAAGAGGCGGAGCCCGTGGCGGATCTGGTCGAGCGTGAGGTCGAGGGGGCCGCCCGCCCCGTCGCTGAGGCCGTAGGCGAGGGCCGCCGCGAACATCGCGTTCTGGACGTTGTGCGTGGCCTTCCCCTCCAGCGTGGCAGGGATGAGGTGCGTCCACAGGAGCGGGAGGTGGCGGCCGCCGTCGTAGATCGTGATCATCTGCCCGCCGGCCCCCTCCTCCAGCACGACCGCCCGACCCCCGGCGCGGACGTGCGCCCGCACGACGGGGTTCGTCGCGTCCATCGTCACGTAGCAGAGGTGCTCGGCGCGGACGTGCTCGGCCATCCGGAGGCAGTGCTCGTCGTCGGCGTTGAGGACGGCGCAGCGCGTGGCGGTCTCGACGGGGATCCGCTTGATCTCGGCCAGCTCCTCCAGGGTGTCCACGCCGCCCAACCCGAGGTGATCGGCGGTGACGTTGAGGCAGCAGGCGACGTCGCACGCGGAGAAGCCGAGGCCGGAGCGGAGGAGACCGCCCCGGGCCGTCTCCAGCACGGCCACGTCCACGTCGGGGTCGCGGAGCACCATCCGCGTGCTCGTCGGCCCCGTCATGTCGCCCTTGACGGTGAGGCTGCCGTCCACGTAGACGCCGTCGGACGACGTCATGCCCGGGGTGCACCCGGCGAGCTGGACGATGTGGGCGAGCATCCGCGTCGTGGTCGTCTTCCCGTTCGTGCCGGTGATGGCGGCGATGGGGATCCGGGCCGGCGTGCCGGCCGGGAACAGCATGTCCATCACGGGCCCGGCCACGTCGCGCGGGAGGCCCTCGCTGGGCGCCACGTGCATGCGGAAGCCTGGGGCCGCGTTGCACTCGACGATGCCGCCGCCGACGTCGCGCCAGGAGCGCGTGATGTCCGACGTCAGGAAGTCCACGCCGCCGACGTCGAGGCCGACGGCCTTGATGGCGCGCTCGGCCATCGCGCGGTTGTCGGGGTGGACGACGTCCGTGAGGTCGATGGCGGTGCCGCCCGTCGAGAGGTTGCCCGTCGAGCGGAGGTAGAACACCTCGCCCGCGGGGAGCACGGTCTCCTCCGTGTGTCCGGCGTTTTCGAGGAGGCGCTCGGCCTGGGCGTCGAAGACCAGCTTCGTGAGCACCTTCTCGTGGCCGACGCCGCGGCGGGGGTCCTGGTTGACGATCTCGACGAGCTCCGCGATCGTGTGCTCCCCGTCGCCGACGACGTGGCCGGGCACCCGCTTCGCCACGGCGACGAGCTTCCCGTTGACGACGAGCATCCGGTGGTCGAACCCCTCCACGAAGCTCTCGACGAGGACGGCCCGGCTCCGCCCGTGCTCCCGCGCGAGCGCGAACCCCGCCTCGACCTGCTCGGCGTCGGTGAGCCGGATCGAGACGCCGCGCCCGTGGTTGGCGTCGAGCGGCTTGACGACGACGGGGTAGCCGATGCGCTCGGCGGCCTTCGCGGCCTCGTCCGCCGAGTAGACGAGGCGCTGCTTCGGGACCGGCAGGCCGAGGTCTTCGAGGAGGTTGCGGGTGTCCTCCTTGTCGGAGGCGATCTCGACGGCGATGTGGCGGGTCTCGCCGGTGACCGTCGCCTGGATCCGCTTCTGGAACTTGCCGTGGCCGAACTGGACGAGGGAGTACTTGTTGAGGCGGATCCACGGGATGCCCCGCGCCTCGGCAGCGTCTACGAGCGCCTGCGTGCTCGGCCCGAACGCGCGGCGCTGCGCGAACCGAATGAACGCGTCGCGCTCCTCCTCCCAGTCGAAGGCGTCGTCGAGGAGGTCGTCGTCGAGGCGGGCGCGGACGTCCCCGGGCAGGAGGTGGAGGAGGAGGCGCCGGGCCAGCGACCCCGCCTCGAGCCCCACCTCGCGCTCCTTGTACTCGTAGACGAGGTCGTACTCCCCCTCCGTCCCCGTCGAGCGCGTCTTGCCGAACGTCACGTCGATGCCGGCGATGTTCTGGAGCTCGATCGCGACGTGCTCCCAGACGTGGCCCAGCCAAGTCCCCTCGTCCTCGGTCATGCGGCGGATGAACCCGCCGGGCTCGCCGTAGGAGCAGCCGTGCTCCTGGAGCCCGGGGAGCGCACCGCAGAGCGCCTCGGGGAGGTCGCCGAGCCGCCCCGTCGGGAAGGCCTCCAGCGGACCGAGGTCCACGACGTGACGGATGACCGGGAAGAGGGCGTAGCGGTTGGGGCCGACGTATACGTTGGTCGAGCGGATGCGCATGGCCGGAGGGGGGGCGTGGGACAGGCGGATGGGAAGGTACGCCGAGCGCCCATCGTCCCGCCCGGCCCCACCCGGCCCCGCCAGGCCCGTCGGCGATGGCCCGCGCCTAGGCCTCCGCGGGCGCCGTCGCCACCCGCTCGACGGTGTCGTAGCGGGCCCCGTGCGTGAGGACGTGGAGCGTCACGCCGATGAGGCTGACGGGCGCGCCCGGCTTCGCCGAGTCCATCGAGGAGTGCGTGAGGTGCGTGGGGTCCACGACGGTCACGCCCCCGGAGCCGATGACCTCGAAGGTGTCGTCGGGGCCGAGGAAGAGGGCGGTGTCCTCGTCGAGGCCGACGCCGACGGCGAAGGGGTTGAACGAGACGGCGGTGAGGAGGCGGCCGAGGCGGTCGCGCTGGCGGAAGTGCTGGTCCACGACGAGCCGGTTCGTGAGGCCGAGCCCCGGCGCGAGGATGACGCCGTCGGCGCGGGGCGTGTGGCCGCTGGCCCCGCCCGCGATCATGTGCTCCGACAGGATCGCCGCCCCCGCCGACGTGCCCCCCACGTGGACGCCCCCGGCGTTGAGCCGGCGGATCGCCTTCGCGACGGGCGTGCCGCCGAGGATCGTCGAGAGGCGGAGCTGGTTGCCGCCGGTGAGGAAGACGGCCGTCACGTCTTCGAGCCGGCGCAGGCACTCGTCGTCGAACGCCTGCTCGCGCTCGGTGATGGGGAGGACGGTGACGGCCTCGGCGTCCAGCCCCTCGAAGATCCGGCGGTAGCGGTCGCCGGTGTCGTCCAGCTCGGAGGCGGTCGGGATGACGGCGATGCGCGCGTCGGAGCCCCCCGCGAGGCGGACCAGCCGCTCCAGGATCACGCGGTCGGCCTTCTTCTTCTCGGCCCCCCCGATGGGGACGACGAAGCCTCGGGAGCGTTCAGGGGCGTGGCGGGACGGCATGGCGGGGGTGGGGTGAGGGAGACGATTCGAAGAGGCCAGGCACGACCGGGCGGCCGTCGCGGACCATCCACCGGCCCCGCGCCATCACGTCGGCGATCCCGTGGTCGGCGTCGAGCACGACGAGGTCGGCGTCGGCGCCGGGGGCGAGGCGGCCCTTGCGCGCAAGCCGCAGGGCGCGCGCGGGGTTTTGGGTGAACGGCGGGAGGACGGATTCGAGCGGCCGGCCAGCGTCGAGGAGGCGACGGAGGAGATCGGCGAGGGCCCCCGACGTCGCGAAGCCCATCTGCACGAGCTCGCCCTGCGGGTCGAAGTGGGGGAGGCACCCGCCGCCGTCGGACGAGACGGTGAGGCGCTCGGGCGCAAGCCCGCTGTCGAGGTAGCGGCCGACGGCCTCGCTCGCCTCGACCTCGTCCTCCCCGGCCTCCTCCGGCGGGAACGCCGTCACGTCCACCGTCACGCCGCGCTCCGCGAGCGCGAGCGCCTCGTCGAACAGGGCGCGGCGTCGGTTGACGTGCGTGGGGTGGACGGTGCGCGGCGGCAGCTCGGTCTCGTCGAGCATGCGGCGGAGGAGGGCGAGGCCCCGCTCGCCGTCGCCGAGGTGGAGGTGGAGCACGCCCGCCTTCCCCGACATCAGCCCGGCCACGTGGCACTCGCTGGCGAGGTGGGCGACCTGCTCGAACGTCGGCTGGCTGGACCGGTGGTCGGAGATCGCGAGCTCCCCGAACCCGATGCACTCGGCGAGGTGGACGATGTCGCCGCGGACCGTGCCCGTCAGCGTGGTCGGCGGGAGATGGTAGCCGCCGGTCCAGAAGAAGGCCGTCAGCCCTTCGGCGCGGAGCGCACGGACGCGGGCGAGGAGCCCGGCCGTGTTGCGGGTGAGGTCGTCGGTGCCGAGGAGACCGACGACGGTCGTGACCCCTGCCGTGGTGTAGTGCGAGAGGGCCGGCGCCGGCGCGCGCGTGTGCGGCCCGGCCTCCCCTCCGCCGCCGGTGACGTGGACGTGCGCGTCCACGAGCCCGGGGACGACCCGGCGACCGCCGAGGTCCACCGCCTCCACCGGCACCCCCCGGATCTCCGGCGGCTCTGCTCCCACGTGGAGCACGCGCCCTCCGCCGAGGAGCACGTGACCCCGCCCCAGCGGTTCGGGGGCGTAGAGCTCGGCGTCGAGGAGGAGCGTCAGCGACGGGGCGGTGGGAGGAGACGGCGCGGTCACGAGGCATCCGGGGGGCCGGCAAGATACCGCTCCCACGCGTCCGGCATGGATGTGCTATTTTTCTAGCATGCGGCCGAACCTGCGACCGCTGCCCCCGTAGCGAGACCCGTCCCCGTCTTCAACCTCACCGACCATGCTCCGCTCTCTCCTCGTCCTCGCCCTTGCGGTGGCGCCGCTGGCAGCCCTCGCGCAGGCCCCGCCCGCTCCACCGTCTCCACCCGAGCCCCCCGCCGCCCCTGCAGCCGCACCGGCCCCGGCGCCACCCGCACCGCCCGCCGCACGATCTCTGGGCGCTCCGGAGCCGGCTCCCCCGGCGCCCCCACCGGCACCACGACCGCCGTCTCCGCCCCCCGCACCTGCGCCGGCCCCTACACCGCCGACCCCTCCCGTTTCGCCTGCCGCCAACGCCGCCGACATCGCGGCCGTGCAGTCCACCGTCGAGGATTACGTACTCGCCTTCTATGACGTGGCACCCGAGCGGCTGGAGCGGAGCCTGCACCCCGACCTCCAGAAGGTCGGGTACTTCCGGGGCTCCGACGGCGCGTACCGCTACGCGACGATGACCTACGAGCAGGCGCTCGACCTGGCCGCCCACTGGAACCGCGATGGCAGCATCCCCGACGACGCCCCGCGAGACATCACCGTCTACGAGGTCAACGACCAGACGGCCATCGCCAAGTTGGTGGCCCATTGGGGCGTGGACTACTTCCACCTCGGCCGCTACGATGGCGAATGGAAGATCATCAACGTGATCTGGCAGAGCCCACCCCCCAGCGGCCCGTAAGGGGGGACCGCGCGGCGCGAGAAACCCCGTGGGCCCTTCCTCGGTCCATCCGCCCACGGTCTCCCGCCTGCCTGTTCGTGCTCCCCGTCTACGAGGCCCACCGCTACGTCGTCCCGCTCCGTGAGGGCGGCTCGCTCCCGGCCGTCCTCGACACCGAGGGAGGGCTGTTCGTCGTCAAGTTCCGAGGCGCAGGGCAGGGCGCCCGGGCGCTCGTGGCCGAGTTGGTCGTCGGGGGGCTGGCGCAGCGGCTGGGGCTCTCGGTCCCGGCTCTCGCCCTCGTCCACCTCGCCGAAGGCTTCGGCCGGGCCGAGCCCGACCCCGAGATCCAGGACATCCTCCACGGCAGCCGCGGCCTCAACGTTGGGCTGGCCTACCTCGACGGCGCCTTCGCCTACGACGGGCTGGCCGTGGGCGACCTCGTGGACCCCGGGGACGCCGCGGCGGTGGTGTGGCTCGACGCCCTCACGACGAACATCGACCGGACGCCCCGCAACCCCAACCTCCTCTGGGCTGGGGACCCTCCCTCCCTCCAGCTCATCGACCACGGCGCCGCCCTGTACTTCCACCACGACTGGGAGGGCGTGACCGACGAGAAGGCGCAGGCCCCGTTCGCCCCGATCCGCGACCACGTCCTCCTCCCCCTCGCCTCCCCCATCGACGCGGCCGACCGCCGCCTCGCCCCAATTCTGACGGACGAGGTCCTGGAGGCCGTCCTGGCCACCCTCCCGGACGCCCTCCTGATGGACGCCCCGGCCGGACGGACCCCGCCCTTCGCCAGCGCCGAAGCGAACCGGGCGGCGTACCGCCGCTACTTCCAGCGCCGGCTCGCGCCTCCGCGCCCGTGGGTGGCCCACGCCGAGGCGGCCCGCCGCGCAGCCGCCGACGCCCCGGCCGTTCGACTCGACTACAGGCGATGAGCGTGGAGCCGCACGACTACGATTGGGCGGCCGTCCGACTGGTCGCGCACGTCCATCGCGGGAGCTTCGAGACCGTGGGCGTCGTGCTGCACGCGCGGCGGGCTCGGTACCTGGGCGTCCGCCTCTGCCCGGCACCGGCGGCGGCGGCGGCGGCGGGCCTCGACACCGGCCTCGTCCGCCGCTTCTTCGACGCCTACCGGCGCGTCGGCGAGGGGGACGCGGCGGGGCCGCTCGGCCTCCTCCCCCCCTCGGAGCGCTTCCACTGGCTCACGGCCCCGCGGTCGACGGCCCTCCAGGCCTCGCCGGTGCACACCGGTCGTGCGGCCGACCTCCCCCGGACCCTCGACGACCTGTTCCAGTCGCTCGTGGCCGTCTCGCTTCACAGCCCGCCCCGGTCCGTTTGAAATCGACGTGGGGATGGACCCACCCTCCGCACGCGGCGTCTAGACCGTTTCGATTGCCCCCCCGCAGGCCCTCCCCCTCGCCCATGCCCGCTTTCGACGACGACCACGAGTTCGACGACCTCGACGCGGACGTCTTCGACGTCGAGGCGTTTGGGGAGGAGGACGCGCCGGGTGCCGGCCCAGCGATGCCCATGGCGTCGGCGGTCTCGGCTCACCTCCTCGTCGAGGGCCGAACCGGGGTGTCGTACGACGCCCTCGTCCTCTTTGCCGAGCCGCTCTTCGAGCAGTACGGGCTCGACCTCGCCGACGCCTTCGCGTTGAAGGCGGACCCCCGGGCGGCCGACCCCGAAGTGCTGGCCGTGCTGGAGGCGGCCCGCGTCCTGTGGGCGTTCTTCTCGCTGCCGCTCGCGGAGCGGGCCCGCCGCCGCAACGCCCTCGCCGCACAGCTCGTCGGCCCAGCCCCGAGCGAGGACGACTGGCTCGACATCGAGGCCCTGCTCGACGCCATGAGCCCCTACTGGAAGGCGATGCTGCCGGAGGAGATCGCACGAGCCGAGGCGACGGGCCACCCCACCCTCGACTTCGACGCCCTGCTCGCGCACCCGGCCTTCCACCTCGACGGGGACCACGGCCCGCGCGCCTACGGCCCCGACGCCCTCAGCGAGATCGAGGCCCGCGCACTCTTCGCGCAGCCGCTCCTCGACGACCCCTCGACGCTGACCGACCCCGAGGCGTTCGAGGACGCCATGGAGCGCATCAACGCGTACTGGGCCCTCGCCCAGATCCCCGCCGCCGATCGCGAGTCGGCGCTCCGTGACGCGTCCGGCGCGCTCGCCGGCCACGGCGGAGACCTGGGCGACGTGGAGCGGGAAGCCCGCCGGATGGTGGAGCGCTTCCACGTCCTCTTCCCCGAGCACGCGCGCGCCGCGTAGCGGCCGGGGGGAGCGGGCTGAACCCTGCGCTTGAGAACGCCGCCGGAGGGGCGGCGCGAGAAGGCGCCCTGTCGGTCGGTTGTGGATTCCGGCGCTCGGCGTTTTATTCCATGCCACACCCGAATCTCACCACGCATGGACCTCGCCCCCGTCGACGCTGCCACCCGCATCCCCTTCAACAGCTCGCCCCGCCCCACCCTAGGCGTCGAACTCGAGCTGCAGGTGATCGACCCGGCCACGTGCAACCTCAAGTCGGGCTCCTGTGACATCTTGGAGCGCCTGGGGGACCACCCCAAGATCAAGCAGGAGCTCACGCAATCGACCGTCGAGGTGATCACGGGCATTTGCGACACCGTCGCCGACACCCGCGCCGACCTCGCCGGCTCCATCCGCGAGCTCTACGAGCTGGCCGACGAGCTCGGGTTCGCGCTCTCGAGCGCGGGGACGCACCCGTTCGCGCAGTGGCGCGACCAGCGGATCTTCCCCAACGACCGCTACCAGGACCTCGTCGAGCGCATCCAGTGGCCCGCGCGGCGCCTCCTCATCTACGGGCTCCACGTCCACGTCGGCCTCTCCTCGGGCGAGAAGTGCATCGCCGTCTCGAACGCGCTGACGACGTACCTCCCCCACCTCCTCGCCCTCTCGTCGTCATCCCCCTTCATCGACTTCGAGGACACCGGGCTGGCGTCGGCGCGGACGAAGATCTTCGAGGGGATGCCCACGGCGGGGCTCCCCTACCGGCTCCACTCCTACGGCGAGTTCCAGCAGTTCATGAACACGCTCGTCCGCGCCGGCGCCATCGAGACGATCCGGGAGATCTGGTGGGACTACCGCCCACACCCCGGCTTCGGGACGCTCGAGGTCCGCGTCTGCGACGCGCCGAGCACGCTGCGCGAGGTGGCCGCGCTGACGGCGCTGATCCAGTGCCTCGTCGTGAGCATGGACGACCACTACGAGGCCGGCGTGCCGATGCGGGTGCTCCCCGCCTGGATCGTCCGCGAGAACAAGTGGCGCGCCGTCCGCCACGGCCTCGACGCCGAGGTCATCCTCACGGGCGACGGCGACAGCGCCCCCCTCCGCGAGGCCATCCCCCGCCTCCTCGACCGGCTCGCGCCGATCGCGGAGCGCCTCCGGTGCCCGGACGAGCTCGACGACGTCCGCCGCATCCTCGACGAGGGCGCCTCCTACGAGCGCCAGCGGGCGGTCTACGAGGAGACGCGCCGGCTCCCCGATGTGGTGGCCAGCCTGGCGAACGCGCTCCGCGAGGACGTGATGGCGGTGGCCTAACCGTGGGACACGTGCGCTCGACATCGGCCCGGGGCGCCGCCTCTCCGGACCTTCATGGCACCAAGGTTGTGCAGGGTCGTACCCTCGGACCCACTCTCAGCCCTCCCCGTGCCTGACGTCGAACCGCTGGCCTCTCCTCCGGTCTCCCCGCATCCCCTGTCGGATGCGCAGCTGCAGGCCGTGCTGTCGCCGATCCGGCGGCACCTCCACCAACACCCTGAGCTGGGGTTCCAGGAGGTCGAGACGTCGCGGTACGTGCAGGCGTGGCTGCGCCACCAGGGGTTCACCCCGTACGGCCCCCTCGCCGAGACCGGCTTCTACGTCGAGATCGAGGGGGCGCACCCCGGGCCGAGCCTCGGCTACCGGGCCGACATGGACGCGCTCCCGGTGCAGGACGCCAAGGAGGTGGACTACGCGTCCCAGACGGCGGGCGTCGCCCACCTCTGCGGGCACGACGCGCACACCGCCGTCGCCTGCGGCGTGGCGCTGATGCTGCGCGAGCAGCGCGAGCGCCTCCACGGGCGGGTGCGCGTGCTCTTCCAGCCCAACGAGGAGCGGAGCCCCTCCGGCGCCCCCCGCATGGTGGCCGACGGCGCCCTCGACGGGCTCGGCGCCATCTACGCCATCCACGTCGACCCGACGCTGGCCGTCGGCCGGTTCGGCCTCCGCGAGGGCCCGCTGACGGCCGGCTGCTCCCCGTTCGTCGTCCGCGTGACGTCGGGCGAGGCGGGCCACTCGGCGCGCCCCCACGAGGCCGTCGACACCGTCTGGCTCGCGACCCAGATCCTCCAGCAGTTCTACCAGCTCGCCGGCCGGGTCACCGACGCCCGCCGCACCGCCGTCGTCACGTGCTGCGTGTTCCGGGCGGGCGAGGCCCTCAACGTCATCCCTGACACCGTCGAGTTCGCGGGCACCCTCCGCTGCATCGACGGCGAGACGATGACGCACCTCCGCGACAAGATGCGCCGCGCCGCCGGCACCCTCGGCGCGCTCTACGGCGCCGACGTGGACGTCGACTACGCCGACCGACTCCCCCCCGTCGTCAACGACGCCGAGGCCGTGGCCCTCGCGCGGGAGACCGTGGTGGACCTCTACGGGGCCGAGGCCGTCCGCGACCTCCCGCTTCCCAGCATGGGCGGCGAGGACTTCGCGTTCTACCTCGAGCGCCTCCCCGGCGCCATGGTGCGGGTCGGCTCGGCCAGCGGCCGCGAGACCCGCTTCCCCCTGCACCACGCCCGCTTCGACGTGGACGAGGCGGCGCTCCCGCGGGCGGCGCGGCTCATGGCCGAGGTGCTCCTCCGCCACGGCGCGCGCGCGGCCTGAGCCCCCGCCCCCCCAGGCGGGCGCGAGCCGAGCCCTCGGAGAGTGTTCATCCGTCAGTGGTCACCCCTCGGCGGTCGGGGTCTATCGGAGCGGTATCTCGGTGCTGCCGTGTACCTTAGCCCCCGACCCTCCCAGCAGCCGCCCGACCGCCATGCGAGCGTACCGCCCCTGGAGACCGCCCCTCCCCTCCCTCCTCTCGCTCCTCCTCGGCGTCGGCCTGCTCGCGCAGCCCGCCGCCTCCACGGCCGCCCAGTCGCTCCTCGACCGCGCGCCGAACCTCGGTGGCACCTGGGTCGGCGAGGCCGGGGTGCTCCACTTCCACTTCCTCCACCGGTTCTCCGTCTCCGACGACCCGGCGCGGAAGGTGCAGAACACCCCGACGTTCCTGCTCTCGGCCAGCCTCCCGTACCGGACCATGGTGGGCGCCCGCTACGCGACGAACTCCGTCCTCGTCGAGCGCTTCCCCAACGAGTGGGAGTTTTTCGGCCGCGTCAACCCGCTCGCTCAGGACACGGGGGCGCCGCTCGACGTCGCCGTCCACGCCGGGTACAACCAGGCCGCCGAGAGCCTCGACGGCGAGGTGGCCCTCGCCCGGCGCGTCGGGCCCGTTCGCTTCCTCGCCGCCGGCCGCGCCTTCACCGATTACGCTCGCTCCGGCGAGGCCCGGTACGCCCTCGCCGGAGGCGCCAGCGTCCGGCTCCATCGGTGGGTGTCGGTCGGCGGCGACCTCGCCGCTCTCCTCGACCGCTCCGACGACGAGGAGGTGGCGTGGGGCGCGGCCGTGCAGGTACAGATCCCGTACTCGCCCCACACCCTCTCCCTGCACGTCGCCTCGCCCACCACGACCACGCTGCAAGGGGCGTCGGCGGGCTCCCCCTTCGAGTCGGCCCGCTTCGGGTTCGAGTTCACGATCCCGGTGACGCTCTCGCGCTACGTGGGCGGTGGGGGGCCGGCGGCGCCCGACGAGGCGGTGCCGTTCAGCGACGACCCCGTCGTGACGATGACCGACCAGCTCGGGTTCACGCCCGAGACGATCCGGATCCGGGCCGGGCAGACGGTGCGCTGGGAGAACACCTCCCGCCTCGTCCACACCGTCACGGCCGATCCCGAGCAGGCGTTCGAGCCCGAGCACGTCGTGCTCCCCCGGGGCGCCGAGACGTTCGACTCCGGCGACATGGCGCCGGGCGACACCTTCGAGCACACCTTCACCGTGGCGGGGCGCTACACCTACTTCTGCCTCCCGCACGCCCTCGCCGGGATGGTGGGCCACGTGATCGTGGAGGAGTAGGCCATGCGACGCCTCCCGGCCCTCCCCGCCCTGGCTCTTCTCTTTGGCGCCGCCCTCGCGGCGTGCTTCTCCAGCGAGCCCACGCCGATGGAGCCGCCCCCCGACGGGGGCGGCACGACCGTCGCCGTGACGATGACGAACACCCTCGCCTTCGACCCGGACCCGGTCATCATCGAGGTGGGCGATACCGTCGAGTGGACGAACACCTCGGGCGTCGGCCACACCGTCACGGCCGACGCCTCGCTCGCCGCGAACCCGGACAACGTGGTGCTGCCGGCGGGCGCCGAGCCCTTCGACTCCGGCTTCCTCGGCCCGGGCGCCACGTACGCCCGGACGTTCACCGTCGCGGGCATCTACCAGTACGTCTGCCTCCCCCACGAGTCGGCGGGGATGATCGGACAGGTGGTCGTGACCCCGTAGCCCAAGGCGAAGGGGGACTCGGACGGCGACCGCCCACGGCGTGGGTCGGCACGAAATGGCGCTGCGCCCTACCTTCCGGCGCACCTGATTCCTTGTAATGCGCCGGCTCCTCCTCGTCTCCCTCCTCCTCACCTCCGCCGCGGCCTCGGCCCAGACCCCTCAGCCCCGCGACCTCGTCCTCAACGAGATCGCCTACGACCCGCCGCCCGCCCAGGGCTCGTCCAACGAGTGGGTCGAGGTGTTCAACCGCTCGTCCGAGTCGTTCGACCTCGGCGACTTCTCGTTCGCCGACGCGGCCTCGACGGTCGAGCTGCCGAACGACGCCGGCGTCCTCGCCCCCGGCGACTACGCCGTCCTCGTCAACGACGCCGACCTCTTCGCGCAGTTCTACCCTGGCGTCCCGTTCGTCGAAGTGGACGGCTTCCCGGCGCTCAACAACACCGGCGACACCCTCACGCTCCTCTTCGGCGGAACCGTCATCGACGAGGTGCCCTACGACGACGGCTGGGGCGGCGAGGACGCCTCCCTGGAGCGGATCGACCCCGACGGCCCCTCGGACAGCGCCGCCAACTGGGCCACGACCACGGACCCCGACGGCGGCACCCCCGGCGCGCCCAACAGCGTCTTCGCGCCCGACACCGACCCGCCCACGCTCGACGGCGCCACGGCCCTCTCGGCGACCGAGGTCGAGGTCCGCTTCTCCGAGCCCCTCGATCCCGGCACGGCCGGCGACGCGGGCAACTACAGCCTCGACGGCGGCATCGGGGCGCCGGCCTCCGTGACCGTTGCCCCCGACGGCGACGCCAGCCGCGTGCTTCTCTTGCTCGGCGGCCCCCTCGTCCCGAACACGACCTACACTCTCACGGTCTCGGGCGTCGCCGACCTCGCGGGGAACGTGCTCGAGTCCGCCCAGACCAGCCTCTTCTTCGGGCAGGGCGCCCGGCCCGACGCGGGCGACGTCGTCGTCAACGAGATCCTCTACAACGAGCCCTCGGGCACCAGCCCCGGCGAGTACGTCGAGCTGTTCAACCGGACCGACGACGTCTTCGACCTCTCTGAGTTCACGCTCTCCGACGCGGCCGGGACCGTCCCGGTCTCGGACGCCCCCGCCTTCCTCGGGCCGGGCGCGTACGCCGTCCTGGTCGAGAGCGGCGCGGCCTTCGCGGCCGTCTTCCCCGGCGTCCCGTTCGTCGAGCCGCCCTCGTGGCGGGCGTTCAACGACGGCGGCGACGCCGTCGTCCTCGCCCACGAAAGCGGCGTGACCGTGGACTCCCTCTTCTACGACGACAGCTGGGGCGGCCAGGACCGCTCGCTGGAGCGGAAGGACCCCGACGGCCCCTCCGGCTTCGCCGTCAACTGGGCCACGACGACGGCGCCCGTCGGCACGCCCGGCGCCCTGAACACGCAGTTCATGGAGGACCGGGACGGCCCGTCGGTCGTCGCCGTCGCCGTGTCCGAGGGCGGCAGCACGCTCCTCGTCCGGTTCGACGAGCCCCTCGACCCCGGGACCGTCAGCGCCGGCGCCTTCGCCGTCACGACGGAGGCGGGCGAGCCCACGGCCTCGGTCCTCTCGGCGACCTACGAAGGCGACGACCCGCCGACCGTCCGCCTCGCCCTCGACGCCCCGCTCGCGGCGGGGACCTACCGCCTCGTCCCCTCCGACGTCGCCGACCTCCTCGGCAACGTCACGGCTGGCGAGCCCTTCGCCTTCGCGTTCACGCCCGACGTGACGGCGCCGTCGCTCGCCCTCGCCTTCGCCCTCGACCCCCTCACCGTCGAGGTCGCCTTCTCCGAGCCCGTCACCGACACGGCCGCCGACCCGGCCGCCTACCGCATCGACAACGGGATCGGGCGGCCCGAGGCGGTCACCTTCCCGCTCGCGGGCGACTCGACGCGGGCGTCGCTCACGCTCGCCTCGCCGCTCGACGAGCGCGTGCTCTACACCCTGACCGTGACCGGCATCGCCGACCCCGACGGGAACGTGCTGGAGGAGGCGACGGCCCCCCTCTTCATCGGGGCGGGCGACGTGCCCGCGCCGGGCGACCTCGTCCTCAACGAGATCCTGTTCGACCCCGTGGGCGGGAGCGACGGCGAGTACGTCGAGCTCTTCAACCGGACCGACCGGCTGTTCCTCCTCAACGAGCTGGTCCTGACGGACGACGCCGCCGAGCCGGGCGACCCCATCAGCCCCGTGCCCGTCGTCGTGCCGCCGAACGGGTACGCCGTCGTCGTGGCCGACCGCGACTCGTTCGCCGTCCGCTTCCCCGAGGCCCCGCCGCCCGTCGTCGCGGCTGAGGACTTCCCGGGCCTGAACAACGGCGGCGACACCCTCACCCTCCTCTACAGCGGGACCGTCCTCGACGAGGTGACCTACGACCCC
>JAWWCA010000009.1:0-30458 GCA_033720695.1 Rubricoccaceae bacterium
GCGGTTCTCCGCGACCGTCCCGCAAACACGGCGCCCCTCCCCTACGCGGTGATCCAGACGCTCGGCGGGACGAACGCCGACCGGGGGTACGGCGTCGGCACCGCCGACATCGGCGCGACGCTGGCGGGCGTGGCGGTCACGGGCGCTTTCCGCGACCAGGCCTTGATCGGCGACGAGACGCTGGTCAGCGCCGGCAGCAACGACGCGTACCTCGCCCGCCTCCTCTTCCGGCCCCCAACAACCTTCGGGGAGGACGCGGCCCTCGCCACTACCGCCTCCGAGGGCGTCACGCTCGGATCTCCCGACCCCAACCCGTTCCGTGTCGCCACCACGCTCACGGCCTCGCTCCCCCGGCACCAGCCCGCCCGCGTCGAGGTGCTGGATCCGCTGGGCCGCCGGGTTGCGGTGCTCCACGACGGTCCCGCAGAGGCCGGCCCCCTCCTCCTCCGCTGGGAGGCGCAGGACGCCCCGCCCGGCGTGTACCTCGTCCGCCTCACCACGGCCGGGACCGTCCTCACGCGGCGTGCGACGCGGGTGCGCTGAGGCCGACGAAGAAGCCGTGAGGCGGCACGAGCGCGCCGGCGCCGACGTTGACAGCGGGACCGGAGGTGCCGTATCATAGGGTCCCCTCGCGGAACTAGCTCAGCTGGTAGAGCGCCACCTTGCCATGGTGGAGGTCGCGGGTTCGAGTCCCGTGTTCCGCTCCGAGAGACGCCCCGCCGGCCCGGCCCGCGGGGCGTCTCGCGTTTCGCCCCTGGCTTCCGGGTGCTAAATTCTTAGCTTCCCCTCCCCTGCCCGCCTACCCCTGCCGTGATGAACCGACCCTCCCGCCTGCTCGCCGGCCTGCTCGCCCTCGCGCTGCCGGCCGCCCTCCACGCCCAGCCCACCAACGACGTGACCGAGCAACCCACCGAGGCCAACGTCCTCCTCGCCGAGTGGTCCGGCCCCTACGGCGGCGTCCCCGCCTTCGACCGGATGCTGCTGTACCAGCTCGAGCCCGCCCTCGACGCCGGGATGGCCGACCACCTCGCGGAGATCGACGCCATCGCGCAGAACCCGGAGCCGCCCACGTTCGAGAACACCATCGAGGCGATGGAGCGCGCGGGCGAGGCCCTCGATCGCGTGTTCACCTACTACGGCATCTGGAGCAGCAACGTCTCCTCGCCCGAGTTCCGCGAGATCCAGCAACGCATGGCGCCGAGGATCGCAGAGTACAGCTCCCAGATCACCCAGAACACGGAGCTCTTCGAGCGCATCGAGGCCGTCCACGCCCAACGGAGCTCGCTCGGCCTCCGGCCCGACCAGGTCCGCCTCGTCGAGCTGATCTACGACGGGTTCGCCCGCAACGGGGCGACGCTGGAGGGCGAGGCGAAGGAGCGCTACGCCGCCATCAACCAGCGGCTGGCCGAGCTCCACACCCGGTTCGCCAACAACGTCCTGGCCGACGAGGAGGGCTACGTGCTCTACCTCACCGAGGACCAGCTCTCGGGCCTGCCCGCGTCGTTCGTGACCGCCGCCGCGGCGGCCGCCGCCGAGCGGGGGCGCGAGGGCGAGTACGCCGTCCTCAACACCCGCTCCTCGATGGACCCCTTCCTCACGTACTCCGACGAGCGCGACCTCCGGGAGCGGGTGTGGCGGACCTACTACAGCCGCGGCGACAACGGCGACGAGAACGACAACAACGCCCTCATCGCCGAGATCCTCCAGCTCCGCGACGAGCGCGTCGGCCTCCTGGGCTACGACACCTACGCCGAGTGGCGCCTGGAGGACCGCATGGCGAAGACGCCCGAGCGCGCGATGGCGCTCCTCGAAGCCCTCTGGCCCGCCGCCCTCGCCCGCGTCGAGGAGGAGGTGGCCGACATGCAGGCCATCGCCGATCAGGAGGGGGCCGGCATCACGATCCAGCCGTGGGACTACCGCTACTACGCCGAGAAGGTGCGGCAGGAGCGCTACGACCTCGACTCCGACGAGGTCAAGCAGTACCTCCAGCTCGACAACCTCCGCGAGGCGATGTTCTACGTCGCCGGCGAGCTGTTCGGCTACGCCTTCACGCCCGTCCCCGAGGGGTCCGTCCCCGTCTTCCACGAGGACGTGAAGGTGTGGGAGGTGACCGACCGCGAGACCGGCGAGCACGTCGGCCTGTGGTACCTCGACCCGTTCGCGCGCCAGGGCAAGCGCTCCGGCGCCTGGGCGACCACCTACCGCAGCCACACGACGTTCGACGGTCCGGAGACCGTCCTCGCGTCGAACAACTCGAACTTCGTCAAGGGCGCCCCCGGCGAGCCCGTCCTCGTCTCGTGGGACGACGCCGAGACGTTCTTCCACGAGTTCGGCCACGCCCTCCACTTCCTCGCCTCCGACGTGGCCTACCCCACGCTCAACGGCGGCGTCCGCGACTACACCGAGTTTCAGAGCCAGCTCCTCGAGCGCTGGCTCTTCACCGAGCCCGTCATCGAGAACTACCTCGTCCACGTCGAGACGGGCGAGCCGATCCCGGACGACCTCGTGGCGAAGATCCAGCGCGCCTCCACGTTCAACGAGGGGTTCGCCACGACGGAGTACCTCGCGAGCGCGCTCCTCGACCTCTACTACCACACGACCGACCCCGAGGGGATCCACCCCGACGCGTTCGAGCGCGAGACGCTGGAGCGGCTGGGCATGCCCGACGAGATCGTGATGCGGCACCGCTCGCCGCACTTCGGCCACGTCTTCTCGGGTGAGGGCTACTCGGCCGGCTACTACGGCTACCTCTGGGCCGACGTCCTCACGTCCGACGCCGCCGAGGCGTTCGCCGAGGCCCCCGGCGGCTTCTACGACGCCGACCTCGCCCAGAAGCTCGTCGAGCACCTCTTCGCCCCGAGGAACGCCATCGACCCCGCCGAGGCCTACCGCCTCTTCCGCGGCCGCGACGCCCGAATCGACGCGCTCATGCGCGACCGCGGCTTCCCGGTGCCGGAGGAGGCCGGCTCGCCCCAGTAGCCCTCTTCCCGCCAACGCCCAGAAGCCTGCAGCGCCAGAGCCACCGAGGCTCGGGCGCTGCGCGTTCAGCCGAACGGGTTGAGGCGTCCCTCAGGTGCCGTACTTGACCGAGCAGCCGTAGGGCTGGGTCCGAGGCGTCGTCACCTCGTCGCCGCCGGTGGCCTCGGTGAGGGCGCGGACCACGTAGTTAGTGGCGCCGTCGAGCGTGGCGAGGTCGGCCGACGGGCGGTCGTCGATGGCCCCGTTGTAGACGATCTCACCCTGCGGGTTGATCACGAACATGTGGGGGGTCGTGCGGGCGCCGTAGGCCCGGCCCACGTCGCCCGCGGGGTCCATGAGGATGGCCGTCTGCGCGCCGCCGTGCTCCTCGTTGCGCGCGTTCATCACGTCGGGCGGGAAGTGCCCCTGCTCGCCGGGCGCCGACGAGACGATGGAGAACCACTTGACGCCGAGGTCGGTGTAGTGCGCCTGGAGGTTCTGCATGTTGCCGCCGTTGTAGTGCTTGCGCACGAACGGGCAGTCGAAGTTCAGCCACTCCAGCACGACCCACTCGCCCTCGTAGTCGGAGAGGGTGTGGGCGGTGCCGTCGGTGTCGGTGAGCGTGAAGTCGGGGGCGGGATCCAGACTGTGGGCCCCGAAGTCGGGCAGGGCGCCAGCGACGAGGAGCGCCGCGGCGGCGACGAGGCCCAGGGGGGCGAGGCGGAAGAAGGCACGCATGGCAAGGCAGGGGTTGGTTGGCGGAATCAGGATGGGAGAGCGTCGGCCCCCTCCACCGCGACGGGCCCGTCGACGGTGTCGAGGGCGTCAAGGACGAGGCCGGGGGTGAGGATCTCGGGGAGGATGCGCGGGGCGCCCCCCCCGCCGGGGTAGAGCACGTAGAGCGGGACGCCGCTGCGTCCGAACCGCTCCAGCGCCGCCGTGATGACGGGGTCGCGGTTGGTCCAGTCGGCGCGGAAGCGCGCGACCCCCTTCCGCTCGAAGGCGGCGTCCACGGCGTCGGTCGAGAGCGCGACGGCCTTGTTGGCCTGGCACGAGAGGCACCACGCCGCGGTGAAGTCGACGAAGACCGGCCGCCCGTCGGCGACGAGCCGCTCGACGGCCGCCGGGTCGAAGGGGGCCCAGTCGCCGGACCCCGCCGTCGGCGCCGCGGCGGCCTGCTGCCCGACGCCGGCCCCCACCGCCAGCATCGCCCCGGCGAGCGCGAGGGCGGCGGCGGTGCGCGAGACGACCCGCTGGCGGCGCGTGCTGCCGTGGGCGTCCCACCGCCCCACGAGCCACGCGGCGAGGGCGACGGCCGTGAACGCGACGAGGAGGAGGGCGACGCCGTTGAGGCCGGTCTGCTGGCCAAACACCCACACGAGCCACACGGCCGTGAGGAACATCGGGAAGGCGAGCACCTGCTTGAGCGTCTCCATCCACGGGCCCGGTCGGGGGAGCCTCTGCAGCCACCCCGGGAAGAGCGAGAGCAAGACGTAGGGGAGCGCCATGCCCAGGCCCAGCGTCAGGAAGACGAGGACGGCGAGCGGGGCCGGCTGCGTCAGCGCCGCGCCGAGGGCCGCGCCCATGAACGGCGCCACGCACGGGGTGGCGACGACCGTGGCGAGCACGCCCGAGAAAAAGGCGCCGCCGAGCCCGTCGCCGCGGTCGAGCCGCCCGCCGGCGCTCGCCAGCCGGAGCCCGAACTCAAAGACGCCCGCGAGGTTGAGACCGATGCCGAACAGGAGGAGGGCGAGGCCCGCCACGATCCACGGGTTCTGAAGCTGGAAGCCCCACCCGATCTCCTCGCCGGCCGCCCGGAAGCCGAGCAGCAGCCCGGCCAGGACGGCGAACGACGCCAACACGCCGAGCCCGAAGACCAACCCGTGGCGGCGAATCGTCGCGGGCTCATCCGAGCGGCCCTGTGCAAAGCCCAGGATCTTGATCGAGAGGACCGGGAAGACGCACGGCATGAGGTTGAGGAGGAGCCCACCCAGGAAGGCCAGCAAGAGCGTGAGCCCCAACCCGATCCCGGCTCGCGATGGCGCCGCGGCGGCGGCCGTCTCGGCCCCGACCACCGGCACGTCGAGGGCGAGGGCCCGGCGGCCTGCGGCGATGTCAGATCCCTCCGGGGCCACCAAGACCCCGGTGAGCCGCTCGGCCGGACCCGTGGCGTACTCCGAGGCCGGCAGGAAGATGAGGAAGCCCTCGTCCTGCCGCTTGGTCGGCTGTGGCGCCGCGTGCTGGACGACGGCCTCCGTTTCGGCGAAGAAGTAGGCGTCCTCCAGCGACCCGCTCCACCCTGCCGGCGGCGTCACGTGGAGGGCGTAGCCCCCGTCGGCAGGCTCGGCGCGCGCCGTCCACGCTGCACTCGCGAGGGGCAAGCGGTCCCGAGCAGCAGCCATCGCAGCCGTCTCCTCCGGCGCCACGGCACCCCCGTCCCCGACCGGCAGCGTGAGCGCGACGTCGCCTTCGGCCGGGAGGCAGACGTCTTCGCAGATCAGCCAGGACGCCGTCCCGGCGAGCGTCACCTCCGGCGCGTCCAGGGAGGCCGGCGGCGTGATCCGGACGGGCAGGAGCACCTCGTCGGAGTAGCCGTAGCTCACGAACGGGAGCACTTCGATGCGCTCGGGGTACGGCCACTGGATCGGCCCGGCCTCGAACCCGGGCGGGAGCGCCCAATCGATCCGAGTCGGGAGGCCGGAGTCGCCGGGGTTCTGCCAGTACGAGTGCCAGCCCGGGTCCATGGTGAGGCGGAGGGCGACCTCGAACGCCTCGCCCGGCCGCACCGCCGGCGCGTCGCTGACGAGGTCGGCGTCGGAGTGGGGGCTGGGGTCGTCCTGCGCCGCCACGAGGGCGGGCGCGAGGAGGAGCAGGAGGGGGAGCGCGCGGTGCATGGTCGGAATATCGGCCGAACGGGGCGAGATCGCGCGGGGTTGCGGGCGGTGCTGCTAATTTAGCACCTCCACGGTCACGCGGCGTTCCCGTCTACGCGATGTGACGGCTTCGTGAGCCCGAGCCACCAATTCTCCACCCGCTCCGCCCTTCAGCCCCCCCCCAACAACCGATGCGCCGGTCCCGGCGTAAGAGCGTCGCTCCTCTCCCACCGCACCTCGCGCCCCATGGCCGACGCCCGTCCCCGTGCCGTCCTCAAGCGGCAGATCCTCTCCTTCCTCCGCAACCACGGCGACCGCCCCTTCCGCCACAAGGAGATCGCGAAGTCCCTCAACGTCAAGGACAACAAGCGCTACAAGCTCTTTCGAGACGTGCTCGTGGAGCTCGACGAAGCCGGCCTCATCGCCCGCGTAAAGGGAGGGCGGTACCAGTACAAGAAGGCGCGGCGGCGCAACGTGGTCGAGGGAACGATCTCGGTCAACCCCGGCGGGTTCGGGTTCGCCGCGGTCGAGGGCCTGGAGGAGGACGTCTACGTCCCACAGCACCGGATGAAGACGGCGCTCGACGGCGACCGCGTCCGCCTCGAGCTCGCCGCGCCCGTGCGCGGGGGGCGCGATGGGCACCGCCGCGAGGGCGAGGTGCTCGAGGTGCTCGCCCGCGGCCGGCAGCAGACCGTCGGCACCTTCGACCGGATGGGCCACTTCGCCTTCGTCAAGCCCGACGACCCCAAGCTCACGCGCGACATCTACGTCGCGAAGGAGGCGTTCAACGGCGCCGAGGAGGGCGACAAGGTCGTCGTCTCGATCGACCTGTTCGACGACCCGAAGGCCTCGCCTGAGGGGCGCGTCCTCGACGTCCTCGGCAAGGGCTCCGACCCCGGTGTGGCCGTCCTCGCCGTCGCCATCGCCCACGGGGCGCCGTCGGACTTCCCCAAGGAGGTGGAGCGGGCGGCCGCCGCGATCCCCGTCGAGATCCCGGCGGAGGAGGTGGCGCGCCGCCTCGACCTCCGCGGCAAGCGGGTCTTCACGATCGACCCCGTCGACGCCAAGGACTTCGACGACGCCATCCACATCGAGCGGCTGGATGGCGGCGACCTCGCGATCGGTGTCCACATCGCCGACGTCAGCCACTACGTCGCCGAGGGCACGGCGCTCGACGAGGAGGCCTACGCCCGGGGCACGAGCACCTACCTCGTGGACCGCGTCATCCCGATGCTGCCCGAGAAGCTCTCCAACGGCGTCTGCTCGCTCCGGCCGCGCGAGGACAAGCTCACGTTCTCGTGCCTGATGACGGTCTCCCCCCGCGGGGCCGTCCGCGACGTCGAGATAGTGGAGACGGTCATCCACAGCCAGCAGCGGTTTACCTACGAGGAGGCGCAGGCCATCATCGACGGCGGCACGCAGGAGCACCCGCTCAAAGACGACGTCCTGCTCGCGGCCAAGCTCGCCCGCACGCTCACGAAGAAGCGGATGCGCTCGGGCTCCATCGACTTCGACATCCCGGAGGTCCGCGTCGTCCTCGGCGACGACGGCCGGCCGGTTGAGGTGGTGCGGAAGCAGCGGCAGGAGGCCAACCGGCTCATCGAGGAGTTCATGCTCCTCGCCAACCGCGCCGTCGCCGAGGAGGTGGGGAAGAGGCGGAAGAAGCCGTTCGTCTACCGCGTCCACGACGTCCCCGACGCCGAGAAGATCAAGACCCTCGCCGAGTACGTCCGCGCGTTCGGCTACCAGCTCCCGTTGGCGGAGGGGACCGTGGAGCCCGGCGCGCTCAACGCGCTCCTGCACCACGTCAAGGGCACGGCCGAGGAGCCCGTCATCGAGACGGCGGCCGTCCAGGCGATGTCGAAGGCGGTCTACAGCCCGCACAACATCGGCCACTTCGGGCTCGGGTTCGCGCACTACAGCCACTTCACGAGCCCCATCCGCCGCTACCCCGACCTCATCGCGCACCGCCTCCTCAAGCGCTACGCCGCGGGCGGCAAGGGGGCCGACGTCGAGGCCCTCGAGGCCCAGTGCAAGCACCTCTCCGAGCGCGAGCGCGCCGCGACCGACGCCGAGCGGGAGAGCGTAAAGCTGAAGCAGGTCGAGTACGTCGCCCAGCACCTCGGCGACACGTTCGACGGCGTCGTCGTGGGCGTGACGAACTTCGGCGTGTTCGTCGAGATGACGGCGCTCCTCACCGAGGGCCTCGTCCACGTCCGCGACATGGACGACTACTGGGAGTACGACGCCCGCACCTACGCCCTCGTCGGCACGCACACGCGACGGACGATCCGGCTGGGCGACGCGGTCCGGGTGAAGGTGGCGGCGGCGAACGTCGAGACCCGCAAGATCGACCTCCTCTTCGCCTGATCCCCGTCGCTCTCATGGCCGCCCCCTCTGCACAGGACCGGTCCTACGTCCAGCGCGTGATCATCGCCGTCGCGGTCGTGCTCGCGATGCTGATGGGCCTCGCCCTCGTGCTCTACGCCGTCGACGTCCTGCTGCTGGCGTTCGCGGGTCTCCTCCTCGGCGTCCTCCTCGACGGCCTGGCGATGGCCCTCGTGCGCCGCACCCCGCTGCGTCGCGGCGCCGCGTTGGGCGTCGTCCTCATCGGGCTGGTCAGCCTGTTCGTCGGGTCGGGCTTCCTGATCGGGCCTCAGATCGCTGCGCAGGCCGGCGAGATGCGCGACGCTGTCATGGCCGGCTACGCCTCGCTCCGTGAGACGCTGGCGTCGGTCTCCTGGACCCGCTCTCTCCTCAGCGAGATGCCGGGCGGCGGCGACCTCGGCGGGCTCGCCTCCGGCGTCCTCGGCCGCATCACGGGCACGCTCTCGACCGTCTTCGGCACCCTCGCCAACGTGTTCATCGTCGGGTTCGTCGGGATCTACCTCGCCGTCCACCCCCACCTCTACCTCGACAACGCGATCCGGCTCTTTCCCCGGCCTCGTCGGCAGCGCATGCGCGAGGCGACCCACCGGATCGGCCACGCCATCCGCCGGTGGCTCTACGGCCAGTTCCTGGCCATGCTGATCGTGGGCGTGCTGACGACGACGGGCCTCCTCATCCTCGGCGTGCCGCTGGCCCTGACGCTCGGCGTCATCGCGTTCCTGTTCTCGTTCGTCCCCTTCCTCGGGCCCATCGCCTCCACCATCCCCGCGGTCCTGGTGGCCTTCATGGAGGGGCCGTCGATGGTGCTGTGGGTGCTCGGGCTCTACGTCGGTGTGCAGTTCATCGAGAGCAACCTCATCACGCCGCTCGTGCAGAAGCGCGTGGTGTCGCTGCCGCCGGCGATCCTCATCCTCGCCCAGATCCTGATGGGCGCACTCACGGGGCTGCTCGGCGTCGCGCTCGCCACGCCGCTCGCCGTGACCGCCATCGTGCTCGTCCAGATGCTCTACGTCGAGGACGTGATCGGGGACGACGTCGAGGTCCTGGGCGAGGACACCGACGACCTCCCGCCCACGGGGCCCGGCGGCCGGATGGTGACGCCGACCGCGGCCGGCCCCCCGCCCGGGTAGTCCGCCTCAGCCGACGGTCCCGGCCCCCACCTTCCGGTAGATGCCCCGCAGGAGGCGCCGCCCGGCTTCTCGCTCCTCCACTGGCCGCTCCGCGAGCGCGAACCCGGCCGCCTCGAACCGCGCCGTGAGGTCGGCCGGCGAGGCCGCGTCGCCGAGGACGTCCGCCTGAACCGCCACCCACACCCACCCTCCGGGTCGGAGCACGCGGTGGGTTTCGTCCAACATCTCCTGCAGCGCCGCCGCGTCGGCGGCCGCGTCGTAGGCCTGGAAGGCCACGACCCAGTCGAAGTAGTCGTCGGGGTAGCCGAGGGCCTCCGGGCGCGCGGGCGTCACCCGCGCCGCGCCCTCGTCGCCGAGCACCTCGCTGACTGTCGCCCGTGCCGCCGTCACGTCGGCGGCGTCCGGGGTGCAAGCGTAGACCTCGAAGCCGAGGCGCGAGAGGGCGCCGGTGTGGCGGCCGGCGCCGCACCCGAGGTCCAGCACCCGGCTGGACGGGGGCACGGCCGCGAGGGTGCGGAGGAGCGGCTCGGACGGCGGCAGCATGGCGGGGGACGGCGGCGGAGCCAGAGCCCTCGACGGGCGGAGCGCCCCGCCTCAAGAGGCGCGGGTCGGAGAGGAGGCGGGCGAGGCCACAGGGGCAGGGACGTGCACGGCCGGCTCTCCGCTCCAGTCGTGCGCCTCTGTGACGAAGGGGCACTGGTGGCACCGCACCGTCCGCCGGCTCACCGTGTAGCGCGGGAGCGCCGGCACCGCCGCCGGCAGCACATCCGCCCCGTCCCCGCGCGAGACGGCCGTCGGGCTCAGCTGCGCCGCGACGCACTCCGCCAGCGCCTCGATGAAGAGCGGGTGGCAGTTCAGCCCGCTCGTGACCTCGTAGTGCTCGATGCCGTCGCGGAGGGCTTGCTCGCGGATGGCGATGTCGAGGGCGAAGGCCGCCTCGTCGTGGTCCGAAACGAAGGCGACCGGCACGAGGAGGACGGCGGTCTGGCCGTCGTCGGCCAGTCGCTCGAGGGTGTCCGTGGTCGATGGGGTCAGTCGCTTCTGCGCGCCGCCCAGGCCCCGGAAGGCGACCTCGAAGGCACGCGCGGGGTCGTGGCCCTCGCGGTGGGCCATGACCTGCTGGACGGTCGAGTGCACGAGGCAGCAGTACGGGTCCTTCCACCGGCTCAGCTCCTTCTGCGCCGTGGCGGGCGCGGAAAAGAGGAGGTGGACCCGGGGCCGCACCGTGGCCGGGAAGCGCTGCAGTCCCTCGTCGATCCGCTCCGAGAGCGCCTGGACGAGCTTGGGGTGGGCGGCGTACTCGTAGACGAAGGACGTCGGCCAGGTCGGGATCTCCTTCCGCTCCTCCAGGGCCTTCCAGTAGGCGAGCGAGGTCCCGGTGGTCGTCTTGGAGTACTGCGGGTACAGGGGGAGGAGGACCACCTTGTCGACGCCGTCCTGCGCCATCCGCCGGGCCGCCGCCTCGCTCGACGGGCGCCAGTACCGCGACGCAGCGTAGGTCCGGAACCGCACCCCTGAGGCCGCGCCGAAGCGGCCGTTCAAGCGGACCTCGAGCGCACGCGCCTGCTCCTCGGTGAGGCGGTTGAGCGGGCTGCTCCCGCCGATCTGCTCGTAGTCCTTGCCCGCGGCGCGGGCCTGCCGACGGGCCAGGAGCCGGCACAGACGATCCCGCATCATCCTCGGCACCGGGAGGTCGACCACAGCGGGGTCCATGAGCACGTTGTAGAGGTACGGCTCGATGGCCTCCACCGACGTCGGCCCACCCCCGTTCATCAGCACCACGCCGACGGTCTCGCCCGGCTCCACATGCACGGGCTCTTCGCCGAAGTAGGCGCCGGTGACGAGGCGCTCATCCCGCTTGAACCCGTTGAGGAACTCACGTGCCGTCATGCAAATCGGGGGCGTTGCAAGGAGGGGAACCGGATTCGAATAGCCCGTCGCACACACGGTGCCGAACGAGACCCACGACGGCAATAAAGTCATAGAACGGGGCCGCCGACGCCGTAACGGGTTGAAGTTTCAGGGTAGAGACCCCGTATTTACAACGGCTCAACAGTGCCGCACCGCGTCAAGTGTTGTCAGTCGTAGAGTCTACGTCTCCCCGCCCCACCGGACGCTCGCGAGGGGGTCGAGAAACGACAAAACCCGCAGCCCCTCCCTCGCGCTCGCGGACCGTCGGGCGGAGGGGCTCGTCGCCTCCCGGTGCCCTGTCCTGCCGGCCTGGCGTTCGGTGCGCGCAACCAGGGAGGCGAGAATTCCGGGGTACGCGCGCCCGGCCGAGCGGAGGAGAAAGAACGCTCCCTCGGGATCCACCCGCAGAGGGTCGAAAAGGAGGCCGCAGACCGACGAGGGGTCGCCTCCCTGCTGAATGAGGCGCTCCTTGGCCGCGCCCCTGAACTGCGCGAGGCCATCGACGTCGAGGCGGTCGAAGACGCGCCGCCACGCCTCCAGGAAGGGACCGGCCGCCTCGGGGGCTCTTTCGCCCGCGAGGAGGGCGCCCCCGCCGAACCAGGAGTCGGTGGGTCGATCGAGGCAGGCGACATGCCAGAGCCCGAATCCGACCGTCGGCCCCGGTCTGAGGTGGAGGCGAATGCGGAGGCCGGCGATGTCGTACGCGAGATGCGCCCCCTCCTCCCCTCGCTGCGCTCCCACGTCCGCTACGCGTTCGATGCCCCCGTCGGCGAACACCTCCCCGTCCCGAACGGTCCACGCACGGCCGCGCTCCGACTGCATCTGGACGAGGGCGGCGCGCTCGTCGAGCGAGGCGACGACCTTCACGACGCGCCACTGCAAAGCGTCGCAGAAGCGGGCCAGCCGCTCCCCCATCGTGCGGTCGGTCCGCGGATCCTCGCGGAGTCTCTGTACGCGGTCGGCGTCGTCGAGGGGCATGCGTGGGGGCCTTGACCGTGCAGGGGGATCAGCGCGTAACCGGCCCGTCGCAGAGGCGGGGATAGTCGAGGGGGGCGCCCGTCGGCCGGAGCACGAACTCGGGCAGCCCCGGGATCCCCGCGCGAACGACCTCGAACCGCCCCTCGGGCCGATCCCAGTAGACGCTCTGAAGCGGGGTCCCTCCGGCTTCGCATCGGGCCCGATCCTCGCCATCGGGCGCGCCCAGGCGCTGGATGGTGAGCGCGACGGCGTGGTCGAAGACGCCGGTTCCGACGCCGGTTCGGATTTCAACCACGCAGTCCCCGGGGTCGAGACCGAACGTCACCGGGGGGGCGTCGAAGTACTCCATCGACTCGACGTAGCGGAGGTCTCCGGGCACGGGCGTGCAGGCCACCCCCCCGCCCCGGCGCCGTCCGATGCGGTGGTCGCGAAACGCCGGCGAGAGGGTGCCGACCCCGCTGGCCGGCGCCGCGGACGCTCCAGCCTCGGGGGTCGCCGCCTCGGGAGGGGCCGCGCAGGCCGACAGGACCGCGACCACGATGAGGAGGGACCCTCGCCGCCTCACGACCCCCCGATGCCGACCAGGACGCGCGCCAGCGCTTCCCGGAACGAGGGGGCTGCAACGTCCGCCCATCGGGAGGCCAGCTCCGCACGCGCCTCGTCAGCGTGCGCGTCGAGGCGGCGCCGGAGGTCCCCAACGGGCGGCGCCTCGGCGTGGGGTCTGAGCGCGTCCGCGGACGCGCGGAGCTGGTGGAGCGCCACGAGAGGGCGCTCGACGGCGGCGAGCGCGTCGGACGCCGGGCGCGCCGCCTCGCCGGAGCACCCGGAGGCGAGACCAATCAGGTACTGGAGCGCCGCACACGCGACCCCCAGCGGGTAGAGGAGCCGCTCCGACTCGGGATCGGCCGAGGCCACGACGGGGTCGTAGGCGCGGAGCGCCTCGTACCGCGACCAGAGCGCCGAGCCCAGCATGTGGCGGACCCGAGCGCGAGCCGGGCGCTCCTCCGCCACGTCGACGTAGTCGTCGAACCCCTCCGGGCGTCCGAGGTCGAGCCCGGCCTCGATCTGCGCGGCGAGATGGTCCAGGAGCCGGTCGTACCGGGTGAGCCAGAGCGTGTGGGCACCGCCGTCCAGACGAGCGAGGACCGCCTCGAGGGCCTCCTCGCGCTGTCGGTGGACAGCCTCGAAGGCGGTACCGAGGGCGACGGACGAGGCCTCTCCGGCGGCGCCCTGCGCCTCGGCGAGTCGCTCGCAGAGCACGTCGAGATCGGAGAGCCCGTCGAGGGCACGCGCGGTGGGTCGGAGACCTCGGTGCAACCGACGGACTGGCCGAACCGGGAGGTAGTCTTCGAACAGCTCGAACCCGATCCGCACGCGGTGTGACGCCACCAGGGCCCGCCGGACCGCCGCGGCGTCGCGCTCCGCAGCGAGCCGCGCTGCAGCCCCGACGAGGAAGTCGCGGGCGTGCGTCAGCACGCGGTCGGCGGCGACCAAGACGGGCTCGTCCGCCTCGAAGGAGGGGCGGGCACGGGCGCCCGTCCGCGTCGTGCGTACGGCCGCGGCCGTCTCGGGTCGCTGCGGAGCCGCGTCCTCCGTCGCCTCCGAGGCGCCCGTGAACGCGAGCAGTGGGAGGGGATCGGGCTCCTCCTCGATCAAGGAGATCCCGACCGTCTCCAGGTCCCGGCCGAGGCGCGGGGTCGCCACCGGCGCCCCGTCGAAGAGGTCCAGGAGCTCGTCCAGGCTGGCGACGTCCTCCGGCACGAGGTGGTCGAGCGAGACGGGCGGGACCCCACCGACGTCGGGCGCGGGGGGGATCGCGAGCGTGTCGGGGTCGAGGTCGCCGTCTCGGGCCCCAACACCCCAACCCATCGGCGCGTCGTCTGCCAGGACGGCCTTCACGTCCGGGGCGTCGCGGGGCCGATCCCGGACCTCGGGCGTCCGGCGGAGCGGACGCCGTGCTGGGGCGCCGTCTCCGGCGGCCTCTGTCACGGGCGAGTCGACGGGCACCCGGTCGAACTCGACCGATTCCTCGCGGGTGCGGACGGGACGCGGGTCCGTGTCGTGGATCCCGGCCCAGAACACGGGTTGCGCCGTGGCCTCATCGCCGGCGACGTCCCCCTCGTCGAAGTGCTCGTGGCGGAAGAGCGGCGGCGTGGGCGTCCCCGCCGTCACCAGCTCGGAGACGCGGTAGCCGGGCACTGCGCGCCGCGACAGCAGCGGGGTGCCGCGCTCGGGGCCGGGCTCGAAGATGTCCATCCGCCGCTCGCGGAAGGTCTCGACCCAGTGGCGTACGCGCGAGGGGCTGAGGCCCACCTTGTTGGCGATCGTCTCGGTTCGGAGGGCGCGGGCCGCCAGGAGCACGACGCGGGCCCGGCGCCGGTGGAGCGGGGTGCCGTCGTCGGCGAGCCGGTCGAGGGCGGCGCGTTCGTCGGGGAGGAGCAGGACGGGGGCGCCCGGGCCGTTGCGGAGCCGCAGCACGGCCCGCTCGAACTTCGACCGCGCGGCGGGCTCCAACCCGCGCGCGCGGAGGACGGGATCGAGCCGATAGAGGTCCTCCTCCCGGCCCCCTTCCGCCAGCTCCACCTCCACCTCGTTCGTGACGTGGGGTCCCCGTTCCGCCAGGTGCGCGACGACGTCGAGGGAGAGGACGCCGACGAGGCGGGCGCCCTCGAAGGCCACGCGCGGCGTGCGGTACTGCTGGATCCGGGTCAGCTCGCGGAGGGGCGCGTCGCCCACCAGCTCGTCGAGCGCCTCTCGCAGCGGCCCGCCGGGGATGTGCGGGAGGCGTCCGTCTTCGAGGGGGCCGCCCAGGGCGGCTTCCAGCTCGAGGCGACGGTGGAGCGCGCCGGCCGCCCCGCCGAGGCTCTTGAGCGTGGCGAGCACCTCCGCCCCCTGCTCCCGGATCCGGAAGGCGTACCCCAGGCGGAGGAGGTCGGCGGCGCCGGTGTCGAGGTAGACGTCGAGGAGGTGAGCCGGAGGCAGGGGTTCCAGGAGGAAGCCGGCGAGCTCCGGCGCCTGCATGAGGGCCGCGAAGGCGTCGGAGCTCGGAGCGATGTACTTGCTTTCGACTTCCATGTCGGGGGCGGTGCGCTCACCGAAGGTATGAACGCGAGGGGAAAGCCCTCCCGTTCTTACCACCCGATGGTCCCGCTGTCAAGTCTCTTCCCGCACGACACGGCCTCGCAGCCCCCGGCCGGCTACGCGTCCCGCACCGCGGCGGGGGCGTCCACCGCCGCCGCGAGGGCCTCCGCCTCCTCGACGAGGGCCTCGACGGCGTCGAGCCCGCGGCTCCAGAAGGCGGGGTCGCGGAGGTCGATGCCGAGGCGGCCGACGAGGACGTGCGGCCAGTCGGAGCCGCCGGCGGCGAGGAGGTCGCGGTACTTCGGCGGGAAGGTGTCGCCCTCCTCCTGGTACCGCTGGTAGAGTGCGAGGACGAGCAGCTCGCCGAAGGCGTAGGCGTAGACGTAGCCCGGGGTGTGGACGAAGTGGGGGATGTAGCTCCACCAGTGGGTGTACCCCTCCGTCAGCGTCACGGCCTCGCCGTACATCGCCCGCTGCGTCGCCATCCAGTGCCGGCCGAAGGCCTCGGACGAGAGCTCGCCCTCCGTCCGGCGGTGCGTGTGGACGCGCTCCTCGAACCGGTTCATCGTGACCTGCCGGAAGACCGTCGCCATCGTGTCGTCGATCTTCTCGACGAGGAGGGCGAGGCGGTCCTCGGCCACGGCGGCGCCCAGGAGGCGCTGGAACACGAGCATTTCGCCGAAGACGGAGGCCGTCTCGGCCGTCGTCAGCGGGGTGTCGGCGTGGAAGACGCCCTGCCCCCGCGAGAGGTACTGGTGGACGCCGTGGCCCAGCTCGTGCGCGAGCGTCTGCACGTCGCGGACCTTGCCGGTGTAGTTGAGGAGGATGTAGGGGTGCGCGCTCGGCACGGCCCCGTGGCTGAAGGCGCCCCCGCGTTTGCCCGGCTCCGGCGGCGCGTCGATCCAGCCCCCGTCGAAGAAGCGCCCCGCGATCTCCCCCATCTCGGGGTCGAACGCGCCGTAGGCGTCCAGGACGGTCTCGCGGGCCCGGTCCCAGTCGTACGTCTCCCCGGCCTCGGCGAGCGGGGCGTACCGGTCGTAGTCGTAGAGGGTGTCGAGGCCGAGGAGGCGGCGTTTGAGGTCGTAGAACCGATGGACGAGGTCGTAGCGCCCCGTGACGGCTTCGACGAGGGCGTCCACGCTCTCGCGCGTGATCTCGTTGGACTCGTTGCGGCTCGCGAGCCAGTGGTCGTAGCCGCGGAGGCGGTCGGTGGACGCGTGGTCGGCGAGGACGGTGTTGAAGACGTAGGTGAGCGGGCGGCGGAGGGCGACGAGCCCCTCGGTGACGGCGCGGTGGGCGTCTTCGCGGACCTCCCGGTCGGGCTCGTGGAGCTTGGCGAGCACCTGCTGGAGCGGGAGCGTCTCGCCGCGGTACGTGAAGCGCGCGGCCCCCAGCGTCTCGTCGAAGAAGCGGTTCCAGGCGCTCCAGCCTGTCACGGCCTTCTCGGCGAGCACCCGCTCCTCCGGCTCGCTGAGGACGTGCTCGCGCGCCTCGCGCTTCAGCTCGAGGTGGTGGCGGTACGGCGCCAGCTCAGGCGCGTCGAGGAGGGCGTTCGCCGCGCCCTCGTCGAGCCCCGCCCACTCCACGTCGAAGAAGATGAGGTGCTGGCCGATGCGGGTGTAGGCCTCGCGAACCTTCTGGAGGAGGGCCCCGCGCGAGGCGTCCTCGGTGGCCGTGGACCAGTGGAGGTAGGCGTAGGTGTAGGCGCGGCCCGTGCGGTCGTGGAGGCCGGCCAGGGTCTCCATCGCGTCGGCGAAGGCGGCGGCGCCGAGGTCGGCGAGGCGCCCGCGGGTGCGCTCGGCGAAGGCCTCGGCCTCCGTCTCGGCACGGGCGAGGTCGGCGTGGAGGGCGTCCGCGTCGGCGTAGAGGTCGTCGAGGGTCCAGCGGACGGCCTCGGCACCGGTGGGGGGGGCTTCAGGCATGGTGGGCGTAGGAGGGAACGCGGAGGGGACGTGGGTCCGGCCATACGTACGACCCACGGTCCAGGCTCCGCCCCGAAATTCTCCGCCCGCAGCCAGGACCCGCCGCGCTCTCCGTTATCTTGCGCCCCGCCCGCCGGAAGGGCCCACGACGATTCCCCCATGCCCAGACCCATCCCCATCCGTACGACCGACGACGTCGAGGCCATGCTCGACGCCTCGCACGCCCGGCCGGTCGTCCTCTTCAAGCACAGCGTGATGTGCTCGGTCTCGGCGCGGGCCCACGCGCGCGTGGTCAAGCGCACCGAGGAGGGCGAGGCGCCGCTCTACGTCGTCGTGGTGCAGGAGGCCCGTGAGGCCTCCGATGCCGTCGCGGAGCGCCTCGGCGTCCGCCACGAAACCCCCCAGGCCCTCGTACTCCACGGGGGTCGCGTGACGTTTCATCAGAGCCACACCGCGATCGACCCCGACCGCCTCCGCGAGGCGACGCAGCTTTCCGCCTGAATCCGTGCGCACCCGCGTCCTCCTCCTCATGCTCGCCTTCGCCGCCGCCGGCTGCGAGACGGGGGAGGACTCCGGGGAGGCGACCCCATCGGACGCGTCGCCGCGCGTGGCGACGGACGGGCCCGGCGCCTCGGTGCCCACCACCGACGGGCTGACCGAGCCCACGCCCGCGCCCGACTTCACGCTCGCTGGCCCCGGCGGGTCGTTCACCCTCGCCGACCACCGGGGCGAGGTCGTCGTCCTCAACTTCTGGGCGACGTGGAACGAGCTCAGCCTCGACGGGATGGACGCCCTCTCCACCCTCCACGAGACGCTCGGCGACGAGGGCCTCGCCGTCGTGGGCATCGCGGCCGACGACGACGCCCCGTCGGTGCTCCGGGCCTGGGTCGGGGTGCACGACGCCCCGCCCTACCCCCTCGTGGCTGACCTCGACGGTGCCGTCGCCGAGGCCTACGGCGGCATCGAGTTGCTCCCGACGACGGTCGTGGTGGACCGGCGGGGGCGCCTCCGCGCCCGCCACACCGGCATCCTCAGCGAGGACGAGCTGCTCGACCTCCTCGCCCCCGTCCTCATCGAGGACGACGAGCCGCTCCCCGATGCCCCCGTGGCGGCCCCCGGCGCGGTCCGGTCCCTCTCCGCCGACGAGGCCGACGCCCTCGCCCGCTCCGGCGCCGTGCTCGTGGACCTCCGGGACGACCGCGCCCGCCGGGCCGACGGCGCCCTCCCGTTCGCCCTTCACCGCCCCGCCGGCCGCCTCGCCGCGTCCGATCTCCCTGCCAACTTCGCCACGCCCCTCATCTTCGTCGACGAGGTGGGCACGGGATCGTTCGGGGCCGCCGAGGTGGCGGTCGAGTGGGGCTACGTCGCCGTCTACCACCTCGACGGCGGGGTGAGCGCGTGGGTCGCTGCCGGCCTCCCGCTCGACCCCCTCCCCACGGTGCCGAAGGAGCCGTCTCCGCGAGAGCCCGCCTCCCCCGTCCTGCCGGCACGCACGGTGCTGGGGTAGGCGCGGTGCCGGGAACGGGAGTCGAACCCGTACGACCCGTGCGAGTCGGCAGAGTTTAAGTCTGCTGCGTCTACCAGTTTCGCCATCCCGGCCGGCCCACAAGCTACCCCCTGCCCTCCCCGCCCGCAACCGACTGCCGGTGCCCGACGCCGTTCTCGACACCCTCCGCGGCCACGCCGATCCGCTCCTCGACCGGGCGTACGTCCCCTACACGAAGCGCCCCGTGGCGGCGGCACTCCTCCTCAGCGACGGAGCGTGGGTGCCGGGCGTGCGCGTCGAGAACGCGTCGTATCCCCTCCTTGTCCCCGCCCCCCTCGCGGCCTACTACGCCTCCCGTTGCGCGGGGCGCGCCGACGTCGTCGCGGTCGTGCAGACGCGCCCCCTCCCCGACGACGCCGCGTGGTTCTTCTCGTCGGCGCTGGGGCGGCCGTTCCGCCGGGCCGCGCCAGACGCCCTCGTCGCCGATGGCGTGGCCCTGCCCGACCCGACCGGTCCGCTGAGCCCGTTCCTCGACGCCGACGCGCCAATCGACGACGCGTCCGGCGTCGCCCTCGCCCGCAGCGCCGCCACGCGGGCGTTCGTGCCGGAGTCGGGCTTCCCCGTCGGCTGCGTGGTGGAGGACGCCGCCGGCCGCCTCGTCCCCGGGTGCAACGTGGAGCACGCCGACTGGACGCGCGGGCTCTGCGCCGAGCGCGTCGCCCTGGTCACGGCGCGGAGCCACGGCGTGACGTCGATCCGGCGGCTCACGCTTTCGTGCCCGCAGGCCGCGGACGCCACGCCCTGCGGGGCGTGCCGGCAGGTGCTCGCGGAGATGGCCCCGGGCGTCCCCGTCGTCATGGACCGGGGCGAGGCCCCGCCCGAGGCGACGACACCCGAGCGTCTCCTCCCGGGCGCCTTCTCCGGCGACGTGCTCCGCGCCTGACTCCCTCGGACCGGCCCCGGCGGCGCAACAGCCTCCCCGGCTCGGACGTTGGGCCGAGACCTCGGGCTCCTCTCCCCTCACCCGCTCCCGTCCCCGGTGGACCTCACCCTCGCCGCGTCCCCCCTCCTGCTCCTCCTCGCCCTCGCCGCCGCCGGCGCGCTGACGTGGTGGACCTACGGCCGGTCGACGCCTCGCGTGACGGGCGTGCGGCGGGGGCTCCTGGTGGGGCTCCGGTTCGTGGCCCTCTTCGTCGTCGTGCTGCTGCTCTTCGAGCCGGTGTTCCGGAACGTCGAGCGCGACGAGGAGCCGCCGGTCCTGGCCGTCCTCCTCGACGCCAGCGAGAGCCTCACGGCCGATCCCGAGGGCACGAGCGACGAGCCTCCCGGGGCGGAGGCCGTGCGCGCCGCCCTCGCCACGCTCCCCTCCTCCGACGCGGTCCGCCTCTACCGCTTCGCCGCCGACCTCCAGCCGCTCGCGGGCGACAGCCTCGCCTTCGACGGGGAGCGGACGGACATCGCGGGCGCGATCCAGGCGGTCGAGTCCCGGCTGGAGGGGCAGAACCTCCGCGGCATCGTGCTGGTCTCGGACGGCCGCTACAACACCGGTCGCAACCCGCTCTACCTCGCCGAGCGGGCCCGCGTCCCCCTCTACACCGCCGTCGTCGGCGACACGACGGCGCAGCGGGACGTCCAGCTCTCCCGCGTCGTGACGAACGAGGTCGCCTACCTCGGCAGCCTGCTCCCGGTCCGGGTGGGAGTCCGAGCACGCGGCTTCGCCGGGCAGCCCGCCACGGTCTCGCTCGTGGAGGGGGGGCGGACGGTCGCCTCCGAGGCCGTCACGCTGCCCGGCGACGGGCTGGAGACGACGGTCGAGCTCGCGGTCACGCCGTCGCAGCCAGGCCTGCGCCGCTACACCGTCGTCGTCTCGCGTCTCCCGGGGGAGGCGACGTTCCGCAACAACAGCGAGTCCGTCGCCGTGCGCGTGCTCGACACCCGGCGGCGGGTGCTCCTCGTCGCGGGCGCCCCGTCGCCGGACCTCCGCGCCCTCCGCACCGCGCTCGAAGCCGACCCCCAGGTGGACCTCACAGTGCGGACGCAGCGGGGCCCCGGCGCCTTCTACGAGGGCGCCCTCCCGGCCGACCTCGACCGCTACGACGCCGCCGTCCTCGTGGGCTTCCCCGGGCCGGCCTCCGGGGCCTCGGCAGGGCCCCTGGCCGAGGCCGTCGCGGCTGGTCTCCCCGCCCTCTTCGTCCTCGCCGCGCAGACCGACCTCGGCGCGCTCGGCCGCCTCTTCGGCGACGTCCTGCCGGCGAGCCCCGCCGTCGTCCGCCCCGGCACTGACGAGGCCGGGCTCGTCGTGACGCCCGCGGGGTCGACCCACCCCGTGCTCCAGGTGCCCGGCGTGTCTTCGGATCGGCTCGACCGCCTCCCCCCCCTGAGCTACAGCACGAGCCGGTGGGTCCCCGCGCCCGATGCCCGCGTGCTCGCGACCGTCCGCCTGCGGGGCGTCCCCCTCGACGCCCCGCTCCTGGCGGTCCGCGCGAGCGGCGGGCGCCGCACGGCCGCCCTGCTCGGCGCCGGGTCGTGGCGCTGGGCCGGCCTCCCCGCCGACCTCGACGACCTCAGCGCGTTCTACCCCGGCCTCATGGACAACCTCCTCCGGTGGGTGACGGCGCGGGAGGACCGGCGGCCCGTCCGCGTCCGCCCCAGCCGCGCCCTCTTCGGCGAGCGGGAGCCGGTGACCTTCAGCGGGCAGGTCTACGACGAGAGCCTCGACCCCGTCGCCGACGCCGACCTGCGGGTGACGATCACGGCGCCGGACGGAACGCAGACGCCGCTCACGATGCGCCCCCTCGGTAACGGCCGCTACGCCCTCGATGCGGGCGTCCTCCCGGAGGGATCGTACACCTACGTGGCGGAGGCGGAGCGGACCGGGCAGCGGCTCGGAGAGGACCGCGGCGCCTTCGCCGTCGGCGCCCTCGCCCTGGAGTTCCGCGAGCCCGGTGCCGACGCCGCCCTCATGCGGCAGCTGGCGCAGCGGAGCGGGGGGCGCGTGGTGCCCGTGGACGAGCTGGCCGACCTTCCCGCACGGCTCGTCGAGGAAGGGCGCCTCGCCGCGCGGCCCATCGAGCAGGAGCGCGAGACGCCCCTGCTCCACCTCCCCTTCCTCCTCGGCCTCGTCGTCGTCAGCCTCACGGCCGAGTGGTTCGTGCGGAAGCGGAGCGGGATGGTCTAACGCCGTCGTCTTCATCGCCTCGCCCCCGAGGCTCCACGGCTTCTCCCTCGCGCGCCTGCATCCCGCGCTTGATCCGGGAGTACGCCCCGCCGAACACCCGACCGTCTGACACCCTCCGATCCATGACCCAAGGACACGTGACCTCTTTCGATGCCCGTCGCGGCATCGGCTTTGTCCAGCAACAGCACGGCCGCACGCGCATCCCGTTCTCGGTTCGCGGCGGCGAGGCGCCCTCCCTCCAGGAGGGCGACGCCGTCGAGTACCGCGTGACGGGCGGCAAGACGGGCCCGATCGCCTACAGCCTACGGCGGATCTCGTAGCGCGCCGGGCGGGGCGGCGGGGCCCCGCTCCGCCTCACGACCCAAACGTGTCGCGCATGCCCTCCTCCAGGGATCGCGGCGAGTAGCCGAGCTCTCGCTTCGCCTTGCTGTTGTCGCCGTAGTACGTCGTGCCGGCGGTGACGCGCATGGCCTCGGCCGAGAGGCCGGGCGGCACCGGGAGCACCTTCTCGGCGCGGCCCACCACGGGCGCGAGTCCGCGCAGGAGGGCCGGCGGCGCGAACACGGCCTTGAGCGGCGTGCCCGCCGCCCGGGTGGCGGCTTCGAACCCCTCGCGGTAGGTGTGGCAGGGCCCCGCGATGATGTAGGTCTCGCCCGGCGCCCCTCGCTCCATGGCGAGGACGTGGCCCCGCGCGATGTCCTCGACGTGCGCCCAGCAGAGGCCGGTGCCGCCGCCGGGGAGCGTCACGCGCTTGCCGCGGGCCGCGGACCGCAACAGACCCCCGAGCTGGCTGGTGTCGCGCGGGCCGTAAACGGCTCCGGGCATCACGATGACGAGGGGGAGCCCCTGCTCGACGAGCGGCACGGCCACCTCCCAGTGCGCCCGCCACTTCGTCGCGTCGTAGACGCTGTGGTGGGGGCCGTCGTAGCGGTAGGCCTCGTCCACCTGCCGCCCGCCGGTGTCCGAGTTGACGGCGAGGGAGCTGGTGTAGACGCCCTTCGGAATGTCCAGCGCCTGCATCGTCTCCAGCACGTTCCGCGTACCCTCGACGTTGATGGCCTCGGCGCGGCTGGGGTCAGTGCCGACCTCGTACCAGGCGGCGAGGTGGAAGACGCCGTCGGCCCCCATCATCGGGGCGCGGAGCGTGCCGCGCTGCGTGATGTCGCCCTGCGCCAGCTCGACGCCGACCGCTTCGAGCGGCGCGGCCTTCGTCACATCGCGCACGAGGGCGACGACCTCGTGGCCGGCCCCGCGGAGCTGGCGGATGAGGGTACCACCAATGAAGCCGGTGCCGCCGGTGACGAAGTAGCGCATGGGAGTTGGGAGTGAGGATCGGAGGGACGGGACGCTTACTCCTTCCAGACCACGACCTCGGAGAGGGGTTTCCGCTGGAGGTCCGGCACGGTGGCGTCCTCGGCGGGGTAGCCGACGGGGAAGAGGATGAGGGCGGCCTCGTTTGGCGGGCGCTCCAGCACCTCGCTCAGAAAACCCATCGGGCTGGGCGTGTGCGTGAGCGTGGCGAGGCCGGCATGGTGGAGCGCGGCGATGAAGAGGCCCGCCGCGATGCCGCAGCTCTCCTGCACGTAGTAGTGCTTCCGCTTCGCGCCGTCGGGCCGGACCCCCCACCGCTGCGCGAAGAGGACGACGATCCAGGGCGCCGTCTCCAAGAACGGCTTCTCCCAGTCGGTCCCGATGGGTTCGAGGGCCTCCAGCCACTCCTCGGCGCCGCGCTCCTGGTAGAACGCCTTCTCCTCTTTCTCGGCGGCGGCGCGGATCCGGCGCTTCACCGCGGGATCGCTCACCGCGACGAACGTCCAGGGCTGCTGGTGCGCTCCGCTCGGCGCCGTGCTCGCCGTCGCGATGGCGCGCTCGACGACGGACCGGGGGACGGGCCGGTCGGAGAAGTCGCGCACGGACCGGCGGGCGTCCATCCGCTGGAAGAACGCCTCGGCGCGGCGCTCCTGCGCCGCTTCGTCGAGCGGCTCGACCCGGTAGGGGATGCGCGGCAGGGGCATGGTGTCGTGACGCGAGAGCGCGGGACGCGTCAGTAGAGGAACTTGTCCTCCCGAGCGTTGAAGGCCTCGAAGACGGCGAGGCACTCGTCGCGGAGGAAGCCGCCTTCGATCTGGAGCGTGGCGCCGCCGAGCCTCTTCATCGTCTCGTTCGAGATGGCGAGCTCGCGGAAGCCGGCGGCCTCGGCGTCGGCGATCGAGGTGCCGTAGACGATCCGGTCGCAGCGCGCCCAGTGGATGGCGGAGAAGCACATCGGGCAGGGCTCGGTCGTCGTGTAGACGGTGCAGCCGGTGAGGTCGATGGTGTCGAGCGTGCGGCAGGCCTGGCGGAGGGCGTGGACCTCGGCGTGGGCGGTGATGTCGGTGCTCTGGCGGACGACGTTGTGGACGCACGCGACGACCTCGGTCCCGCGCACGACGCAGGCGCCGAACGGGCTCCCGCCCTCGCGGACGCCCTCGAGGGCCTTGCGGATCGCCATCCGCATGAAGTGGGCGCGGTTGCCTTGCTCGGTCATGGGGCTAGGGGTGGAGCCGGCCCATCAGGCGCGGGAACGGGATGGCCTCGCGGAGGTGATGCAGCCCGCAGATCCAGGTGATGGTGCGCTCCAGCCCGAGCCCGAAGCCGGCGTGGGGCACGGAACCGTAGCGCCGGAGGTCGAAGTACCAGTCGAAGACCGACTCGGGCAGGCCGTGCGCCTCGACCTGCCGCTGGAGGAAGGCGAGGTCGGTGGCCCGCTCGCCGCCGCCGATGATCTCGCCGTAGCCCTCGGGCGCGAGGACGTCCATGCCGAGGGCGAGGCGGTCGTCCTCGGGGTCACGCTTCATGTAGAACGCCTTGACGGCGGCCGGGAAGCGGTGCACGACGATGGGCTGGACGAAGTGCTTCGTGAGCACGGTCTCGTCGGAGCCGCCGAAGTCGCTCCCCCACGCGAAGGCGGCGGCGCTCTCTTTCCACTGCGGGAGGTTGCGCAAGCCCTCCTCGATGGCGTCGAGGCGGCCGTTGATCTCGATCTCGCGGGCGTCGATGCGGCGCTTCTCGCCCTTCTTGGCCTGGCCGTAGCGGGCGCGGTTCTCGTCGCGCTCCGCCTCCAGCGCGGCCCGCTCCTCGTTCAGCTCGGCCTCCTCCTGATCGAGGAGCCGCTGCGTCTCCGAGGAGCGGAGGAGGTCGACGGCGTCGGAGTAGGAGATCCGCGGAAACGGGCCCTTGACGCGCTCCAGGAGCGCCACGTCGCGCTCCAACACCGCCAGCTCGGCACGGCAGTCGCGGAGCACGTCGTGGACGACGCGGAGGAGCAGCTCCTCGGCGACCTCCATCGTCATGTCGAGGTCGTAGAAGGCCATCTCCGGCTCGATCATCCAGAACTCGGTGAGGTGCCGGCGGGTCTTCGACTTCTCTGCGCGGAACGTGGGGCCGAACGTGTAGATCTTGCCCAGCGCGAGGGCCATGGCCTCGCCGTGGAGCTGCCCGCTCTGCGTGAGGTAAGCGGGCTCGTCGAAGTAGTCGAGCTCGAAGAGCGTGGAGGTCCCCTCGACGGCGTTGCCCGTGAGGATGGGCGCGTCCATCTGGACGTAGCCCTCCTCCTGGAAGTAGCCGTGGATGGCCATGATCACGCGGTTGCGGATCCGCATGATGGCCCACTGCCGGCGGCTCCGCAGCCAGAGGTGCCGCCGGTCCATGAGGAACTCGACGCCGTGCTCCTTCGGCGTGATGGGGTAGCCCTCGGCCCGCGCGAGCAGCCGCACGCCGTCGGCCTGGACCTCGACGCCGCCCACCTGCCGGGTGTCGGCGCGGACGGTGCCGGTGACCTCGAGGGCGCTCTCCTGTGTGGCCTCGGCCGCGGCCTCGAACGCCTCGGCGTCCACGGCCTCCTCGTTGACGACGCACTGCACGAGGCCGGAGCCGTCGCGGAGCTCGAGGAAGTAGAGGCTCTTCGAGCCGCGCTTGTTGTAGAGCCAGCCCTTCAGCGTGACGCGCTCGCCGACGTGCTCGGGCAGGGCTTCGACGCGGGTGAACGGCTCGGTCATCGGCGGAGAGGGGCGGGTGAGAACGGAGAGGTCTGGAGAAAGAGGGGACGCGAAGATACGGCGGGGTCTGGGGGGCGTCCGCCTCCCCGGCCGTCCCGTTCGTACCCTCCCGCATGAGCCCGCGACGCCCCACCCCCGGACCGCTCCCCTCGCCGGACACCGACGCCCCACGCCGGTTCGGATCAGCAGGAGATCCGGCGGGCGGCGCGGAGTTCTCCAGGTGCGGTCGCTACCGCTACCTCCTGACGCGGACGTGGGACCCGGCGCGCGAGCGGGTCGTGTTCATCGGCCTCAACCCGAGCACGGCGGATGCCACACGGGACGACCCCACGATCCGGCGCATCGTGGGGTTCGCGCGGCGGTGGGGGGCCGGCGGCGTGGACGTGCTCAACCTGTTCGCCTACCGGGCCACCGACCCGCGCGCGATGAAGGCCGCGGCCGATCCGGTGGGGCCGGAGAACGATCGCTACCTCGCGGCCTACGCCGGGTGCGCCGCGGTGACGGTCGCCGCGTGGGGCGTGCATGGGGCGCACCGTGGCCGGGCGGAGGCGGTCGCGGCGTGGCTGGGCGACCTCCGCTGCCTCGGCACCACGCGGGCGGGCCACCCCCGGCATCCGCTCTACCTCCGCCGCAACACCCCGCTCCAACGGTGGACGGCCCGCGCACCGCGGCCGGAGGCGCCCCGCTAGTCCAGCGTCCGAGGGTCCGTCGATTCGTCCTCCAGCAGGAGCCGAAGCTCGCCGTCCTCGCGCGTGAGGACGGCGGTGTACGAGTACACCAGGTCGTCGAGTGGGTCCGCCCGCCCCCACCTGAACGTGCCCGTGACCAGCACGGCCTCCGGGCCGAGGACCTCGTAGGAGAGGTCGCCCCACTCGAAGGACGTCGGTCCCTGCCACCGCTCCAGATAGCGCGCCCGGATGCTGTCGTGCGGGGCGAACACCTTGCGCCCGTGCCCCATGCGGTAGGCGCCCGACCGGCGGTAGCGTGCCGCCACGGCGTCTCCGTCTCCGGCCCGGAGGTCCCGGGCGTAGGCGTCCATGAACGCGCGGGCCTCCGCCTCCAACGCCTCGGGGGAGGACGGCACCTGTGGTGTGGGAGGGCGCTCCGGGGCGCAGGCTCCCACCGCTCCGAGCAGCAGGACGACGGTAGGGATGCGGAGTGGACGCAAGCCGAGGAGGTCGAGAGGGAGAGGGAGGCGAGGTCGGTTGGACGGTTCCCGGACCCGCCCGAGGCGGTTCGGGGTGAGACGCTAGTTGCGCGTGGGTGCGCTCGCCACAGAGGTCGGGACGCGTTGGCGGTGGGCCACCCGGAGCCATCGGCCGTCGGTGCGTACGAGTACGACCGTGTTCATGCCCTCGATGGTGGCGTCCGGGCGAGGCGGTGGACTTCGGAGCGTGTACCGGGCGTCCACGATGGCAACGTCGGGAGCGACGATGCGGACCGAGAACACGTCGTACGCGAGGGATCGTGTCACGCCCGGAGGGGGAGGCGACGCAAAGACCCGCGCGTAGTGCTCGAAGATGGCGTCCTTGCCTCGGTAGACGTTGCCGCGTGCGTCGATGCGGTCGCAATCGGCCCGACACAACGCCGCGAGAGCGTGCGCGTCGGAGCGGTTCCAGGCGTCCAGGTAGGCGTGCACCGCCGCCAAGACGTCGAGCTGCTCCGGCGTCCAGTCCTCCTGGGCAGCGGCAGCCGGGCAGAGCCACGATCCGAGGACGAGAAACAGGGCAACGGTTCTCATGGGGACCTCTGGGATGAGCCAGATCGGAGCGGCTCTACAACTGGACGCTCCGACGGTCGGTCGGTCGCAGCGGGGGTTACGTGGCACGCGATGACGCCACTACGCTTCCCCGTTCCATCGTAGTCGGCACCGCCGCAGAACGATTGCGCAAGGTCACGATGCCCATCACGGCAAACCAGAGCATATGAAGCGGACCCGCACCCGTGCTGAACACCTCCAAGAAGGGCACGTAGCCATGGAACAGATACAGGATGAACATGACGCCGCAGGCCATGCCCCAGTAGCAGAGCCAATCGGGCAGGCGCTCTTCCTTCAGAAGGCTCCAAGACAGGAATCCCGTCCCGAGGACGACCACGAAGGAGGGTCCGTACAGGGAGCTCACGAGCCACCAGCTCTCCACGCTCAAATTGGCCTGTAGCGCCAGAGACTCCGGCACGACGCCTCCCTGCTGGGTCACGGCGATCTGCTGCATGAGCGCGTGGTAGTCCATGAATGTGGTGATCGCCATCGGGATGCCGATGACGTACCCCGAGAGCGAGACGTACTTCTGCCACCGCTCCGGCCCCAGGATGTTGAACCACGCGAAACCCGAGACGAACATCGATCCGAAACCGACCGTGATGCAGAACATGGCAACCTTCCACAACCCCGGATTGGCGACCACGTTGTCGATCCAGTAGGCGATCGAGCCGCCCTCGTGGACTTCCGGGGCGAACGCGATCCCGGCCCCCGTCGCGACGAAGGCGAACGAGAGCACGAAGACCCCGACCATGATTCCGGCGACACCAGCAAGGGTGTAGAGCCGCCGGGGGGTGCTGGCTTGTTGTTCCATGGGACGAGCAAACGACTACGGAACCTGAAAATATGCTCCGGGGCTGAATCAGCCATCGACGGCGGCATCAGCTACAGAATAGGATGCGGCTCAGCCGCCCAGGACAGCGACCGCGATGGTCGAACGAGGCGGAGGTAGCGCCAAGGCCCGGACGAGCCGAGGACGCTGGAGCCCTGGGCCGGTCTGCAGCCGCGGGTTCGGCGGCGCGCGGCACGGCCCGAGTCACTGGAACATGACCCGGTCGATCCGCCACTCCCCATCCGCCCCCAGCCGCCACACCTTCAGGAACGCCCCCTCGCCTCCCTCCCGGTCTTCGACGGTATAACGTCCTGCCCCGTAGGCCACGTCCCCGACCACCGTGAGGTCGCTGAGATCGAAGACGGCCCCGCCGGAGGCCGGTAACGCGTCCGCGTGAGCGAGGATGGCGTCGCGCCCCTCGTGCTGCTGACCTGCCACCATCAAAACGGCACCCTCCGTGAACAGGTCAGGGACAAGGTCCGGCACGGTCCCCGCGATCATCGCGTCGGCCCACGCCGCCGTCTTCCGCTCGATGTCGGCGCGGGCGAGGGGAGCCCGGGAAGGCTCGAACGAGGGGTCAACCTCCAGCGCGCGCCGGTACTGGCCGGCGGCCTCGTCGTAGCGGCCCTGGCGGGAGTAAAGGGTGCCGAGGCCGTGGTGGACGCCCGGGTCGTCGGGGTGGAGCCGCGCGTTCTCGCGGAAGATGCGCTCGGCGTCCTCGTACCTGCCGGCCGTCGCATACGCGTAGCCCACCCCGCTCCGGGCCTCACCGCTGGGGTCGAGGGCCGCGGCCCGGTCGAGGAACGCGTCGGCCTCGGCGGCGTGACCCTGGCGCAGGCGAAGCGTGCCCAGCGCGTGGTGGGCCCTCCACCGTTTGGGGGCGCGCCGGAGGTACTCCTGGAAGAGGTCCTCGGCCGCGGCGTAGTCCTCCTGGGCCATCGCGATCGTGCCGAGCCAGTGGTACGCCTGGACGAACGCGGAGTCGCGACCGAGCGCGGCCTCGAACTGTTCGGCGGACTCGGCGAACCGCCGGTCGTTCCGGTACCGGAAGCCGACGTAGGCGGGGAAGTACGGGTCATCGGGGTAGTCCTCCGAGAGCTCGGTGAGGATGCCGACGGCCCGGTCCACGTCGAGGCGGTCGGGGTGGAGGAACGCGACGAAGGCGTCCACCAGGCGGCGCTCCCCGTCGGAGACGCCGTCCCGGTGCGCCAGCGCGCGCTCGAAGTACGGGCGGCGCTGGTGCGGGTACGACGAGCCCGCACGGTGGAGGAGGGCGAGGACGAACGTGGAGTCGGCGGCGAGCGCCCGGTCCAGGTGCTCCCGGGCCTCCGCGAACTGGTAGTGGTGGGCGGCCGTCCGCCCCAGGAGGAAATGCCGACGGGCCTCCTCCGACGAAGTCGTGACGGGCAGAACCTGGGCCCGGGCCTGGGGCGCGAGCATCAGGACGCCGAGGAGCAGGAGCGGAGCGAGAAGGACACGAACCCTCGTCATGGCACGACCTCGTACACCGGTTGCTGGCTCACAGCAGGACCGCTCACCCGCAGCACGCGGGCACGGCCTCAGCCACGCCGACAAGCTATGGAAGTCGAGAAGAACCCCACCGTGCCCCGTGCTTCGGCCACACGTACCAGGGGGTAGCCCGTGGAGGGGTCCGCGCCCGGACGTGCTGGGTGATGCGGCGGAGCATCATGGAGCGAGAGGCGACAGTCCCGCGATCTCTCGCAATTGGCCTCTCGGTATTTGGAGGGATACCGTGAGGTTGTAGAGCGCCGTCTCCAACGCGCCAAAGCGCAGCTGCAGCGTAGGCAAGAACTCAGGGTCAGATCGTAGGGCCGACGCCACCGAGGCGATCCGGTCGGCGGCGAGGTCGAGGTCGCACGCGTAGTCCAGTGATCCGACGAGCCCCTGGAAGTCGAGCGGCTCCA
>JAWWCA010000010.1:0-29734 GCA_033720695.1 Rubricoccaceae bacterium
TACGACGTCCGGTTCAAGCTCGGCGACTTCGCCTCGCGGCGGTTCATCACGTTCGAGCGCTACGAGATGGTGCGGGAGGCCGGCGCGGAGGTCGCGACCGGAGAAGAGGCGGCGTTCACCGTGGAGCCGTTCGAGGGCGATCTCTTCGCAGAAGCGGGCCTCTCACCGAGGGAGGACACGCACGAACTCAGCATGCCGAGTCCCAACCCCGCTGACGGTGCGACAGCGTTTGTGCTCCAGGTCAGCGAGGCGCAGCGCGTCACGGTCACGGTTCACGATGCGCTCGGGCGGGAGGTGGCGCGCCTCCACGACGGGTCGCTGGCGGCAGGCACCCCGCACCGGCTCGTGTTCGATGGCTCTAGCTTCCCAGCGGGGGTCTACGCCGTACGGGCGGTGGGGGAGGCGTTCTCGGACACCCGCGTCGTCACCCTCGCACGGTAGTGCCCGTCAGCGTGCGCGCACGAGGGGGCGGGTGGCCGACACGCCCTCGCCGTCGACGCGGACGAAGTAGGTGCCCGGCGGGAGATCGGCGCCGTCCACGCGGATGGCCTGGGGGACGCCCGCTGGCAAGAGGCCCGCGAACGGCGTCGCCACCTGACGGCCGAGGGCGTCGTAGAGCGTGACGCGGACGGACTGAGAGGCGTCCACCGTGACCGAGAGCGTCGTCTGCACGCTGAAGGGGTTGGGCGCAACCGACAACCGGACGGCGTCAGCCGGATCGTCCCGGCCGAGCGGATCGTCGGCGGCGAGGGGCACGTCGTCGCCGGCGCCGGTCGTGAACGGCCCGGCCACGACGAAGAGGCCGCGCGTCCGGTCGCTCACGATGCTCGTGATCGGCAGCGTGTCGTCCCCGAAGAAGGGGTAGACGCTCCAGGCCCCGTCGAACCCGTTGAGGTCGCTCTCGGGGTAGGTGTCGAGGTAGCCGATCGTGGCGAGGGGCGCCAGCGCCGGCTCGGTCCCGAGGCGGAGGAGGCGGAGGCCGGCCTTGTCGTTCGTTTCGAAGACCACGTTGCGGCGGATGTAGAGGTTGTGGTCCGTCGCCTGGGTGGGGTGGAAGTACTCGTAGCGGAGCTCGGGCGCGTCGAGGTCGGCGAAGTCGAACAGCAGCGTTCGGGTGGAGGGGACGAACCCCGAGATCTCGTCGAGCTCGTCGTTGGAGACGAAGTAGCGGTGCGAGGGGTCGAGCCAGCCCTGGTGCGCGTAGGCGACGTTGGGGTAGAAGGCGTGAGCCACAAGCGTGGGGTTCGACTTCACGGTCACGTCCACGATCGCGATGTCGTCCTCGTTGGCCGCCAGGCAGATCTCTCGCCCGGTGTAGTCGTCGTCGGGGCCGCTGTAGACCACGCACTGGACGTCGTGGGTGTAGCCGTCGGCCGAGAAGCACCCCGCGAAGGTGGGACTCGTCGGGTCCTGGATGTCCACCATGTGGAGCCCGCCCGCGCAGTCGCTCGCGCCAACGATGTAAGCGTAGCCCGTGTCCTCGTTGACGGCGACGTTGTGGGCGCTGTCGATGGTGTTGCTGCCCGAGCCGTAGTAGACGACGTCGGCATCGAAACGGCGGTCGGCGTCCGCGGAGAGACCGCGGAGGCGGGTGAGGTCGAACACCTGCATCCCGTGGTCGCCAGCACCATCGGCCACGATGAAGGCGTGACTGGCGTAGGTCTTGATGTCGCGCCAGGTGGTCGGGACGGTCTCGGTGAGGAGGGCGCCGAGGGGGCGGAGGTCGGCGGGGTCGGTCACGTCCACGAAGAACGTCCCGCTCTGGTTGCCGACGAGGGCGTAGCGTTGACCGGTCTGCGGGTCGGTCCAGCCCCAGATGTCGTTGCCCCGGTAGGGATTCGCGCCGTTCAGCGCCACGCCCATGTCGAGGAGGGGGAGGCGGCCGAGGAGGGCGGCGTTCTCGCACGGGTAGAGCGTCCCGTCCACGGGATCGACGGCGGGGCCGTCGCAGGGGGTCTGGGCGAGGGCGCCGGTGCAGAGCGCGAGGAGGGCGAGCGGGAGCACAGAGTGGAAGGGCACGGGGCGCGAGGTCGGGCGGGGAGGACGGCGGAAACTAACCGAGGGCGCGGAGACGACCTCCGCGCCCTCGGCTCTGGCGCTCGGCAGGATCAGCGCCCGGAGGGGACGGCGCTCGTGTCGTAGCTCGAGAGGACCCGTTCGGTCTCGAACGTCTCGCCCGTCACGCGGAGGGTGTACGCGTCGGACGGGAGGCCGTCGCCGAAGACCTCGAAGGGCATGGCGTGCCCCGCCATCACCTCGCCGTCGTACACCGTCTTGACCCGCGCGCCGCGGCCGTCCACGAGGTCGAGGCGGACCTGCTGCGTCTCCGCGACGGTGAGGGCCACCCGCATGGTGCCGGGGACGGGCCCCGGATGGGCCTGGGACAGCCGGTAGTTCTCCGGCATCGCGACGGTCACCTCGGTGGGGGCGCTCACCTGGATGCGGCCGTCGGCGCCGAGCTGGACGAGGCGGAACGCGTGCGGCCCGGGGCTCAGGCCCTCGACGCGGTACTCCGGCCGGGTCGTCGCGCCCACCGTCGCGACGGAGAGGTACGGGCCGTCCCCGTGGCGGCGCTGCAGGGTGAGCGGGGCGCCCGAGTGCTGGTCGAGGACCCAGTGGACGTGCGCCGCGCCCTCGTCGACCGTCGCCTCGAACCGCGTGAGCTGGAGGGTGGCCGCGGCCGAGGGCCGGAGGACGAAGAGCCCGCCCTCGATCCCGCTCACAATGACGGTGCCGCTGTCGAAGTAGGGGTAGACGCTCCAGGCCCCGTTGAACTGGGGGTCGTCCGTCTGGGGGTAGATGTCGAACGAGGCCGTCTCGGTCAGCACCCCGTCTGCGATCCGGGAGAGGTCGGCGACGCGCAGGCCCGACGTGTAGTTGGCCATGTAGACCGCGTCGCCCTTGACGTAGAGGTTGTGATCGGAGCTGTTGAGGGGGCCCTCGTAGATCGTGAGGAGCTCGGGGGCGTCGAGGTCCTGGACGTCGAACACCATGGTGCGGGTGGCGTCCGAGAAGCCCTGGATCTCGTCGAGCTCGTCGTCGGCGATGAAGTAGCGGTGGTCCTCGGTGAACCAGCCCTGGTGGGTGTAGCCCGGCGTCGGGTAGGTGCCCTTGCCGAGGAGGACCGGGTTGCTCTTGTCGGTGACGTCGACGAACGTCACGGTGTCCTCGTTGGAGCCGACGCAGATCTCGCGGCCGGTGTAGTCGGTGTCGGGCCCCTCGTAGACCACGCACTGCGCGTCGTGGGAGTAGCCGTCGTCGGAGAAGCAGCCCTTGAACGCCGGGGCCATCGGGTCCCGGATGTCCACCATGTAGAGGCCGCCGGCGCACTCCTGCGCGCCGATGGGGTAGGCGAAGCCGGTGTCCTCGTTGATGGCGATGTTGTGGGCGCTGCCGAGCGGGGTGTCCGAGGGGCCGGTGTAGGTGAGGTCGGCGTCGAAGCGGCGGTCGGCGTCGGGGGCGAGGTCGCGGAGGCGGGTGAGGTCGAACACCTGCATCCCGTGGCCCGGCGCCTCGCTGACGACGAAGGCGTGGTCGGCGTAGACCTTGATGTCGCGCCACTGCGAGGGCTCGGTGGCCGTGGGGAGCTTGCCGAGGTAGCGCGGCTGCGCCGGCTGCGTGACGTCGACGAAGGCGGTGCCGTCGTTGAGCCCCATGAGCGCGTACTCCCGACCGGTCTCGGGGTCGGTCCACCCCCAGATGTCGTTGCCGGAGCCGGCGTCGAAGTCGGCGAGCGAGAGGTGGGCGAGGAGGTCGAAGCCCTCGCAGGCGTAGTCGCCGGCCTGCCCGTCGGTGCAGGGGAGGGGCTGGGCGGGGGCTGCGCCCGCGGCGAGCGCCGCGGCGAGGACGAGGAGCGTGCGGAGCGTCATGGCGTACCGTGGATGGCGATCAGCGCTACTGTACGAAGGAGAGCCGCCGGGTTGCAGTGAACCGCGGGCCGGTGACCCGGAGGAGGTAGAGCCCCGACGGCAGGTCGCGGCCGTCGACGGTGAGGGCGAGGGGGGCGGCGGGGGTGGCGGGGCCCTCGTAGACCAGGGCCACGCGGCGGCCCTGGAGGTCGAGCACCTCCGCCACGATCTCCACGGGCTCGGGCACCGTCAGCGTCACGGCGCTCCGCCCGGAGGAGGGGTTGGGCACGGGAGCGCTCAAGACGGGCGCCGCGGCGGGCGCCGCCGGCTCCGACGGGAGGGCGATCCCCGACGCCTCCAGGACGAACAGGCCGTTGTCGCGGTCGTTGGCGATGATCGTCCCGCTCTCGAAGTACGGGTAGTTGCTCCACTGGCCGTTGTAGGACTCCGCGTTGCCCTGGGGGTAGGTGTCGAAGGAGGCCACCTCGACGAGCGTGCCGCTGTCGATGCCGGAGAGGTCGACGATCCGGAGCCCCCCCTCGTAGTTCGAGAGGAAGGCGTACTGGCCGCGGACGTAGAGGTTGTGGTCCGTGACCTCCAGCGGCCCGAAGTAGGCGAAGGCGAAGTCGGGGTTGTCGAGGTCCTCGACGTCGAGGACGATGGTCCGCGTCGTGGCCGAGATGAAGTCGTCGATCTCGTCGTCGACGAGGACGTAGCGCTGGTCCTCGGTGAACCACCCCTGGTGGGTGTACGAGGGGGAGGGGTAGAACCCCTCGCTGATGAGGGTGGGGTTGGTGGGGTCCGAGACGTCGACGAACACGACGCGGTCGGTGTTGAACCCGGCGCAGATCGGCCGCCCGGCGTAGTCGGGGTCGGGGCCGCTGTAGGTGAGGCACTGGGCGTCGTGGGTGTAGCCGCTGCCCGAGTAGCACCCCTGGAAGGTGGGGCTGACCGGATCGGTGAGGTCGGCGAGGTGGAGGCCGCCGGCGCAGTCGTCGGAGCCGACGAGGGCGGCGAGCCCGGCCTCCGTGTCGATCACGATGTTGTGCGAGCTGTTGGGCCGGTTGCCCGAGACGCCGTTGTAGTTGGCGTCGGCGGTGAAGACGACGGGCGGGCTCTGGACGTCGCGGAGGCGGGTGAGGTCGAAGATCTGCACCCCGTGCGCGCCGGCGCCGTCGGCCACGATGAAGGCGTGGTCGGCGTAGGTCTTGATGTCGCGCCACGTCGCCGTCGACGTCGCCGTGGGCAGCTTGCCCAGGTAGACCGGAGTCATCGGGTCGGTGACGTCGACGAAGGCGGTGCCGTTGTTGAGCCCGACGAGGGCGTACTCGCTGCCGTCCTGCGGGTCGGTCCAGCCCCAGAGGTCGTTGTTGCGCGTGGGCGCGTCCGGGGTAAACGTTGAGCGGGGGAGGTTGGCGAGGAGGTCCACGCCCTCACAGGCGTAGGTCCCCGCCGTCCCGCCGACGCAGGAGGTCTGGGCCTGCGCCGGGCCCGCGGCCACGAGGAGCGTCAGGAGGACGAGCGCAGGAGCGAGGCGTGCGGGTCGGGAGGCGGGGCGCATGACGAGAGCGGTCGAGATCAGCGGACGAGCGAGGCGCGGCGGGAGGCGGTAAAGTCCTCGCCGGTGACGCGGACGAGGTAGAGCCCGGCGGGGAGGGCGTCGGCGTCGAGCCGGAGCGCCAGCGGGCTGCCGACGGCCACGAGGCCGTCGTGGAGGACGGCAACGCGGCGGCCGGACACGTCGAACACCTCGGCGCGGACGGACTGCGTCTCGGCGACGGTCAGCTGGAGCGTGGTCCCGTAGGTGAAGGGGTTGGGCGAGGGCGCGCCCAACGCGTAGCCCTGCGGGCCGGGGGCCTCGGGCTCGGCCGGCAGCGCGAGCTCGCTCGCCTTCAGGACGAAGAACCCGGTGTCGCCGTCGTTGGCGAGGAGGTTCCCGCTCGGGAGGAACGGGTAGTTGCTCCACTGCCCGTCGAAGCCGTCGGCGTTGTTCGACGGGAAGGTGTCGAAGGAGGCGACCTCGACGAGGTTGTCGTTGTCGATGTCGGAGAGGTCGACGATCCGGAGCCCGCCGGTGTAGTTGGAGAGGAAGGCGAACTGGCCGCGGATGTAGAGGTTGTGGTCCGAGGTCTGGAGGGGCCCGAAGTAGAAGAAGTCGAACTCGGGGTCGTCGAGGTCCTCGACGTCCATGACGATGGTCCGCGTGTTGGCGGCCGAGCCGAAGATCTCGTCGAGCTCGTCGTTCATGAGGAAGTGGCGACGGTCCTCGGTGAACCAGCCCTGGTGGGTGTAGCCGGGAGAGGGGTAGAACCCGCGGCTGATGAGGACGGGGGCGCCGGGGTCGGTGACGTCGATGATGGCGAGATGGTCCTCGTTGGAGGCCATGCAGATGTCACGGCCGGCGTAGTCGGTGTCGGGGCCGTCGTAGGTGAGGCACTGGGCGTCGTGGGTGTAGCCGTCGCCGTCGTAGCACCCGGCGGGCTGCGGGCTCAGCGGGTCGCTGACGTCCACGATGTAGAGGCCGCCCGCGCAGGCGTTCTGGCCCACGGCGTAGACGTAGTGGCTCTCGTCGTTGGCGACGATGTTGTGCGCGCTCCCGAAGCCGCCGAACCGGGCGTCGGCGGTGAAGAACGTGGGCGGGCTCTGGACGTCGCGGAGCCGGGTGAGGTCGAACACCTGCATGCCGTGGCCGCTCGCCTCGCTCACGATGTAGGCGTAGTTGCCGATCGTCTTGACGTCGCGCCAGGTCGAGGAGGACGTGGCGGAGGGGAGGAGGCCGAGGTAGACCGGGTCGCTCGGGTCGGTGACGTCGACGAAGGCGGTGCCGTTGCTGAGCCCGACGAGGGCGTACTCGCTGCCGTCCTGCGGGTCGGCCCAGCCCCAGATGTCGTTGCCGTCGGAGGCGCCGAAGGTGAACAGCGGGAGCCGCTCGAAGAGGTCGATCCCGGAGCAGGGGTAGCCTTCAGCGAAGCCGCCGTCGCAGGCGGTGAGGCTCTGGCCGACGGCGGGCGCGGCCGTCAGGAGAGCGAGGAGGAGGGCGAGTGGGGTCAGGCGCATGGATCAGGAGGGAGACGCGGGTCTGGGGGTAGAACAGCGTAAGCTAATCTTTTAGCATCCGCTGCGGGAGGGAGAAACGGTGGACCTTGGGCGAACGGAAAAAGGTCCCCGGCCAGGGGATTCCCGATCGCGGCTACGGCGACGCGGGGGCTGCGGGCTCGAAGCGGTTGAGGGCTCGGTTCTTCTGCACGGCGTCGGGCCGGAACACCCGGCCGTTCATGGCGACGTAGACGCCGGGGGCGAGCGCCTGCACGGCCGCCGCCGCGAAGCCGACGTTGAACTCGGCGTCGGTGGCCTTGAAGCGGGCCGGGGTGAGCGAGCCCACGAGCACGACGGTCTTCGTCGGCTCCGGGCCGAGCCCTGCGGCCACCGCTTTGGCCGTCTCCACCATGGTGTCGGTGCCGTGCGTGAGGAGCACGCGGTCGGCCTCGGCTCCAGCGACGCGCTCGGCGACGAGGGCGCGGTCGTCGTCGGTGAGGTCCAGGCTGTCCTTCCGCATGAGCACCTCGACGTCGTAGGTGAAGCTGACCCCGGCCGTGCTGAAGATCTCCGCGATCTGCGGCTCGCCCACGGCGAATTCGCTCTTGGCGTCGAAGTACAGCTTGTCGATCGTGCCGCCCGTGGTGAAGACCTGGATGTGCATGGTGGGGGATGGCAGCGGGTTGGGACGGAGGCGCTCGTCAGGGGCGCAGGAGGGCGAGGCTGTCTTGGAGGCTCTGGAAGAGGACCGCCGCCTCGGCGGGGCGGCCGGCGACCGCGTCGAGCCTCGCGGCGAGGGCGGCGGAGTCGAGGCCGGTGGCGCGGCGAGCGTGGGCGTAGGCCGCGGCGCGGAGGCTATCTCGGGACTCGCCGGTGGCCTCGGCGCGGGCGTCGGCGAGATGGAGAGGGACGAGGGCCGCGACGAGCTCGGGGTCCGGGGGGGGCGCCTCGTCGGTCGCGCCGCCGCAGCCTGTGAGCGCGAGGGCCGTCAGGAGCAGGCGCCCCCACACGCTCACGAGACGCTGCACGCTCACGAGAGGAGACCCTCCGGGACGTCCACCTCCATGCGGAGCAGGCGGGCGGCGTAGGTCTTCCCCTGGGCGTCGAGCTTGAGGGAGACGGTGCCTCCCCCGCCGAGCGCCTCGTGGAGGAGGAAGTTGAGGGCGTGGAGGTTGGGGAGCTCGAACCGCTCCACCGGCCCCCCGATGGCCGGCCCGAAGTGGTCCTTGACCCGCTCGGGCGTGACGGCCTCGCGGAGGAAGTCGTAGTAGGCGGGGTCGCGGGCGATCAGGCCGACGTTGACGGCGTCGCCCTTGTCGCCGCTGCGGGCGTGGGCGAGGTCGAGGAGGCGCTTCTTCATGCAGAGGGAGGGGCGTGGGGAACGAAGCTACGCAGGAGACGCGGCGGGGGCGGTGCGGAACGTGCGCGCGACGACTTCGAGCTGGCGGAGGAACTCCCGCTTGTTGCCGCGGAACCGGTGCTGCGGGGCGTAGACCATCCCGAACACGACGTAGAGCCGGGACTGGGCGTCGTCGTAGAAGCTGTAGCGCACGAACGGGCCGCCCATAAAGTCCTCGGTCATGGTCCAGAGCCCACGGGTCTGCTGTGCCGCTCGGTCGCCCAGCCTCGTCGTGTCCACGCGGAGCGGCCGGAGCCGGTCGAGCTGGACGTAGGAGGAGTCGTAGGCCCCGCGCACGAACGTTTCCAGCAGCTGGTCCGTCACGGTCTCGACATAGGCGGGGTCGAGCGTCTCGGAGGGCGCCTCTTCGTAGTAGACCCAGAGGTCGCGCCAGGTGTCGGAGAGCACGCGCCGGAGGCGGACGTAGTGGCCCGGGAGCCCCGCCGGGGCCGCGGTCGTGTCCTGCGAGACGAAGTAGTCGTGCTGGACGTTGACGGCGAACCCGTGCGCGGCCAGCAGCTCGTCTTCGAGCCGGGTCTGGCGCCCGCGCTCGAACATGTCGTCCTGGACCTGCGCCATCGTGAGGTCGGTGAAGAGGGCGCGGAGGGTGTCGGCGCTCTGGCGGAGCGCTCCGGCGAGGAGGGAGTCGGAGCCGGCGGCGGCGAGGATGACGGCCTGGTCGCTCGCCCACACGTCGCGGCGCGGGGCCACGAAGGTGCCGCCTCCCGCACGCACCACCCGAACCCCGGCCGAATCCATGCGCGCCTCGAGGAAGCGCGCGACGGCCGAGGTGTCGTCGAGGGGGGCGGCGAAGATGAGGTGGCGTGCCGAGCGGAGGAACGGGAACGACGTCCCCGTCAGGTCGCGCCGCCGCAGCGAGAAGTCGGCGATGTCGAGGGGCGGGGCGATCGAGCGGCCCAGCGTCTCGCGGAGGGCCACGCCGGCGGGCCCGGCCCAGGTGGCCGAGTCGGTGACGACGAGGATCTCGCCGGCCTCGCCGATGGCGTTCGGGAGCCGCCGCTCCACGGGGGCGTCGCAGGCGGCGAGGGTGAGGGCGGCGGCGAGGGGGAGGAGGAGGGGGCGGAGCATGCGTCGATCAGTCGGCGGGAGCGGGGGCGGCGGAGTCAGGCGCCTCTGGGGACTACGAACGGGCCAGGCCGGCCGGGCATCTGCGCATCCCGTCCCGATTCAGTGAAATCGGCCTCATGGCTCGGAACGGTACAGGTCGGGGCGGTCGATCACCATGAACCGCTCGGGGAAGGGGGCGCGAACGAATCCGACCTGCTCGTACAGCCCGTGCGCGTCCTGCGTCGTGAGGAGGAGCCGGCGGAGGCCCTGGAGGTCGGGGTGGTCGAGGACGCAGGCGTTGAGCCACCGCCCGAGGCCGCGGCCGCGGTGGGCCGGGAGCACGAAGACGTCGGCGAGGTAGGCGAACGTGGCGCGGTCGGTGACGGCGCGGGCGAACCCCACCTGGGTCCCGCTCTCCACCGCGTAGAGGCCGAACGCGAGCGAGTTCGCGACCGAGCGCTCGACGACGGTGCGGGGGACCCCGCGGGCCCAATACGAGGCCTCCGAGAGGTAGCGGTGGACGACGCCGAGGTCCAGCCGGTCCGGGTCGGTCGAGACCACGTAGCCGTCTCGCTCCCAGGTCACGACGGCGAACGGGTCCATGGATCGGTGGCGGGATCAGGCGGCGTCGGCCGCCGCGCGGAAGGCATCGAAGAACGTCCCCAGACGGTCGAAGTCCATCACGCCAGGCGCCTCCTCCAGCGAGGGGCCCACGTCGAGGGCGTACGGGCGCATGGCCGCGACGGCCTCGGCGACGTGGTCGGGGGTGAGGTCCCCAGCGAGGAAGAGATCAGTGTCGGCGGCGAGGGCGCGGACGATCCGCCAACTCAGGCTCTCGCCCGGCCCCCCCCAGAGGCTCGTCCGCGAGGTGTCGAGGCGGGTGAACGGGGCCACTCCGGCGTAGACCGCTGTCAGGCTGCGGAGTTGCTCGGCCGAGGCGTCGTGCTGCACCCGGACCGTCTTGACGACGGGCATGGCGACGGCACCGCAGACCTCAGGCGGCTCGTGGCCGTCGAGCTGGGCGAGGCGGAAGCCCGCCGTCTCGCAGGCCCGGTTGATGGTCTCTGGGGCCTCGTCGGTGAAGACGCCCACGGGCTCTGGCCCCTTCACCCACTCCATGATCTCCCGGACCTGCTCGGGCGAGACGTACCGGGGGCTCTCCGGGTCCTGGTCGAACCCGAGGTACGCCGCCCCCATCGCCGAGGCGTAGCGCGCGTCTTCGAGGCGGGTGATGCCGGAGAGCTTGATTTTTGGAAGCACGGGGGGGCGGTCGTCAGGAGGCCGGGGTTACGAAGGGAGCCGGGGCGGTGGGGGCGCGGAGGACGGAGCGGGTCCAGTTCTCGATGAGGCGGGGGCCCTCCGTGGTCAGCACGCTCTCGGGGTGGAACTGAACGCCCCGAACCGGGAGGGCTCGGTGGCGGAGCCCCATGATCGTGCCCTCGTCGGTCCAGGCGGACACCTCCAGGGCGTCCGGGAGGGACGCCGGGTCGACCACGAGCGAGTGGTAGCGCGTGGCGAGGAAGCCCTGCGCCACCCCGCGGAAGATCCCGCGCCCGTCGTGACGGACGGGGCTCGTCTTGCCGTGCACGGGGGCCGGGGCGAGCCCGACGCGTCCGCCGTAGACCTCGGCCAGCGCCTGCATCCCGAGGCATACGCCGAGGATCGGCGTCGTCGCGCCGAGGCGACGGATCAGCGCCTCCGAGATGCCCGCGTCGTCCGGGTGCCCGGGGCCGGGGGAGATCAGCACGCCGGCCGGCGCCAGGCGCACGACGTCCTCGACCGACACGGCGTCGTTCCGCACCACCCGCACCTCCCCCGCCGCCCGCTCGACGAGGTGGACGAGCGTGTACGTGAAGGAGTCGTAGTTGTCGAGGACAAGGATCAAGGGAGCGTGGTGACGAGGCCCGTCAACTCGCGGACGGGCTCCATGAACGCCTCGGCCTTCCTCCGGGCGGCCTCGGCTCCGGCGTGGAGCACGTCGCGGACGTAGCCCGGGCGCTCAGCGAGGGCCCGGCGCCGCTCACGGGCTTCGGTGAAGGCGTCGGTGATCATCCCCAGCAGCGCCTTCTTGGCGTGGCCGTAGCCGTAGCCGCCCGCCCGGTACTGCGCCGCGATCTCCTCGCGCTGCTCGGGGGTTGCGAACAGCTTGATGAGCGCGAACACGTTGTCGGTCTCGGGGTCCTTCGGCGCCTCCAGCGGCGTCGAGTCGGTGACGATGCTCATCACCTTCTTCTTGAGCGCCTTGCCCTCGTCGAAGATGCCGATCGTGTTGTCGTACGACTTCGACATCTTGCGCCCGTCCAGACCAGGCACGACGGCGACGTCGTCGAGGATGAGGGGGTCGGGGAGGGGGAAGAGCGGATCGTCCTCGGGGCAGAAGGCCTGATTGAAGCGCGAGGCCGTGTCGCGCGTGATCTCGATGTGCTGCTTCTGATCGGCGCCGACGGGGACGAGGTCGCCGCCGTAGATGAGGATGTCGGCGGCCTGGAGGAGGGGGTAGGTGAGGAGGCCGGCGTTCGCCGAGAGCCCCTGCGCCACCTTGTCCTTGTACGAGACCCCTTTTTCGAGGTGGGCGACGGGCGTGAGGCAGTTGAAAATCCACGCCAGCTCCGTCACCTGGGGCACGTCGCTCTGGACGAAGAGGTGGGCCTTGTCCGGGTCGAACCCGAGGGCGAGGTAGTCGAGCGCCACGTCGACGGTGTAGCGCGCGAGGGCCTCGCGGTCGCGGAGCGAGGTGAGGGCGTGGTAGTTGACGATGAAGAAGTAGGCCTCGCGTCGCCGGGCCTCGTCGTCGGCGAGGGCCACGTGCTGGCGGATGGCGCCGAAGTAGTTCCCGAGGTGGAGCGCCCCCGACGGCTGGATGCCCGAGACGACGACGGCGTCCGTTCGCGTATCGCTCGAAGCGGTGGGGCGGGTCGAGAGGTCCGTCTGCATGAGGTCGGTCGAGCGGCGCGGGATCCGGGGGGCGTCAATACCCGGCCGGGCGGGGGAGGCGGTTGGTGAGGCTGCGGAGCGTCTCCAGGCGCGTCTCGCTGCCGTCGCGGAGGTGGCCGAGGATGGCCCGCGTGCGCTCCTGGTGGTGCACCGCGTCGATCTCGTCGGCGAGGGCGTCGCGGTAGTCGCGCTCGAGGCCGAGGGTGTGGAAGAGGATCTCGGCGTCGGTCGTGCCACGGCCGGTCTCGCCGGGCTCGAGGTCAGTCCCGTTGGGCGGGGTGCCGCCCATGCTGAAGATGGTCTCGGCGAGCTTGGCGAGGTGGGTGCGGAGGTAGGGCGTGAGGGCCCCGAGCTGCTCACGGGCAGCGGGGTCTTGCAGGCGCTCGATCAGGTAGTGGTAGGCCTGGACCAGCCGGTTGTGCTGCGCGGCGAGGGGGACCAGCCGCTCGGCGGTCTCCTCACGGGAGATGTAGCGGCCGGCGCCGCCCTTGTTGAGGATGGGGCGGAGGACGGGGAACATGGCAGGAGGGGGAGAGGGAGGACCGGAAGCTCGCACCCCGCGTGGGGGCCGAGGCGTGAAAATGGGACCCGGCCGTGGGGGTTCCTGGGCTCAGCCGACGGCGTCCGCCGCCGTCGAGTCCAGAGGAGCCGGGAAGGCCGGGTCGTCGAGGGCCTCTGCGATCGTCCGGAGCGCGCCGTCGTAGACCGACAGCAGCCCGCGCTCGCCGTTGACCGAGCTCTCGAAGTAGACGAGCGCGACCCACAGCGTGCCGCGGAGGTTCTCGGGGACGAACGAGAGCGGGTTGTAGGCGCTCTCGGTCTGGAACCGGAGCTGGCCTTCGTGGAGCGCGTCCTGCAGCGCGTAGACCTCGGCCACGGTCGCGGCCGTCTCGAAGTCGAAGAGCCCGAGGGCGCCGGTGATCTCGGCGGTCTCGTAGGCGATCCGGCGCAGGAACACCGGGTTCGGACCGCGCCACCCGATCTCCTGCATCCCCTCCTCGATGCGGTCGAAGGGCAGCTCCGGCGCGAAGAGCACGCGCCGGAGGTTGGCGTAGACCTCCTCGTGGTACGGGATGGCCTCGGAGACGGCGCGCCGGTTCTCCAGAATCTCGGTGTAGAAGTTCTGCAGCGCCTGCGTGCGGAGGGCCTCCTCGTTCTGGGACTCCCGCCACGCGCTCACGGCGAAGGCGAGGAAGACCGAGAGGAAGATCGCGGCCGCCTCGATGCCGAGGACGCCCCACGAGATCCGTCGCAGTTTGACCGGGAGCATCGAGCGACTAGGCGTCACCGAGCCCGAGGGCGGCGGCGAGGGGAGCGTCGCGGCCATAGACGTCGGGGTAACGGGTCACGGTGCCGTCGGCGTCGGCCCAGGCGGTGAAGTAGACGAGGTGGACGGGCACGGGCTTCTCCAGCGCCACGGACCGGAGGCGCCACGGCCCCCGCCAGATGGCGTCGACCTCCTCGGGCGCCCACCCGTTCGCGTGGCCCAGGACGGCCATGGCGAGGCTGTCGGGGTGGTGGGCCCGGACGCAGCCGTGGGAGTAGGCCCGGGCCTCGCGGCCGAAGGGCCACCGGGTGGGGGTGTCGTGGATGTAGATGGCGTACTCGTTCGGGAAGAGAAACTTAACACGGCCGAGCGGATTGCCGGGCCCCGGGCGGCGCACGACCCGCCCCCGGTAGGCGCCGTACTGCTCCCGCTGGATCGAGGCCGGGATCGTCCACGTCGGGTTGAACACCACCTGGTCCATCGTGTCCGTCATCACCGTCGTGGACCACCCCTGCTTGCCCACGACGGCGCGCATGCGGAGGGCTTCGCGCCACCCGTCGCGGTCGCGTTCGTGGACGGTCAGCTCGTAGGCGGGGATGTTGACGAGGACGTGGAAGTCGCCGAGCGAGTCGGGCAGCCAGCGCCACCGTTCGAGGTTGAGGCGGAGGAGGTCGCGGTCGTCGGCGTCGGGGTCGGAGAGGCGTTGGGCGTAGGCCGCGCGGAGGGCGCGGTAGCCTGGGTGCTGGGGGCGGAGCGCATCGAGGGCCTCCGCGACGCCTTCGGCGGGGACTGGCGCGCCGAAGGCCTGCCGGAGCGCAGCCTCCAGGTCCGGCGCCGGGCGGGACACGGGCCGCCACTGGCTCCGGCGGTAGAGGCTGTCGGGGCCTACCTGCGGGGCATGGAGCCGCTCGCCCAAGCGGACGAAGAGGTCGCTGAAGCGGAGGTCCCGCTCGACGAGCAGGCTGTCGCCCCGGCGGCCTTTCGCGAGGGCGGCCCGGCCGAGCGCGGCGTGGGCGTCGGGCGCGAACTCCGCGGGGTCGAGGCCATCGGCCGCCGCGTCGCGTAGGAGGAAGAGGAGGGTGTCGCGGGCGGCGTCGGTCCAGGCGAGCGCCCACTGCCGGTCGGCGTAGAACGGGGCCACCGCAGGGTGGAGCGCCGCGTGGGGGGCGTCGAGGGGGACGGGGCGCTCGGCGAGGCGTCCTTGGAGAGCGGCCGTGAGGCGGTGCTCGCGCGCCCACGGCCGCGTCTCGTAGAGCGAGAGCGCCGTGCTCCCGCCCACGCAGAGCAGGAGGCCGGCGAGCGCCAGGGGTGAGGCGTGGAAGCGGTGGTACCGATCGGTCATGGGCCAGGGCGCCGTCGGGTCCCGGGGCGTCGGCGGGGCCCCAACAGAACGGCGAAAGGTCCCGCGTCCGAAGACCTCACCGAACCCGTGGGGTCCCCGTATGGTGCTGGCGCCAGACGCCGGAGCTACCCCTCAGGGTAGACTGAATCGGGCGCGAACCAACCGGCCAAGCCGAGTGCCGCCGCCAGGACGGCGTCGTGGCCGTAGACGTCGTCGTGGAGGCGGAGCCGGCCGTCGCCCTCCGGCCACGCCGTCAGGTAGACAAAGTGGACGGGGACGGGCTGGCGCAGCGGGACGGCCTGCTCGCCCCAGCGCGCGAGCCGCTCGGCGACGGCGCCGTCCGGCCACCCGTTGACGACGCCGAGGAGCGCCTGCGCGAGCGCAGGGGCGTCCGACGCCTGGACGCAGCCGGTCGAGACCGCGCGGTCGGTACGGGCGAAGTGGCCGGGTTTGTTGGTGTCGTGGATGAGAACGGCGTGGCGGTTTGGCATCACGAACTTCAGCCGGCCCAGCGGGTTGCCCGGCCCCGGCCGCTGCACGAAGCGGAAGCCCTCGGCCGAGACCGAGTCCCACGGCACGGCGCGGGGGTCGACGGGCGCGCCGCCCTCGTAGACGCGGAAGCCCTGCCGGACGAGCGCGCTGCTGTCAGCCCGGGCCATCGGGAGGAGAGAGGCCGCAGCGATCGACGCCGGGACGTACCATGTGGGGTCGAAGACAACCGAGACGATGGAGTCGCTGAGGACGGGCGTGGACCAGCTCCCGGCGTCGGCGAGGCCGATGGCGGCGGGCATGCGCAGGGCGTCGCGCCACCCCCCCTCGGCGGCCACGTTCCGGACGGCCAACTCGTAGGCGGGGAGGTTGGCGAGGACGTGGAAGTCGCCGAGGTCGTCGGGCAGCCAGCGGAGCCGCTCCAGGTTCATCGCCACGGCCGCGAGGGCGCGCTCGGGGGAGAGGTTGAGCGCGCCCGTCACCTCCGGCGTCAGCACGCTGTCGGCGGGCCGCTCGGTGTCCGACTGGAAGCGCGCCAGGGCGCCCGCGAGGAGGGAGTCGAAGCGGAAGGGCTCGGGGGCGTCCCAGCCGTTGGGGCCGGTGTCGAGGTAGCCGAGGGCGGCGAGGCGCCCGCGCAGGTGGGGGACGCGGATCGAGTGCTCCCCGATGCGGAGGGCGTCGCCCTCGGGGATGGGAGCCCAGTAGGGGACGGCGGCGCGGAGGCGGGCCAGGGCTTCGCGGAGGGAGCCGTACTCGGGGTGCCGGGGGCGGGCCGCGTCGAGGGCGACGAGCGCGGCCGGGGCGTCGGTGGCGAGGACGGCGGCGTAGAGCGCCACCCGGGCATCATCCGGGCGCCTCGTCGCATGCCACGCCCCGGGGTGGAGGGAATCCGGCTCGACGCGGCGGCCGAGGAGGGCGTGGGCGTAGCGGACGAGGCCGTCGGTGAGGAGGAGGTCGGCCTCGGCCAGGACCGCCGCGCGGGGGTCCGGCCCGTGCTCGGGCGCCGCAGGACCGTCGAGCGCGACGAGCCGCGCGACGAGGGCCGCGAGGCGCTCGGCGTGGACGAGGGAGGCGGGGAGCCCCTCCGACGGGGCCTCGGCGAGGGCGCGGTAGAGGGCGACCTGGTCGCCGAAGTCGGTCCACCGCGGGACGTAGTCGCTGGCGACGTAGAGGGCGCGGGTGTCGTCGTTCAGCGGGAGCGACGCGACGCGCGGGCGGAGGGCCTCGGCGACGGCGTCCGGGGTGGGGCCCGACGGCCCGAAGAGCCCGTCGAAGAGCCCGGCGCCGAGGAGGAGCGCCGCGGCGAGGTGCGCGAACAGCGGGGCCGGACGGAGAAACACGAGGTGGGGAAGGGCGGCCGGAAGCGGCAATGTAGGGACGGGAAGGGTCTCGGAGCGAGTCGGACGACCGTTATGATTCTTCCACCTCGCGAAAGCGGGAGCCGGACGGCCGCGTCCGCCTGGGGAGCCGATGGGGCGGTCGCGCGTGGGAGTCCCAGGTTCCCATCCGCTCCCCCCGCCCCGTTCTATGGAATCGCCGCTCGTCCCGTCACCCGCGCTCGACGGACGCCGCCACGTCCTCGTCTTCGATCCTCGCTGCGACGGGTTCGCGTTCCCCAACGCGTTCCGGTGGACCCCCGACGACCTCGACGACCTCGCCCGCGAGCTTCGCCCGATGCTCCGCGGCGTCACCTTGGCCCTGTCCGCGTCGGCGGGCGGGGCGGTGGGCGGCCGTCGGGGCCTCGTGGCGGGCGCTGGGGTCGGGGCGCTCGCCGGCCTCCTCCGCCTCCCCGACGCCGCGCTGGCCCACCTGGCCCAGCGGTGGTCGTCGTTCGGGCTGTGCGGGGGGATGGCGCTCGCCGCCGTCGAGCGCTGGCCGAACAACGGGGCGGGTCTCCCGACGGCGGAGCTCCGCCCGCGCTTCGTCCGGGCCCTCCTGCGCCGTCGGCAGGCCGCCACCATCCGCGCGGCGTGGCCCGACTTCCTGCGGTGGTGGCTCCGCGCCCTCGCGGCCCGCGGCGCCCCCCTCCTCGCGGCCGACGCCCTGGCCGCTGCCGTCGCCGACCTCCGCGCGCGCCTCGACGCGGGCCGGCCGGTCGTCGTCGGGCTCGCGGGCGACGCGCCCGACCCCTTCGCGCTCCACCAGGTCGTGGCGTTCGGCTACGTGGAAGAGGGGGAGGCCACGACGTTCCTCGTCTACGACCCGAACGCGCCGGGGCGGACGCGCCACCTCCGGGCATGGGCACAGGACGGCCGCGCCCACGTCGCCACCGATCTGCCGACGGGCCCGAAGGGGCGGGGCGGGTACCACATCCACCGCCGCGCCGGGCGCGTCGCGATGCTCTTCGTGGTCGAGGCCGAGCCGCCTCGCCCGCGCCGGAAGACCGGGCACGCCTAGGCCCGCAGTTCGTCCCGCTCGACGGCGTCCGTCTTGGCAGGCGTCCCGTTGGGGGGGAGCGGCGGGGCGAGGTCGGAGCGCGCCTCGGCCGGGCCGGGATCGTCGGCGCCCGGGACGTGCACGGGCTCGTCGGTGCGGGGGCGGCCGCGCTCCCGCACCGTCGCCATCCAAGACAGCACGGCCGAGCCGCCGATGAGGACCGTGATCACGGTGAGCGAGACCCAAGTCGGCACCTTGATCCAGTGGTGCACCAGCATCTTCGCGCCGATGAAGACGAGGACGAGGCCGAGCCCGATGTGGAGGTAGCGCACCCGCTCGATGATGCCGGCGAGGAGGAAGTAGAGCGCCCGCAGCCCGACGACCGCCATGATGTTCGACGAGAACGCGATGAAGGGGTCGGTCGTGATGCCGAGGATGGCCGGGATCGAGTCGACGGCGAAGACGACGTCGGTCAGTTCGATCATGACGAGCACGAGGAAGAGCGGGGTCACGAACAGCCGCCCCATCCGCCGGACGAAGAAGTGCTCCTCGTGGTAGCGCTTCGTGACGGGGAGGACCCGCCGGAGGAGGCGGAGGATGCGGTTCTGCCCGGGCTCCTCGGCCACCTCCTCGGTGAACAGCATCCGCGCGCCGGTGAGGAGGAGGAAGACGCCGAAGACGTAGAGCACCCAGTCGAACCGCTCAATGAGCGCGACGCCGACGAGGATCATCACGGCCCGCATCACGACGGCCCCGAAGATCCCCCAGAACAGCACCCGGTGCTGGTACTGCGCCGGGACCCCGAAGTACCCGAACAGCACCGCGATCACGAACAGGTTGTCGACCGAGAGCGACTTCTCGACGATGTAGGCCGTGAAGAACGTCAGCGCCGGATCGGCCCCGTAGGCCCACCAGATGTAGGCGTTGACGGCGAGGGCCGCGCCGATGAACAGGATCGACACCCACAGCGCCTCGCCCCACTCGATCTTGTGCGCCTTCCGGTTGAACCCGAGGAGGTCGATCAGGAGGAGGACGACGACGTAGGCGATGAACGCACCCCACACCAGTCCTGAGACGTCGAGGTGAGGGGCAGACATCGGGCGCGGGGGGGTGGGTTCAGAGTCTGGAGGCGGCGCTTGTACGCGCGGGATCGGCGAAGTGCCGGGCGCACTCAGGATTCACTGAGGTCGCGGTGGCCGAAGTAGTAGAGGCAGAGCTTCAGCTTCGAGGCCTTCAGCGGGCCGAACCCCGGCAGGGCCCGCACCCGCTCCTCGACCTCCGTGCACGATCCGTCCCGCCAGAGGTTCGCCGCGGTCCCGCCGTACGCCTCGGCCAGGATCCGAGCGTTCTCCTGGGTGAGGTCCACCATTTTGTTCGTGAACCGGTGCACGGCCGGCCTCTCGGAGAACACCGAGAAGAACGCATCGCGGTCCATCCCGGCGATGCGGGACATGTCGAGGTGGCCGAGCCGCTGGCGCAGCTTGAACGGGCCCGTGAACGCCGTCTCGGCCAAGACCCGCTGGTCGTAGAGGAGGCCGAGGAGGACGGCGTTTGGCTCGTCACGGAGGAACGCGTCGGCGTCCGGGTCCTTCGTCGCGGTGCCCTCCTGCTTCAAGCGGTCAAGCATGCGGACGAGGCCGCCGTCAAGGTGGGAGTAGTCCGAGGCGTCGATGGGCATGTCAGGAGCGGTCGGTCGTAGACAGGGTGCGGTGGGGTCGGGGGCGGGCCTCAGACCTTCCGTCGCCAACGGGTGCCCTCGGGGGTGTCCATGATCTCGACGCCGAGGGCCTCGATCTCGTCACGGACGGCGTCGGCCCGTGCCCAGTCCTTCTGCGCCCGGGCGTCGGTGCGCTCCGCGAGGAGGGCCTCGACGTGCTCGGCGAGCCCGTCCGTCTCGACTGGGGCAGCCGCGGCAGGCTGCTCGTGGCGGACGATGCCGAGCAGGGCGTTGACCTTGTCGAGGAACTCGGCCGCGGCCCGGGCGGCGTCGGACGAGAGGGGTGCCTGGTGCTGCTGCCCCAGGATGACACCGACGCCTCGGTAGACGGCGGCGAGGGCCTCCGGGGTGTTGAGGTCGTCGCACATCGCGGCGAGGGCGCCGTCGTACGCGTCCTGGAGCGGCCCATCGAGCCCGCCCCCTTCCGCGTGGTCGGTGGTCTGCGCCTCGGCCACGACCCGCTCGGCTTCGGCGATCCGGAGGCGTTGCTTCTGGGCGTCCTTGAGGGCCTTCTGCGTGAAGTTGAACGGCTGGCGGTAGCTCCCCTGCAGGAGGGCGAGCCGGAGGGCGAGCGGGTCCACGGGCGCGCCCCAGTCGTCGCGGCCGCCGGCCTCGGGCGGCGCGGTCAGGTCACGGACGGTGAGGAAGTTGCCGTGGCGCTTGCTCATCTTCTCGCCCTCGACGAGCAGGAAGCGGGTGTGCATCCAGTGCCGGGCGAAGGGCTCCCCGGTAGCGGCCTCGGCCTGCGCGATCTCGCATTCGTGGTGCGGGAAGCGGAGGTCCTCGCCGCCGCCGTGGAGGTCGATGGTCTCGCCGAGGTACTTCTGCGCCATCACGGAGCACTCGAGGTGCCAGCCGGGGAAGCCCCAGCCGAAGGGCGAGTGCCACTGCATGAGGTGGCCGGGGTCCTTCTTCCAGAGCGCGAAGTCGCGGGGGTCCTTCTTCTCCTCGTCCACGACGACGTCGCGCGAGGCGGCAGCGGCGCCCACGTCGAGCCGGTCGGCGTCGGTGTTGCCGGAGAGCTTGCCGTAGTCGGGGAAGGAGGGGACGTGGAAGTAGACGCCGTCGGCGGTCTCGTAGGCGTGCCCGCTCGCAAGCAGGGCCTCGACGGCGAGGAGCTGCTCGCGGACGTGCTCCGTCGCGCGGGGGCGGACGTCGGGCTCGCGGAGGTTCAGCGCCTGCCAGTCGGCCACGAGGGCGGCGGTGTAGTGGCGGGCGAGGTCCCAGACGTTCGCGAACCGCTCGCCCTCCTTGCTCGCGAGCGCCTTCGCCATGCGGTCCTGGCCGCCCGCGTCGGCCACGTCGTCCTCGGTGAGGTGGCCGACGTCGGTGACGTTCGAGACGTAGCGGACCGCCCAGCCCAGCGCCTCGGCCGTGCGCACCACGAGGTCGGCGGTGAGGAACGTCCGGAAGTTGCCGATGTGGGCGTAGGAGTAGACCGTCGGGCCGCAGGAGTAGAAGCGGAGGACGGGCGTGCCGTCGGCGGTCGTCTCCGACGGCACGAGCGGGCGGGGCTCCCGGGCGAGGGAGTCGTAGAGGACGAGGTCGGGCACGGCGGCTCAGGAGGCGGGGTCGAGGGCGGCGCGGGCCTGGTCTTGCATCCGGGCGAGGATGTTGGCGAGGCCGCCCTGGCGGGTGGGCGAGAGGCTCTCGCCGAGCCCGGAGGCGCGGATGAACGCGGGCTCGACGGCGAGGACGGTCTGGGGCGCCTCGCCGTCGAGCCCACCGACCAGCACGGCCACCATCCCCTTGACGATCTGGGCGTCGGCGTAGCCGCGGTAGCGCATCGCGTCGGCCCCGGCGTCGTAGTCGGCGTCGAGGTAGACGAGGGAGGTGCAGCCGCGGACGCGGTGGGCCTCGTCCTTCTTTGCCTCGGGGTAGTCGCCGAGGGTGTCGGCGTAGTCGAGGAGGAGCATGGACCGCGTGAGGCGGTCGAGGGAAGCGGCCTCGTCCACGAACCGCTGCAGCTTGTCGGGGAGCGCCATGAGGGGGAGGCGGGGATCGGGCGAAGAAGCTACGGCTGCCCCTACGCCAGGGATCGGCGGGGGTGCCCCGGGATTCGGTGAATCCCCTAGCAACTCCCGCGACGGGGCGGGCTACAACGGCGACCCCGTTCGCGTACCGCCCCGATGAGCGACCCCGAGCAGTCCGCCCGCGAGGCCGGCCTCGTCTACGTCTCCGACGCCGCCCCGGGGGTGCGGCGGGTCCGGCGCGGCCGGGGGTTCTCGTACCACGCGCCCGACGGCGCGCTCGTCACAGGGGAGGAGCGCGACCGCATCGAGGCCCTCGCCATCCCGCCCGCGTGGGAAGACGTGTGGATCTGCCCGGACCCCGACGGCCACCTCCAGGCGACGGGCCGCGACGAGCGGGGGCGCAAGCAGTACCGCTACCACCCGGACTGGCGGTCGCACCGCAACCGGCTCAAGTACGATCGCCTCGTGCCGTTCGGCGAGGCGCTCCCCGCCCTCCGCGCCCGCGTCGAGGAGGACCTCGGCCGGCGCGCGCTCGACCGCGCGAAGGTCGTCGCCCTCGCCGTCCGCCTCCTCGACCAGACCCTCATCCGCATCGGCAATCCGGAGTACGCCCAGGACAACGACTCCTTCGGCCTCACCACGCTCCGAGACCGCCATGTCACGTTCGACGGGGCCGAGGTGCGGTTCACGTTTACGGGCAAGAGCGGGAAGGAGCACGAGGTGGCCCTCCGGGACCGACGCCTCGCGCGCCTCGTGAAGGCGTGCCGGGACATTCCCGGCTACGACCTCTTCCAGTACTACACCGAGGACGGGAAGGGCGCCATCGGCTCCGGCGACGTCAACGATTACGTCCGAGACGTGACGGGGGAGGCGTTCTCGGCCAAGGACTTCCGGACGTGGGGGGGGACCGTCCTCGCGGCGAAAGCCCTCCGCGCCTGCGGCGAGGCCGAGGACGAGAGGGCCTGTGAGCAGGCCGTCGTCCAGGCCATCCAGGAGGTCGCTCAGGGGCTCGGCAACACCGTCGCCGTGTGCCGGACATACTACGTGCACCCCGGGATTTTGGAGGCGTACCGCGAGGGCGCGCTGCTGGGGCACCTCAAGCGCCGCAACGCTGGCAACACGCCGGCCTTCCTCGCGCCCGAGGAGGCCGCGGTCCTCAGCCTGCTCCAGGCGCAGGGCTAGGGGGCTCGGGCGTCGGCTCGCCCGCTCGACGGTCCACGTCCGTGAACCAGCGCGGCGGGTCGTGGCCGTGGCCGCCCCACGGGTGGCACCGGAGCACGCGCCACACCGCCAGCACGGTCCCCCGGACGGCCCCGTACGTCTGCAGCGCTTGCACGGCGTACTGCGAGCACGTCGGGGAGTACCGGCACGAGGCGGGCAGCGCGGGCGAGAGCACGAGCTGGTAGAGCCGGACGAGGCCGACGAGCGCGAGGCGCGGGAGCCGCCATACGAACCGCCCCGCGGCGCGGAGGCCGTCGAGGAGAGGGGCGGACGAGGGCGGCGGGCGCGACATGCGGCGTTGTACGTCGGCGGGGGCCGCTAAGGATTCCAGCGCTCGCCGCGGTAGAACGTCTTGTTGATGATCTTCCACTCGCCGCCCTCGCGGACGAGCGTCATGTAGTCGGTGAACGTGGCGTTCGGGTAGTCGAGCTCGACCCGGGCGACGGCCACGTCGCCCGTGACGTCGAGGCTCGCGATGCGGCGGTGCCGCTGGTCCTCGTCGGGCGGGGGCTGGCCGGAGAACCGGGCGGCGAAGTCCTCGGCCGAGAGCTGCTGCACGGCGCCGTCGGCGATCCAGAAGAGCTGGGCGGCGGGGTGGAAGGCCCGCCGCATGGCGTCGCCGTCGCCGGTGGCGTGGCCCTGCAGGTAGTCGTGGAGGGGCACGAGGACGGGGTCGAGCGAGGGGGCCTCCTGGGCGCGCGCCGGGAGGGCGAGGAGGGCGAGAACCCCGAGGAGGAGCGCGCGGCGGAAGCGGACAGAGACGAGAGGCATGGGGGGAGGGGGTGGGGACGAAACGCGGCTCTACGGGGCGGCCGCCGCCGTCGTTTCGGAGGCTCGTGCGGCCGCGAGCTTCGGCTTTAGGAGGTGGAGGAGGGCCGGGAGCAGGAAGAGGTCGGCGAGGAGGGCGAAGACGACAGTGACGGAGACGAGGCCGCCGAGGTAGGTCGTGCTCTCGAACCGGCTCGTCAGGAGGGCCCCGTAGCCGCCGATGAGGACGAGCGAGGTGAGGACGAGGGCCTTGCCCGTGCCGAGGAGCGTAGCGCGGATCGCCTCGCGCAGCGGCCGGCCGGCGCCGAGCTCCTGCTTCAGCCGGGCCAGGACGTGGATGGTGTCGTCCACGGCGATGCCGAACGAGATCGAGAAGATCACGGCCGTGGCGGGGTTGACGTCGATGCCGGCGAAGCCCATCAGCCCGGCCACGGCCACGAGCGGGATCACGTTCGGGACGAGCGAGATGAGGACGAGCTTGGCGTTCCGGAACAGCCCGGCCATCAGGAGCGAGATGAACCCGAACGCGAGGGCGATCGAGAAGAGGAGGCTAGAGACGAGGTAGTCGGAGAGCTGGGCGGCGAGGACGACGGTGCCCGTCGAGCTCGCGGTGAGGCCGCCGTCGAGGGTGCGGCCGAGGAAGGCGTCGAGGTCGGCGCGGAACGCCTTCATGCGGGCCGAGCCGATGTCGTTCATGAGCGCGGCCACGCGCGCCTCGCCGTAGTCGAAGTCCACGAACCGCTGGAGCAGGTCGGGGTCGGTGATCTCAAGGAGGAAGAGCTGCTGCGCGGCGAGGGCGGCGTCCTCGGGCAGGCGGTAGTAGGCGAGGGAGTCGCCGTGGAGCGCCTGGTTGAGCTCTTTGAGGAGGTCGGGCACGGCGACGACGCGGCGGACCTCGGGTCGTGCCTCCAGCCAGTCGGCCACGGCCTCGGCCTGGCGCAGCGCCGCCGGGTCCTTGAAGGCCCCCTCCTCGCCGCGGAGGAGCACCTCGAACTGCCACGGGGTCGTGAGCCGCTGCTCGAACCAGACGAGGTCCTGGTACACCTGCGTCCGCGGCCCCATGTCGTCGTTGATGTAGGTGTTGATGTGGAGCCGGGTCGCGCCCAGGAGGCCGAGGGCGACGAGGCCGGCGGTGACGACGACGATGGGGAGGGCGCGGCGCTCGGTGAAGCCGTCGACCCAGGCGAGGAGGCCGTCGAGCCGGCCGCGGCCGAGCCGCTGCACGTGGGGCTGCTTCGGGGCGGGGGCCCACAGCAGCACGACCGTCACGAGGACGAGCGAGATCACGAACGTGAGGAGCACGCCCGCCGCCGTGAACAGCCCGAACCGCTGCATCGGGACGACGCGGCTCGTCATCAGCGTCCCGAACCCGATCGCGGTCGTGACGCTCGTGAGGAACGTCGCCGCGCCGAGGCGGACCACCATCTGCCGGATCGCCTCGCGCTTCGTCATCCCCCCGCCGAGGCCGTTGTAGTACTTCACCAGGAGGTGCATCGCGTCGGCCACGCCCACCACCAGGATGATGGCGGCGACCGTGCTCGTGAGCACGTCGATGGGGGCCGCGAACAGCGTCATCGTCGCGATCGTGGCGAGGACGCCGAAGTAGACCGTCACGAGCGGGAGCACCACGCCGCGCACGTTCCGGAACAGCCAGAGCAGGACGAGCAGGATCACCAGCGACGAGAGCGCGACGTACTTCACGGTCTCGACCTGGAGCAGCTCGACGTAGGTGTTCCGGAGGTAGGGGAAGCCGGAGAACCGGAAGTCGTACCGGCCGTCCAGCGGCGCCAGCACCCCTTCGACGGCGTCGATCACCTCGGCGCGGCCCTCGTAGTTGTTGAGCGTGGGGTCGAGGCGGAGGAAGAGGGCCGCCGCGTCGCCGGCCGCGTTGACGACGTAGCCGACGGCGGCGGAGTCGGCCAGGAGGGCGCGCCGGAGGGCCGCGAGGGCGGCGGGGTCCGTGGGGATCGTGTCGCCGACGTAGGGCTCGACGGAGAGACCCTCGGGCGAGCCCCGGAGGCCGGCCACGTTGACGGGGCTCGCCACCTCCTCGACGCCGTCGAGGGCGCCGAGCTCGTCGGTCAAGCGGCGGAGGTTGCGGAGCGTCTCAGGCGCGAAGACGTCGCCGGCCTCGAAGCCGATGACGATGTAGGCGTCGTCGGGCTCGTAGCGCTCGGCGAAGTCGTTCCAGGCCAGGATGGCGGGGTCGTCGGCCGGGAGGAAGTTCTCGAGGCTGTAGTCGAAGCGGACGCCCCGCTGGAGGAGCAGCGCGGCGCAGGCGAGGAGGAACACCGCGAGGACGCCGGCCCAGAGGCGGGGCCGGCGGAGCAGGCTGTCGGCGACGCGGTGGATGAGGCGATGGGCCATCGGAGCGGCAGAGCGGGACCGAGAGACGCCCGCCGCCGGGCGCTGTTCTTCGGTCGGGCGCACCCAGGGCGTCTTCCCGCCGTCGGGGGCCCGGTTTCACCCGTTCTCCGTCCGGGCCGCGGGGGCCTCAGTCGCCGGCGACGAAGAAGACGATCTGCCAGCGCCCGTCGCGTCGTTCGAAGCCGGCGCGGAAGTCGACGGGGCTCCAGAGGTACTCGCCTGCCACGTAGCCCTCGCGCCCGTCGTCGAGGCGGACGCGGTGCCAGAGCCGCGCCGCCGGGTCCTCGCTGTAGCCCCACTCCACGACGGGCACGACGACGTACGTCAGCGTGCCGATGGCCTCGGAGGCGGTCGACGGACCGGCCCGCACCACCACGTTCTCGCCCACGATCGTGCCGTGCGTGAAGGCGTCGAGGTGCTCCGGCGGGCCGTCGTAGGTGTAGGGCGCCGTCAGCACGCCCTCGCGGCTGCGGATGCTCCCCATCCCGACGACGCGCGCGAGGGTGGGCCAGAGGCGGTGCCCGTCGTAGCGGGGCCCGCTGAGCCAGACGGAGCGGACGCCCTCGGGGCCGGGCGGCGCGTCCCCGAAGGAGAGGCGGGCGTCCGCGGCAAACGCCGAGAGGACGGCCGCGGTGTCGCGGGCGGCGAGGGCTTCGAGCAAGCGCCCGCGGAATGTGACGAACGAGGGGTCGTCGGCGCCGTCGTCGCGCGGGACGACGGGGGCCACCTGTGCAGCGGCCGGCACGGCGAGGAGGAGGGCGGCGAAGAAGAGGAGGCGCATGGGGGCGTCAACGCGGGCGTGAGCTCAGAAGCTATACCTCAACCGAGCATAGACGAGGTCGTTGGCGTCGTAGAGCGCGAAGAGGCTGTTCGGAGACGCCGACAGGCCGGGGACGAGGGGCTCGGCCGCCTCTCCCAACCCCTCGAACACCTGGGCCCCGACCTCCAGATTCAGGGCGTCCCGGAGGGCGTAGGTCAGGCTCGGGCTCGCCCACAGCCCCTCGCCGAGGGTCCAGAACAGGAGCGCCCGCGCCGTCAGCGTCTCCCGCCGGAACGAGCGGGTCCACACGCCGACGAGCGACGGCTGGAACGCCTCCGCCGCAACCTGCTCGTCGGCGTCGAGCACCCAGCGGCCGAGGGCGGTCAGCCGCACGAGGTGGCCCGAGAAGAGGCGCTCGGCCGTCACGGCGGCTTGCACCTGCGGCCGCTCCAGCACGAACCCGCGCTCGACCGACGCTTCGAGCGCGGGGTCGAGGAGGTCGAGCGGGGAGTCCGGCAGGTGCTCGGGGACGAGCGTGGCGGTCTCGTAGGCGGCCTCGCCGCGGAGGACGAACGGATCGAGCGCGGCCGTCTCGACCGTGGCGCCGACGGCGACGCGGCGCCGGTACGTGGGGGTGACCTCGATGCGCAGCCCCTCCAGGAGGGAGAGCGTGGGGCGGACCGCAAAGCCTGGCACCCGGCCCGTCCCGGTGTGGGCGAGGAGGGCGAGATCGGTGAGGGGGAGGCCGCTCCACGTCAGCCGCACCGCGCCCTCGCTGGACGCGAGGCGGGCGTCGGGCCGGTCGTGCGGCGTTCGGACGACCGGGATGGGCGGACCCTGGAGGGGGACGAGGGAGGTGGGGGCGGGGTCCCAGGGCGAGCCGGCGGCGGGGAGCCGGCTGGTCGGGCTGACGGGGACCCAGACGGCCTCGACGACGACGTCCCCGAGGTAGGCGGCGGCCTGGGCCGCGGTGACGGCGAGGCGCAGGCGCTCCTGCGGCTGGGCGAGGAACTCCGTGAGGTCGAGCGGCGCGAGGAGGTCGGTGATGAAGGCGCCGTCGGTCTCGCCCCAGACGAGGATCTGGTGCCCGGCCCGGAGGTCCACGCGCCCGCCGACGAGGCCGTACACGTCGAGCGTCGCCTCCCGGAGCACGACGTCGAGCGAGTCGGCGAGGAGGTCGTAGGTGACCTCGTTGCGGATGGCGAGGGCGCCGCGGTCGAAGGGCGCCGTCACGTCGAGGCGGGCCCGGGTGCGCCCGGCGAGCACGGCGCCGTCGCCTCCCGCCTGGACGGCGACGTAGGGCTCGGCGTAGCCGGTGAGCGCAGGCTGCGCCGACGCGGCGGGAGGGAGCAGGCCGAGGAGGCCGGCGAGGAGGGCCGATGCCAAGCGCGGCCGGCCCCCCGCTCGTCCGTCCGTGCCTGCGGCCTTCTCCCTCACAGGCCCGCCGCGCCGCGCTGGAGCTGCCGCTCCGTGAAGAGGTCGTCGCGGAGGAGGGCGTCGCTGTCGCGGTCGACGAACGTGAGGACCGTGCGGCGCCCCTCCTCGAGGTCTTCCATGACGAGGCGCCCGGGCTGCCACGTGCCGGGCACGACCTCGGAGAAGTCGCTGGCCCGGAGCCGCTTCACCATGCGCCCCCCCTCGTCGAAGTAGTCGGCGCGGAGGATGGTGTAGCGCTCGCGGTCGATGCCGAGGAGGATGCGGCCGTAGGCCGACTCGACGCCCGGCTTCGGCACGGCCTCGAGGATGAAGGCGTCGTCGGTGGTCGAGGCCATGCGCGAGGTGTAGTCGTCGGGGTCGCGCGTCGAGAGGTCCTCGTAGGTGAAGTCGCTCCCCGCGAAGCGCTCCTGCCGGCCGGCCCCCGCGATGCGCTGGACGCGGCGCATGGCCGGGAGGTAGAGCTGCTGCTCGTCGCCGCGGTCGGTCTCGACGGTGAGGAGGCCGGTGCCGCGGATGTCGGCGGGGGCAGTGAAGACGACGAGGGCGCGCCCGCGGTCGTCGTCGCCCTGCTTCGAGAGCAGGAGCATCTCCCGGGTCCGCGTCCGCCCGCGCTCGTCTTCGATCTCCATGCGGACCTCGGCCCGCTGCTGCTCGACGGCCCGCTGGCGACGGTCCACCTCTCGGAACACCTCGTCGGCCGACTGGGCCGCGGCGGGGACGGTGAGGGCAAGGACGAGGGCGAGGGGGGACAGACGGAGGGCCATGGGGGCAGAGGAGAACGAGGACCCCCTGTACCCCGGGACCGCTCCAAGGATTCCTCCCGCGGCGCCGCGCCAGCGACTGGCCGGGACGCCCGGAAGCCACGACGCGACGAGCCACGGAGAGGGCGAGGGGAGAGAGAAGACGGGTATGGAAAAAAACCATCCGGGTGCGCTTTATCGAACCCCCCGTCCCCGCGATATTAGGCCGTCGAAAGGGCCGATGCTCGGCGCGTCCTGCGGCGACGGAGAGGCGAGAACAGGCGGGAGGAGGTCGTCGTCGGCCGCGGGGCGGCCCGAGCCCGCGCATACTGAACCAGGGTCCAAGCCGTTTAGGCACGGGCGCTTCGCCCCCGGTCCCCACCGCTGAATCCACGTCCCCCACGCCCGTATGCTCGGCGCCCTGGCTGCTCTTCGACGTCTCCGACGGGTCTCTCTCGCCACGCTCGTCCTCGCCGGCCCGGCGGTGGTGGCGCAGGAAGGCGCGCCGGCCCGGCGAGCGCTCGTCGTGGCCGTGGCGGACTACCCCCAGCCGCTCATCCCTGGTCGCCGGGCCTACAGCCGCCTCGCCGGGCCCCGCAACGATGCCGACTCCCTCGTCGCCCCGGCCCTCCGGCGGCAGGGCTTCGAGGTCGAGACGCTCTACGACGACGAGGCGACGCGGGAGGGGATGCTCGCCGCCCTCGACCGCCTCGCGGCCTCGGCCCGGCCCGGCGACCTCGTCTTCATCCACTACTCCGGCCATGGGCACCAAGTCACCGACGCCTCCGGCGACGAGCCGGACGGCTACGACGAGGTGCTCGTCCCCTACGGCGCGCCGCTCGACCCCGAGGGCGACTACGCCGGCGAGCAGCACCTCACCGACGACGAGCTCGGCGCCGTCGTGGCCGATCTCCGACGGCGGGTCTACCCCGGCGGCGAGGTCGTCGTCACCTTCGACGCGTGCCACTCCGGTTCGGCCACGCGCGGCGAGA
>JAWWCA010000011.1:0-29353 GCA_033720695.1 Rubricoccaceae bacterium
ACCCCCGGCGCCCGCCCCTCGGGTCGTGCGGTGGCGCGGTGGCCTAGAGGCCGAGGTCGTCGCAGGTTGCGTCGGCCCAGTCGTCGAAGTCGCTGTCCCCGGCGATGCCGGCGCTCAACTCGGCCTCGGTGAGCGTGCCGCTGTTGTCGGTGTCCCACGCGTCGAAGTCGTCGGCGACATCCGCGAAGGCGGGGCGGCCCGAGACGCCAGCGTTGAACTCGGTCATGCTGACGACGCCGTCGCCATCGGTGTCCCAGGCGTCGAAGAGGCCGGCGCTGAGCTCGGCCTCGTTAATGGCGTTGTCGTCGTCGGTATCGAGGATGGCGCACCCGCCGACGGCGGCGCCGGCCGCGGCGCCGAGGCCGAGGAGGGTGCAGCCGGAGAGGGCGAGGGCCAGCGTCAGCGGGAGCACGACGGCGGGCAGGAGACGGAAGCGGGGAGTGGTGGACATGGTCGGAGAGAGGCAGACGGTGGAAAGAGGGAGGCGGGGCGTCTGCCCGCGGAGGGCGGGCGGCACCACCAAGAGCTAAACGACGGAGGAGCCGGTGGTTCCGTTTAAGCCCCTGAGCACTGCGATTTGGAGCAATGCCGGAGGGCTCGGCACCCGCCGCTCGTCAGAACGGGACGGCGGCCTGGAGGCGGTAGTAGAGGTCGACGTCGTCCCACGCCAGGTTCTCGTCCAGCTCGCCCCACGGCACGGCCACGCCGAGGCTGTGTCGGAGGGCGAAGCCGCCGAGGCGAACCAGGTTGGCAGCCTCGGCCCCCACGCCCGTCCGCCGGATGGCGTCGTCGAACGCCGAGCCGGTCCAGACGAGGCCGCCGTCGGCGAAGAGATTGATCCCGAGGCGGTCGAGCTCGACGAGCCCGAGGAGCTTGGTGTCGAGGTCGAAGACGGGCGGGAGCCGCCACTCGATGGTCCCGAACAGGGCGCGGTCGCCGACGGCGTAGCGGCGGTAGCCGCGGACGCGCTCGGCGTCGTCGAGCGTGAGCGCGCCCGCGAACGGGAGCTGCACGTCGAGGTCGTCGTAGCGCGCGAGGCCGACGAAGTCCTGCGCGAACGGGCGGCCGAAGACGGCCGTGGCGCGGCCGTAGAGGTAGAGCCGCCCGAACCCGAAGGCGGGGAGGACGGTGTAGGCCGCGAGGTCGGGCCGGGCGAACTCGTTCTCCGACCCGAGAACGGGGGCGCCGAGCGTGACGCGGGCGCGGACGCCGGTGCCGTCGAGGGGGGAGAGGACGTTGTAGCGGTAGGGCCGCTGGCGCTTCCACGCCGCGCCGATCTGGAGGTCGGCGCGGAACCCCTCCTCGGGCTGCGGGAGGTCGCCGCCGGCGGCGCTGAGGTCCACGTCGTCGGCGAGGTCGAACGGCTCGGCGTAGGCGTAGCGGAGGCGCGCGCCGACGAGCGTCGTGGTGAACGGGGCGTCGGTGAGGTCGAGCGGGAGCACCGCCGAGAGGTCGCCGCCGATGAGGTCCTCGACGAGGAGCCCGGTGCCGTAGAAGCTCGTCGGGGAGGGGAAGCGGTAGAGGTCGAGCGTCAGGCTCGGCCGGAGCGTGTTGTTGGTGTAGGAGAGGAGGAGGAACGACTTGTCGACGAACCGGGTGACGGAGACGCCGCCGAGGAAGAACAGCTGGTGCTTGCCGAGGGGCTCGAGCCAGATCGAGTTGGCGAAGACGCCGTAGTCGTCGTTCTCCGGGTCGGCGTAGGGGAGCGGCAGCGTGATGGCGTGCGTGAGGTTCGCCAGGCTGTTGTAGCGGTAGCGATCACGGATGAGCGCCGGGTCGGGGGCGACGACGGGGGGCACCTCGCGGGGCGGCCGGTGCGCCGTCCACGAGCCGTAGCCCTCCGGCACGAGGGGGGGCGCCGCGGCCGCCACGACCGGCCGCCGCGATGCATCCACGACGAACACGCGGTCGCGCCGCTTCGTCTCGCTCGCCACGAGGACGAGGCGGCCGGCCGGGTGGAGGCTGTCCGGCGGGAGCCAGTCGTGGACCGTCGCCCCGGCGAAGAGGTAGGTGACGCGCTGCTCCGAGGGCGCTGGGCGTTGGACCGTAGACGGCGACGCCGCACGGCTGTCGACCGCCCACGGCCGGCTCCCCACGGTGAAGACGTTCGGCACGAGGTCGCGGAGGGAGACGAACGCGAGGGCGCCGCCGTCGGGGCGCCAGACGGGAAGGCGGCTGTCGCTGGCCTCGGGCGCGAGGCCGGCGCCCGTCGGGATTGCGGCGGTCTCGCCCGTCGCGGCGTCGACGGTCATGAGCGTCCGGTTGCCGTCCGGGTCAAAGACCGCGAAGGCGATGCGCTCGCCGGTCGGGCTCCAGCGCGCCGTTGTGATCTGGACGTCGCCCTCGAACGCCGTCAGCGGCGTCTCGGCGCCCGTGTCCAGGTCCAGGACGACCACGTTCGCCGTCTCGCCCTCCACGCCGACGAAGGCGAGGCGGCGGCCGTCGGGCGCGAACGTGGGCGAGACGGCACGGCGGTTCTCGGTCAGGCGCGTCCGCTCGCCGGTCGCCACGTCCACGAGGTAGAGGTCGTTGACGAGCGAGCCGTACCGACCCCGGACCGTCCGGGCATAGGCGATGCGGTCGCCCGAGGGGCTCCAGGCGAGCGGCCCCTCGAAGGCGCCCTCGGCGAGAACGCGCACGTCGCGGGTCGCCGTCGAGTCGGCGGCGGTGTTGTTCATCACGAACAGGCGGCGCACGGGCCGCGCCAGCGAGGTGAGCACGAGGGCCGCGATGCGCGTCGTGTCCGGGCTATAGGCGACGTCGTAGACGTACTGGCCGGGGAGGTCGAGGGGCTCGGTGCCGAGCGAGTCCACGCGCTCCATCTGCCCGGCGAGCGTGTTGTAGTACACGTTGACGTGCTTGCGCCACTCGTCCTCGAAGTCGGCGTACGAGCGGTCCAGGACAGCCTCGAAGGCGGCGGCGAAGTCGTGGACGGGGACGAGGCCGAGGACGCGCTTGCGGTGCTGGAGGATCTGGACGAGCGTGGAGTCGCCGTAGGTGTCGGCGAGGTAGCGGACCTGGCTGTTGCCGGTGGCGTAGAGGAGGCGGCCGTTCCAGGCCGAGCGGCCGTCGGCGGTCGAGAGGCGGTCCTCGAAGACGGCCGTGCGGAGCCAGCGGTCGCCGCGCTCGGAGTCCCACCGCTCCGTCTCGTACTGCGCCAGCCCCTCCGTCCACCACCGCGGGAACGGGAAGGCCACGAGGTTCTGGAGCAGCCCGATGGGGCTCTGCACGGCGCGGAAGTGGAAGAGGTGCGCGACCTCGTGGGCGATCACCTTCCGGAGCCACTTCACCTCGCCCGTCCAGATCGCGGCCGTCTCGTTGACGTGGACCCAGATCGTCGTGAACCCGGCCGCGCCGACGTCCCACGCCGTGCCGTTCGCGATCTCGTCCTCGTCGGAGAGGTAGATGCGGATGGGCCGGTCGAAGGTGACGCCGCCGAAGTTCTCGGAGAGCGCCTCGTAGCTGGCCTCGGCGATCGCCGCCGCCTCGGCCTCGATCCCGGCGAGGTGGGCCGGGTACATGATCTCGAAGTGCTCGGTCTCGGCCACCTGCCAGTCGAGCTCGGGGTGGTTCCGCCCGTTGTAGGCGCCGAAGCCGACCTGCGCCGCAGCCGGCGCGGCGGCGAGGAGGGCCAGCAGGAGGGGCAGGAGGCGGCGCATGCAGCAGGGGGACGGCGGGAGGCGAAGGTAGGGACAGCCGGCGGCCGGCAACAGGCGAAAGGCAGAGGACGAGGGGAGGCCGCGCCGGCTCTGCCGGGGCGTCGCGGTGCGGGGCTCGAACCGGGACTTTTTCTGTCTGGAGGCGGTGACAGAGCGATGGCACCCCGCCTCCCGATGTTTCCCGTGCGCGCGCGTGAGGCCCCCTAAAGGCCGCTGCGCCGCCCTTCCCCGTCACACACCGGCGCCCCGGCGCTCTCCCCATGCACCACATCGGCCCCACCGGCGAGGCCACGCCGTTCGCGGCGCGCGAGCTGGCCGAGAGCCTGCTCACCGGCCCGCACTACGAGCCGCCCTACGGCGGCGCGCTCCAGGACGAGTTCGCGTGGCACCTCGTGAAGTACCTCCGCGAGGACGCCCGCCTCCAGAGCGAGGTGGCCGTCGAGCGCCCCGGCGCCCTCTTCACCCTCGACTTCCTCGTCGAGGCCCCGCGCCCGGACGGCACGCTGCGCCGCGTCGCCTTCGAGTGCGGCGGCGCGCGGTCGCTCCGCGACGGCCAGCGCCTGCTCCGCCGCGACGCCACCGTCCTCGCCACCGGCGGCGCCGACGCCGTCTACCGCCTGCGCGGGAGCGACCTCCTCTACCACATGGAGGACGTGCTCTACCTCGTCAGTCAGTGGGAGGGCGAGGGGGAGGCTTCGCCGTTCTCGGAGCGGGGGCGGATCAACCTCAAGACGCTGGCGAGCCCGCAGGCCAAGACGCTCCGCCTCCGCCCCGAGCAGGCCAGCGTCCTCGTCACCTACCCCCTCGACCTGGGCGACGAGGGCGCCGAGGTACCGGCCGGGGAGCGTCACCTCTGGCACGCGGCCAACGACCTCGATCCGTTCATCCTCCTCCGCCGCCTCGACCGCCGCTTCGCGGACGTGTGGGCGCCGTACGCTGAGCCGGGCGTGGAGGCGCCCGAGGCGCCCGGCCGACTCGTCGCGCTTCGGAAGGCGAGCTGACCGTCCCTCCCCCTTAACCCCCCGTTCGACATGCGCACGACCCAACCCGACCTCACGCGCCTCGCCGCCCCGTTCCCGCACGACGACGTGGAGTGGAAGCCCGGCGCCACGACGCGCGACAAGTCCAAGGGCCTCGCGATGGCCTACATCTCCAGCCGCGCCGTGCAGGATCGCCTCGACGAGGTGTGCGGCCCCGACGGCTGGCGCAACGAGTTCATGCAGGCCCCGGAGGGCGGCGTGCTCTGCGGCATCTCCATCCGCGTCACGCGGGAGGACGGCACCGCCGAGTGGATCACGAAGTGGGACGGCGCCGAGAACACCGAGGTGGAAGCCATTAAAGGCGGCCTCTCGAACGCGATGAAGCGGGCGGCGGTGCAGTGGGGCATCGGCCGGTACCTCTACCGTCTGCCGCAGCAGTGGGTGCGGCTCGACGAGCGCGGCCGGTTCGCCGAGCCCCCGCGCATCCCGGCGGCGTTCTCGCCGAGCGGGGAGGGCGACGGTGGCAAGGCGCGGTCCGCGCCGCAGCGCTCAGCGCCACAGCGGCCAGAGGCACGCCCGGCGCCGCCGACCGCCGCGCCGCCGGTGCCGAGGGCGGGCGAGCGCCGCGTCATCCGCCCCGCCGCCGGGGGCAACGGGCACGCCCGTTCGACGCGCTGAACCGTGTTGCGGGAAGGACAGACGGGCGGGGTGGTTTGACCCGAACCCCCCGCCCGTCTATTTTTGGCCCCGCGCCGCCGCACCCGGCCCTGACGCCCCGGGTGCTCCCCCACGGGCGGCGCAGCGCTCTGTCCACCCTTCCCCCCTGCGTTTGCGTCTCTCCCTCCTCCACCGCCTCGGGCAGGCGTTCTTGCTCGGCGCGACGCTCGCGTGCGCGGCCCTTCCAGCCGCCGTACGGGCCCAAATTGGCCCGATCCAGCCGACCGAGTCGCTCGCGGCCGGGGCGCGCGTCAACGCGTTCGTGCCGTGGGGTGGGGGGCGGCCCTCCCACGGTCTGACCGTGGATCTCCCGGCGGGGTGGCGGCTCGTCGAAGCCCACGCGGTCTCGGCGCGGACCAACGAGCGTGTGTCGTTGCGCCTCGCAGCCTCGTCGCAGCGGGAGCGGCGCGTGCACGCCCTCGCCCCCCGCGCCCTCCGTGGCGCGCTCCGCTTCGTCCTCGGCTTCGAGGTGGGCTCGGAGGAGCGGGCCGCCGAGGTGACGCTCTACCCCCTGGGACGGCGCGAGGATGGCCGCCTCATCTATTGGACGGGCTGGGAGACCATGTGGCGGCCCACGGTCGTGTCGGCTCCACCCGAACGCGGCCGGGCCCTCCGCGGCGACGGCCGCGCGGTCCCCCTCGTGCTCGACCGCCAGGCGCTCCCACCGCTCGGGCTGCGCGACGCATACACCATCGAGGCGTGGCTGAAGACGACCGGGCTCGACGAGGTCGTGCTCTCGGCCTGGGACGGGCGCGAGGGGCGGCCCTACCCCTTCGAGTGGTCGGTCGATGCGCGCGGTCGCCTCGTCGTCTACCGCGGCGCCCCCGGCCGCCACGTCGCCATGGCGACGGCCGAGCCGGTGGCCGACGGCCGCTGGCACCACGTCGCCCTCGTCCACAACCCTGGGACCGGCTGGACCCGCCTCTACCTCGACGGCACGGCGGCCGACTCGCTCCGGAATGCCGCCGCAGCCGGGGGCGCACCCGTGGCACTGGGCGGCCGCGCCGCGGCGCGGGGCGGCACGGCGGCCAGCCCCTACACCGGCCTCCTCGACGAGCTCCGCCTGTGGGACCGCGCCCGCAGCCGCGACGAGATCCGCACCACCCTGCGGCGGCGGCTCGACGAGCCCGTCGAGGGCCTCGTCCGCCTCGGCTTCGAGGAGGCCGTGCCGCCGCGTCTCGTCGCGGCCCGCGAGGCGCGGATCACGGCGCCGTCGGACCTCTCGCTCACCTACCCCATCGAGGCCCTCGCCGCCTCGGTGGAGGGGGAGGCCGTCCGGCTGACGTGGGAGACGAAGGACCGCGAGAGCGCGGCGTTCGCCGTCGAGCGCTCGCTCGACGGGCGGACCTACACGGCGATCGGTGAGCTCCGTCTCCGCGACCGCATCGCCGAGGCCGCCGACGGCACCATGCGCTTCGCCTACACCGACGTGCCGCCCGAGAGCCCGCTGCTCTACTACCGCATCCGCCAGCGCGCCGATGGGCCCGACCGCCTCAGCGGCGCCCTCAAGCTCGGCCTCGGCGGCGACGGCAGCCCCCTCGCTGTGATCCTCGGCAACTCGCCCAACCCCTTCGCCACGACCACGGCCGTCCGGTTCGAGCTCGGCGAGGCCGCCCCCGTTCGGCTCTCCGTCTGGGACGTCTCGGGCAGCCGCGTCGCCCTCCTCTTCGACGGGCCCCTCGCCGCGGGCCGCCACGAGGTGCGCTGGGAGGCCGGCGATCTCCCGAGCGGGGTCTACTTCGTGCAGCTCCAGACGCCCGGCACCCGACTCACGCACAAGGTGACGCTGGCGCGCTGAGGCAGGCGCGCTGAAGCTGGGCGGCGAGGCGCGTGGGAGCCGTTGGGGGAGGCGCTGCGTCTCATCCCCGTTCTCTCCCTTCCGCCATCGCCTCTCCCCATGAAGGTCACCTACTACGGCCACTCCGTCCTCCAGATCGAGACGAACGGGACGACGCTCCTGTTCGACCCGTTCATCACCGGCAACAAGCACACCGAGGGCGTCGTCACGGCCGACGACCTCGCGCCCGACGTCGTGCTGATGACGCACGCCCACGGCGACCACTGGGGCGACGCCCCGGCCATCCTGGAGCGCACCGGCGCCCTCCTCGTCGCCGACTTCGAGATCACCAACGTCGCCCAGGGGCAGCACGACCACGAGAACGTCCACCCTATGAACACCGGGGGCAAGTGGGACTTCGAGTGGGGCCGCGTGACGCGCACCTACGCCCGCCACTCCTCGTCTTTCCCCGATGGCACCTACGGCGGCCTCGCCGGCGGCTTCCTCCTCGAAGCCGAGGGCCAGGTGATCTACAACAGCGGCGACACCTGCGCCTTCGCCGAGATGGCCTGGCTGGGCGAGGACTACGACATCGACCTCGCCTTCATCCCCATCGGCGACGACTTCACGATGGGGCCGGAGGAGGCCGTGCGCTGCGTTGAGATGCTTGGTCCCGAGCTCACCGTGCCCGTCCACTACGACACGTTCCCCTACATCGAGGTGGACGTGAGCCGATTCACGGACGCGATGGCGGAGGCCGGGTTCGAGGCCCGCGTGATGGGGCCGGGTGAGACGATGGAGCTGTAGGGCGTGACGCCGGACGCGCGCGGGGCGGCTGGGGAGGCGAGGGGCGGCATCTCGCCGCTCGCTTGAACCCTCGGCGTCTTTGTTCGTTAATTGGCGTTGCTCCCCGAGCCCACCGCCGGGTCTATGAAGGCTCTGACCGCCATCTCGCGGCCGCTCCGAACCGCGGCCCTCGCCCTCTTCGCTGCGGCCTGGGTGGCCCCAGCGGCCGCGCAGGGCGCCTTCCAGACTCTCGACCCCTTCTACCAGGACGAGTCCGCCCGCCGCGACTTCTTCGGGGGGCTCGCGGTCTCGGGTGAGGTGGGCTACCGAACGGCCAGCCTGCTCCAGCCGGCCGTGGAGGGGCAGCAGGCTCCGGGGGCCCTCGCCCTCTCGGCCCAGCTCGACTACGCGCTCCACCCGCAGGTGGACCTCTCCGCCATCATGGACCTCTCGGGCGGCGTTGGCAGCGGCCCCATCGGGCTGAGCTGGATCGTCGTCAAGCCCTACTGGCACAACGACCGGACCGACTACGCCGTCCGCATCGCCATCGACCCGGCGAGTGAGGGGAGCCTCGGCTTCCGGCAGACCGACGTGGCGTTCCTCTCGACGGCCTCGCTCTCGCCCACGCTCACGCACGACCTCGCCTTCGGCTTCCGCCGCGTCCGCACCGGCTACGAGGACCGGCCGCTCGATCCCGAAGCCGGCCAGGGCAATGTCTCCCGGCTCATCGCCGACGGCGCGCGCGTCCGCGTGATTGGGCAGGAGCTCCACGGGGCCTGGGGCTACAACGTCCTCTTCGACCCCGCTGGCAGCCGGCTCTCGCTCCAGCTCCTCGCCGAGGCCGGGGACTACACCCTCCTCAGCGCTGCGGCGCCCGAGGCCCCGGCACCAGGCGAGGAGGTCGCCGCTGAGGAGGAGCGGGTTCGCGGGGGGTCCGGGTGGCTCCGCGGCGGGCTCGAGTTCAACCGCCCCAGCTACCAGCTCGCCCCCTACGTCACGATCCCGATCCTGACGTGGGCCGACGTCCGCGGCGAGCCCGTCCGGCACGGCCCCCGCCCCGACCGCGCTCGCTTCGGCGTCCGCGTCACGCTCCGGTGACCCTCGGCGTCGTCTCGGACACCCACGGCTGGTACCACCCCGCCCTCGACGAGGCGTTCGCCGACGTGGACCTCATCGTGCACGCCGGCGACGTCGGGCCCGCCGAGGTGCTCGACCGGCTGGAACGGCTCGCGCCCGTCCACGGCGTCTACGGCAACGTCGACGGGCCGCCGGTGCGGGGGCGGTTGCCCGAGTGGCTGACGTTCGACGCGGCGGACGTTCGCTTCCTCGTGACCCACATCGGGGGGCACCCGAAGCGGTGGGCCAAGGGCGTCGAGGCGGTGCTTCGGGCCGAGCCGCCCGGGGTGTTCGTGTGCGGGCACAGCCACATCCTCCGCATCGAGCGGGTGCCGGCCCTCGGCGGCATGCTCTACCTCAACCCCGGCGCGGCCGGGCGCCAGGGGTTGCATACGGTGAAGACGTGCGTGCGCCTCCGCGTCGAAGGCGGCGCGGCGCGCGACGCCGAGGTCATCCACCTCGACGGCTGAGCGTGCTAGATTCCGGGCCCGCGCTCCGTTCGCCATGCCTCGATCCGAAACCCTCCTCATCGTCGGCGACCGCGTGCTGATCCGCCCGGAGGAGGCCGCGGAGCAGACGTCCTCCGGCCTCTACCTCCCCGCGAGCGTGCGCGAGAAGGAGCGGGTCCAGGGCGGGCGCGTGGTCCAGACCGGGCCCGGCCACCTCATCCCGAACCCGGAGTTCTCCGAGGCGGAGTCGTGGGACCCCGACCGCGAGGCCGGCCGCTACATCCCGCTCCAGGCCCGTCCAGGGGACTACGCCCTCTTTCTCCGGAAGGAGGCGATCGAGCTGGAGTGGGAGGGCGACGCCTACCTCATCGTGCCGCACGAGGCCCTCCTCGCTCTCGCTCGCCCGACGCACCCCGAGGACCTCCCCGGGTTCGGCTGAAAAGGCCTAGCGGGCCAGCGTGATCCGCTCCGTGGCTGTGCCGCCGCCCGCCTCGACGCGCACCACGTACACCCCGCTCGGGAGGTGGTCTCCGCTCAGCACCGCGGTGTGGGGGCCCGCCGCATGGGCTCCGTCGGCGAGGACGGCCACTTCCCGGCCCAGCACGTCGTGGACGGCGACGCGGACGGGTCCGGGCGCATCGACGGCGTAGCGGACGGCGGCGCGCCCGCGCGTGGGGTTCGGGGCGAGGCCGAGGAGCGGGACCCCGGCGGCGGCCTCGGGCTCGGCCACGCGCAGCAGAGCCGGGCCCCCGGCGAGGGCGCCCTCCTTCCTGAAGGTGAAGCTCGCGCTGGCGTCGACGGCGTCGGGGTAGCGCGCGCCGGCGTAGACCGTGACGGCGTAGAGGCCCGCGGGGGCGGCGCCGGGAACGTCGAGGGTGAGCGTCCGCGTGACCGTGCCGCCGCCGGCCAGCGTCAGCGCGCGGGGCCCGAAGAGGGGGCCGATGCTGGAGCCGTCGGGGAGCGTGGCCGAGACCCAGGCCTCGCCCGCGAAGGGCGTGTCGGCGCCAGCCGTGAGGGTCGCCTCGAACGGCATCGGGCCGCCCTCCGCGCCGAGGGTGCCGGGCCCGAGCCGCGTGACCGCGACCGTCACCCCGTCGGTGCCCCGCGGCGACTCCGGGTTGGTGAGGTCGAGCGCCTGGCCCTGCGGGACAGTGCTGTGGAAGAGGACCAGCCGGTCGAGGGCGTGGCCGTCGGAGCGGCCGGACACGCGGAGGGTGTAGCGGCCGGGGGCGTCGAAGCGGGCGTAGAGGTCGTGGGGGTCGTTGTCGCTGGTGCGCGTGCTCCACGTCCAGTCGGTGGCGCCGCTGAGGTAGGCCTTGAACCACCCGTCCGAGCCCGAGCCGTTGGGCTCGTCGCCCGTGCAGTCGTTCTCCTGCGGGTCGTAGCCCTTTGGGCAGACGATGTGCCCGTCGCGCTCGCCGTAGAAGGCATCGGCGTCGATCTTCAGCCACGAGTCGTTGTGCTCGGTGGGGTCGCTGCCGTAGCCGGTCCGGCTGCGCCACTGGAAGCGGTACGTGCCGGGGAGGCGGACCTCGATGGGGAAGGCGATCGTGCCCTGCCCGGGCGCATTGTACTGGTTGCCGCCGTCCCACTGCAGGTACTCGCCGCCGGTGGCGCCGGGGAAGGCCGGGTGGTCCGCGTCGGCCTCGAGCGGCATGTGGCGCCAGCCCTCGGGGTAGCCGTCGCCGGGCACCACCTCGGTCTCGGCCTCGATGACGAGGAGGCCGTCGGTCTCGAGGAAGGGGGCCTGCGCAGAGCCGGCCGACGTGCCCAGGAGGAGGGCTACCAGCGTGAGGACGCCACGAGCGGGGGAAGGGAGGGGGGAGACCATGAGGCGGGGTGGGAGCGTGCGACGGGCGGGCCGCGGGGGGAGGAGGATCGCCGGGCCCATCGATCCCCGCGAAGGTCGCGATCCCACATGGCTCACACCATGAAGCTCGCGCGAGTCAACAGGGCAGGGGCGGCGGCCGCGTGGTCTCGAGGATCGCCACCTCCGGGCGGCAGAGGAAGCGGAGCCTGCGGCCAACCGTCCCGACCCCGCGCGAGACGTACACCCAGGCCCACGGCCGCCACACGAGACCCGCCTCGTAGCGGCGCGGGTAGCGCGAGGTGTTCACGATGGCGCCCCAGAGCGGGATGCGGACCTGCCCGCCGTGGGTGTGCCCGCTGAGGACGAGGTCGACGGGCCCGAGCGCTGCGCACGCGTCCTCGGCCACGTCCGGGTTGTGGGAGAGCAAGAGCGTGAGGTCGGCCGGCGCGGCGTCGGCGAGGGCCTCGGCTGGACGGGCGTCGCCCTCGCGGAGGCTGTCCGTGCCGGCGATCCGCAGCGTGGCGCCCTGGAGCGTGCGTCGCGCGGCGGCATTCGTGAGGTCGTGGAGTCGAGGCCGTGTCGCGAGCGCACGGCGGTACCGCGCGATGCCCGTCGCCCACTCGTGGTTGCCCGGGACCGCGAAGAGGCCGAGGGGCGCGTCCAACTCCTCGCTCAACGTCGCCATCACGGTGCCGAGGCTGTACCCGTGCTGGTCGCTGACGAAGTCTCCCGTCAGCGCGACGAGGTGGGGGCGCGCGGCCATTGCGAGGCGGCAGGCGCGGCGGAGCAGGAGGAGGTCAGAGTGGTTGGTGACGTGGAGGTCGGAGAGATGCGCGATCCGGAGCCCGTCGAGGGCCTCCGGAAGGCCGGCGATGGGGACGCGGGTGTACGTCCGAGCGAGCCAGCGCGGCTCGACGAACCGGGCGTAAGCGAGCGCCCCCGCGGCCGCGGCAAGGGCGATGGGGAGCAGGCGGCGCATGGGTCAGGGGAAGGATACTGCGTGGCAGGGCACCCGGTTCGGGAACGAGGGGGTCGGGAGATGCCCGAAAAGCGGTCCGTCTTGGACCCCCCTGAGCCGCCCCTGGTTCTATCCGGGATTGTTTCACACACCCAAGAGGACACGCGATGGCACAGGGCGATAAGTCCAAATACACCGACAAGCAAAAGCGGCAAGCCGAGCACATCGAGGAGAGCTACCGCGAGCGCGGAGTCTCCAAGGACGAGGCCGAGGCCCGGGCGTGGGCCACCGTCAACAAGGAGCACGGGGGCGGCAACAAGCCCGGCGGCGGCGGTCACGGCAACGGATCCTGAGTTGTAGCCTCCAGCCTAGGCCAAGGCCTCCGCCAGGACCACAGCGGGGTGGAGGGCCGTGCGGCCCGTGACGTCGTGGATCTGGTGGCGGCAGCTCGTCCCGGCGGCGGCCACCGCTGCCGTCGGCGCGGCGCGGACGGTGGGGGCGAGGCGGTCCTCGGCCATCGCGAGGGAGAGGCGGTAGTGCTCGGCCTCGTAGCCGAACGAGCCCGCCATCCCACAGCAGCCCGCGCCCGTCTCGCGGTAGCGGAAGCCCGCAGCCTCGAACAGCGCGCGGCTCGCCGCCATCGTCGAGAGGGCCTTCTGGTGGCAGTGGCCGTGGACGAGGACGTCGCCGACGTCGGGCGCCCAGTCGAGCGCCGCCAGCGCCTCCGCGTTCGCCGCGGCCCACTCCTCGAACAGCTGCGCCTGCCGAGCCACGGCCTCGGCCTTCGGGTCGCCGGGGAGGAGGCGGCGGAGCTCGTCGCGGAGGGTCAGGAGGCAGCTCGGCTCCAGCCCCACGATCGGGAGGCCGGCCTCGGCGTAGGGCGCGTAGGTGTCGGCGAGCTGCCGGGCGAGGCGCTTGGCGTGTGGCACGAAGCCTTTCGAGAGGTACGTCCGCCCGCAGCACCGGTAGGGAGGGACGAGGACCTCGACGCCCACCGCCTCCATCACCGTCACCGCCGCGCGTGGGATCTCGGGCTCCTGGAAGCGCGCGAACGTGTCCGCGTAGAGGACGACGGCGCCGGAGGCGTCGCCGGGGGAGCGGTCGTCTTCACGCCGGAAGGGGTTGCGGGCGAACGGGGGGAGGAGGCGCGCGCGGGCGATGCCGAGGCCGGCGAGGCGCCGCCGCGCGAGGCGGCTCCGGTTCGCCCGGTTGACGAGCGGGGCGGCCCGCCCGGCGAGGCGGCGGGCGACCCGGGGGAGGTGCGCGAAGAGGCGCGTACGAAGAGGCGGCGTCTCGGTCTCCCACTTGGTCGAGAGCCAGACGGTCTTGAGGCCGGCGAGGTCCACGCTCGCGGGGCACTCGGCCTGGCACGCCTTGCACTGCACGCAGAGGTCCATCGCCTCGGCCACCTCGTCGCCCGTCAGGCGGTCGAGGCCGCCGGTGAGCGCCTCGCGGAGCGCGTTCGCGCGGCCACGCGTCGAGTCCTTCTCCTCGCCCGTCACCATGAAGGGCGGGCACATCGTGCCCTCGCCGCGCTTGCGGCAGACGGCCTGCCCGTTGCACAGCTCCGCCATGAGCGCGACGCCGAGGTCGCGGCCATCGGCGTCGGGGAACGTCAGGCCGCTCTCGACGGGGGCGGGGCGGTAGCCGGGCCCGAGGCGGAGGTGGCTCGTGAGCGGCGGCGCCTCGACCACCTTCCCGGGGTTGAGCAGGCCGTCGGGGTCGAACGCCCGCTTGGTGGCGAGGTAGGCGGCGTAGAGCGCCTCGCCGTAGAAGGCGCGGTTGAGCGGGCTGCGGGCGAGGCCGTCGCCGTGCTCGCTGGCGATGATGCCCCCGTACTCCTTGACGAGGGCCGCCGAGCCCTCGGCCACCCGCCGCATCGCCTCGACGCCGGCCTCGCTCTTGGTCTCGATGAAGGGGCGGACGTGGAGGCAGCCGGCGCTGGCGTGGGCGTAGACGACGGCGTCGGTGCCGTTCGCCTCCAGCACGCCCTCCAGCCGCGTGATGTAGTCGGGGAGGTGCTCGACGGGGACGGCGGCGTCCTCGATGAGGGCGAGGGGCTGGACGGGGAGCCGAGCGCTCATGGCGAGGCCCAGCCCCACCTTCCGCACCGCCCACACGTCGGCGATGTGCGCCTCCTCCACGGCGTCGGTGACGACGGCGCCCGGCCCGAGCGTCCGGCGCAGCCGTGCCAGCCCGTCCTGCACCTCGGCAGTCGTGGCGCCGTCGTACTCCACGATGAGGAGGGCGGCAGGGTCGCCGCGGACGAAGTGGAGCTTGGGGGCGTACTCGGTGACGGCGCGGGCGCGGCGCAGCGCCATCCGGTCGAACAGCTCGACGGCCGCCGGGTCCGTTTCGAGGATGGCGCCGACGGCTTCGAGGGCCGTCCGCCGCGCGTCGAAGTGGACGACGGCGAGGGCCGTGTGGGCGGGGAGGTCCGTCAGCCTGAACGTGAGCTTGGTCGTGACGGCGAGGCCGCCCTCGGCGCCGCAGAGGAGATGGGCGAGGTTGCGTGTGCCGTCCCATGGCCGCCCCGGCCCGCGGTCCACCTCCGGCGCGTCGAGGAGCCGCTCCAGGCGGTAGCCGCCGGCGCGGCGCCACCACCGCGGGGTGTCCCGTCGGATCGCCGCCTCGTGCACCGTCAGCACCGCGTCGATCCGGCGGTAGAGGTCCGCCTCCACGCCCTCACCCTCCGCCTTCCGCGCCCACGCCGCCGCGTCGAGCGCGTCGAAGCGGACGGGGACGCCGCCGGCAAGGAACCCCTCGGCCGACTCGAGCCAGTCGACGACGGAGCCGACGCGGATGGAGTGGGTGCCCGTCGCGTTCGTCCCCACCATCCCGCCGAGCGTGGCGCGCGACGACGAGGCGGGGTCCGGCCCGAACCGGAGGCCGTGCGGCGCGAGGTGCCGGTTGAGGTCGTCGAGGACGACGCCCGGCTCGACCGTCACCGTCCGGCCCTCGACGTCGAGGTCGAGGATGCGGGTGAGGTGCTGCGTCGTGTCGATGACGAGGGCGGCGCCGACGGCGCTGCCGGCGAGGCTGGAGCCGGAGCCCCGCGCCAGGACGGGGATGCCGGAGCGCGCGGCCTCCTCCAGGGCCGCCTGCACGTCGTCGGTCGAGCGGGGGACGAGGACGCCGATGGGTGGGATGCGGTAGGCCGAGGCGTCCGTCGCGTAGAGCGCGCGCGAGAGGGCGTCGAGCCGGAGGCTGCCGTGGAGGCGGGGCCGGAGCGCGGCGGCGAAGGCGTCGAGCCGCTCGGCCTCGATGGGCTGGGGGAGGGGCATGGCGGAGTGTACCGCGCCCCGGGGCCGGTGTTCACCCCGCGGCCGCTTTCAGCGGGGCGACGACGCGGTCGAGGAGGGCGTCCTCCACCTCCTCGTCCAGGAAGATCGTCCCATCGACGACGAGGTTGAGCGAGGACCTCACCCCGGCGGCGATGGCGGCCCGCTTCCCGGCGAGGATGCGGTCGCGGTAGGTGCCTTCGCGGAGGGCGTCCCGGACGGCGCGCGCGTCGAGGCCGAGGGCGCCGGCGTGCATCACGAGGTCGTTGCCCGACAGCCCGGACGGGTGCTGGAAGAGGCGGTCGTGCATCGGCCAGAAGGCCCCCTGCTCGGCGGCGGCCTCGGTGGCCTCGGCCGCTTCGAGCGCGTGCTCGTGGCGGCGGAGCGGGAAGTGCCGGAAGGCGTATCGGACGGCGCCCGGGTACGCCTTCTGGACCTGCCGGACGAGGAGGAACACCTGCCGCCCCGAGGGGCACTCGAAGTCGCCGTAGAAGAGGAGCGTGTGCGCGGCGGGCTCGCCGGGGGCGGGGCCGCGCACGTGGTCGCGGTCGGTGACGGGCGGGAGGGCGTGCATAGAGGATGGAAGGTGGAGGAGAGCGGGTGGCGGGAGGAGAAGCCCTCCTCCATCCCGGTCCTCAATCCTCGAGCCGGGCGGCGCCTTCGACGAGGGTGAGGATCTCCTCGACGGTCGTCCGGCCGTGGTCGCGGGCGTAGAACCGGCGGACGTGCTTGTAGCGCTCGCTCTTGTCGAGGGTCTGGCCTTCGCCCTTCACCCAGGCCTGGAGCGGCCCCGGCCGCGGGCCCCACCACGCGCGCTCGGTGCCGTCCTCGTCGAGGAGGATCACGGTGGGGATGGCGCGGGCGGTGCCGCCGGTGAGGTGCTCGTCCATCAGCGCGAGGTGCTCGTCGCGGTCGAGGAGGCGGAGCTGGAGGTTGGGCGCGGCCTCAGTGAGGCGAGCCAGGACGGGGACGATGTTGACGGCGTCGCCGCACCAGTCGGCCGAGAGCGTGAGGAGGTTCCAGCGGCCGAGGGCGGCGGCGCGTTCGGCGTGCTCGGGCGTGACGGAGGCGCGGCGCCAGACGCCCGCCCACAGCTCGGCGTTCTTCTCGGCCGTGGGGAGGAATGCCTCGAACGGGATGCCGGCGTCCCAGTCGGCCGAGCGGTCGCGGCCGGCCGTCGGCGGATCGGGGTGCGAGGTGACGGTGGGCGAAGGGGGGGACGGCGAGACAGACATGCGCGGGCGTGGTGGTTTCTGCGCCTACTCCCCCGCCCCCGGCGCCGATCCAACGCCCTCCGTTTCTTCGCCTGCGGCGTGGACGAGGCAGCCCGCACGCGAGGGGTGGTCGGCCACGAGCTGGTCGGCGGGCACGTCGCGGAGGAGCCACAGGATGAGGGCGTCGCCGCCGGCCGCGAGCGTGAACAGCAGGCCGAAGAGGAAGAGCGCGCCGCCGCCCGTCGCCAGCCCGGCGAGCACGGGCAGGAGGCCGAGCACCACGCCCGGCGTGGCCGCGCCGATGCGGTAGGCCCGCGCCGCCATCGGCACTTCGCAGTGGGCGTAGGGGGTGAGCGTCGCCCACTGGAAGCCGAGGCGGACTGTCCCGGCCGGCACATGCCCGACCCACCGCCACGCGACGACGTGGAGCACCTCGTGCGCCACGACGCCCGCGGCGAAGACGGCGAGGGCGAGGAGCGGCCGGTCGAGCGCCCCATCCGTGGCGCGGTAGAGCGGCGGCCAGCCCCAGAGGGCGAAGAACGCCCCCAGCAGGGCTGCCGCCGCCGGCACGACGAACAGGAGGGCGTAGCCGTTGGCGGCGGCCATCGAGACGGAGCGGTCCTCAGGCGTCGGGAGGTCGGCGGGTCGGGCCATGGGGATCGGCGGAGGGCGACGGAGTCATCGGCCAGACCGGCACCCGGATGAACCGGCCTCCCGATCTACAGCTCCAGCTCCGCGCCCTGCTCGGGGATGAGGACGGTCGTCTCCGGGTGGAAGAACTCGACGTTGTCCTTGATCCACGCCTTCGCCGCGGCCTCGCCGTGGACGAGCACGACGGTCTCGGGCCGCATCATCTCGACGAGCCGGATGAGGTCGCGGCGGTGGGCGTGGCCGGAGAACCGGAACCGGCCCACCTCGGCGTAGACTGGCTGCGGCCCGGCGTCGGCGTCGAGGACGACCTCGGTGCCGGGCCCTTCGGCGGCGGCCTGCTGGAGCCGGTCGCCCGGCGACTCCTCCTTCGCGAAGCCGACGAAGAAGATGCCGTTCGTCTCGTGCCCCACGAGGCGCTGGGCGAGCTGGTTCGAGAGCGTCCGCTCGAAGAGCATCCCCGACGAGACGACGAAGATGGCCGGCTCGCGGAGGGCGTCGTCGAGGCGGGTCCGGGTGCGGGGGATCCGCTGCTGCTCGACCTCGGCCACCTCGAACTCGGGGTCGAGGCGGGGGCTCATGAACCGGGTCTGGTCGTAGATGCCGGCGATGCCGCGGAGCTGCCCGGCCGTGTAGACCGGCGTCTCCTCGGGGATCACGCGGCGGCGCTTGAAGCGGTCCACGAGGGCGAGGACCTCCTGGGCGCGGCCGAGCGCGAAGACGGGCACGAGCGCCGAGCCGCCGCGCGCGAGCGTCCGCGCGAGGGCCTCGCCGAACGCGGCCTCCTCCGCCTTCCGCGTCGTCTGCTCGGCCTCGGGGTCGGCGCCCAGCGTCGTTTCGAGGAGGAGGACGTCGAGGGGTGGCTCGGGGTAGTCGCCGCCGGGCTGGAGGGTCTGGGGCCGGAGGCTGGTGTCGGAAGTGTAGAAGACGCGCTTCGTCTGGCCGCCCTCCTCGGCCTCGAGGTAGACGCCGACGGCGCCGAGGACGTGGCCGGCGTGGTAGAGCCGGGCGGTGAGCGGGGCTGTGGCCTTGAGGCCCGAGAGGTCGAGGTCGGTGTCGAGGTGGTGCGCCTCGTAGAGGTACGAGAGCGCCTCGACGGTCTCGGCGTCGAAGACGGGCTCATGTAGGCTGCTCCCCTCACGGAGGCGGCGGCGCTGGAGCCGCGCCGACGACGGCAGGAGGACGTCGGCGAGGAGCGCCGTCGGCTTCGACATGTGGACGCGGGCGTGGGGGACCCGCCGCATGAGCACGGGGAGCGCGCCGAGGTGGTCGTGATGGGCGTGCGAGATGACGACGTGGTCGACGGCCCGGCCGTCGAGGAGGTGGAACGGCGGGAGGGCGGCGGGGCCGTCCTGCTCGGGGTCCATGCCGGCATCCAGGACGAGGCCCGTCCCGGCGAACTCGATCCAGTGGCAGGAGGCGGCGATGAGGTCGGTCTCGCCGAGGGAGAGGTAGCGCATGCGGGAAGATCCCACCGTTCGGGTGACAGCAGGGTTGCACAGCGACGGCCGGCGCGGGTTTCCTTCGGAACCGCACACGGCGACGGGCCTAGAGGGGCGTCCCGCGCTGTCCGCCCGCCCCCTCGATGCCCGACCCGATCGCCGACGCTCCCGCGGCCCCCCGCGTCCAGACGCATCCCTGGCACGACACCCGCCACCACCGGCCCGGGGGCGGGTTCGTCAACCCCTGGCCGGTCGTTCGGCCCGACGACGAGGCGATCCCGGGGGGCGCCCAGCGCGCGCGCTTCCTCGCCGAGTTCTTCTTGGGGAGCAAGGAGCAGACGCCCGCGCCGGTCGAGCGGCCCGATCCCGCCGCGCTCGCCGCGCCGGTGCCTGACGGCACGGCGCGCGTGACGTGGCTCGGCCACACGACGTGCCTCGTCCAGTTCCCCAGCCTCACCGTTCTCACCGACCCCGTCTGGGCGAGGCGCGTGGGGCCGCTGGGCCTCGCAGGGCCGAAGCGCGCGGTTCCGCCGCCGCTCGCCCTCGACGCCCTCCCCCCGATCCACGTCGTCGTCCAGTCGCACAACCACTACGACCACCTCGACCCCGCCGCGCTCCGGGCGCTACACGCCCGGCACGCCCCGCGCTTCCTCGTTCCGCTCGGCGTCGACCAGCACCTGCCCGAGGGGGCCGCGGCGCTCGCCCTAGACTGGGGGCAGTCGGTGGATCTCCGCGGCCTCCGGTTCCACTGCGCGCCCGCGCGGCACTTCTCGGGCCGCACGCTCCGAGACCGCAACGTGACGCTCTGGGCGAGCTGGTTCCTGAAGCCCCTCGCCGAGGACGCCCCGACGGTCTTCTTCGCGGGCGACACCGCCCACAGCCCGCACTTCCGGCAGGTCCGCGAGCGCCTCGGCGCGCCCGACCTCGTGCTCATGCCGATCGGCGCGTACCGGCCTCGCTGGATGATGCGGCCCGTCCACGTGGACCCGCCCGAGGCCGTGCAGGCGTTCGAGGATCTGGGGGCAGGAACGCTCCTCGCCACCCACTGGGGCACCTACGACCTCGCCGAGGAGCCGCTCGACGAGCCGCCGCGCCGGCTCCGAGAAGAGGCCGAACGGCGGGGCGTTGCCGACCGCCTCCGCATCCTCCCGGCGGGCGGGATGCTCCGCATGCCTGTGGAGTGAGCGCGGCGGAGGTCGGCATGGAGCCGCCTCCGCCGCGCTCGTGAGCGTTCGCTCGACTAGTCCACGCGCGTGACGCGTCGAGAGGTGGTGAACGTCTCGCCCACGACCCGGAGGAGGTAGACGCCCGAGGGCAGCGCCGCCCCGTCGAGCCCGAGCCGCGCCGTTGCCCCAGCGGCCACCGTCTGGTCCAAGAGCGTGGCGACGTGCCGTCCCAGCGCGTCGTAGGCGTCGGCACGGACGATCTGCGCGTCGGCGACGGTCAGGTTGAACGCGGTCCCGGTGCGGAAGGGGTTGGGTCCGGCCTCGACGAGAGCGTAGGCCTGCGGGGCTTCGGCGGAGGCGCTCGCGCCCGTCGCGGCGTCTAGTCCGGTTGCGCGCCATGCGTCGGCCGTGAGCGGGCGACGCGCGCCGGCCTCCTTCGTGACGGTGAAGGCGTCGCTGGCGAAGGACTCGCCGCCGGGCGGCGCCACCTCAACCGTGTACGTGTAGACCCCGGCGGGGGCCGGAGCGGGCACCTGCTGGGTCACCGTGCGCGTGACCGTCTGCCCTGGCGGGAGCGTGAACGCGACGGGGCCGAGGACGGGGTCCCGCCCCACCGGCCCTTCGACCCGGCTCCGCACCTCGACGGTCTGGCTCTCGTCGGTGACGTTCACGAGCGTGACGACGAAGTCGAACGAGCCGCCCGAGGGGGGCACGACGACGGGCGGGCCGACGGGCTCGGCGCTCACGGTCAGCGGCGCGCTGCCGCTCGCGAGGTCGAGCGGGACCTCGACCAGCTTCACCGTGCCGCTGCGGGTGTAGGCGAACCGGTCGTTGAGGGCGGGGGTGAACGCCACGTCCCCGATGCCGCTCTGGTTGGGCATGAACGGCTCGGCGATGGCGTAGACGATCTCACTCGTCGCGATCTCGACGAACCGGACGGCGGCCTCGGGCAGGCCGGGGTCGACGTCGTCGTTGATGCCAAGCGCGAGGTAGCGCCCGTTCGGTGTGAACGCGACCCGTGCGGACTCCCGCCCCCCGTCCATCACGCCGTCGAGCTCGAGCTCGTACGAGTCCAGGAGCGCGCCCGTGTCGGCGTCCCACAGCCGCGCGAGCGCCTCGTCTCCGAAGCCACCCGTGGCGAGGAGGGCGCCGTCGGGCGAGAAGGCGACCGAGATGGGCTCTCCGCCCTCGCCGAGGTAGCTCCCGTGCGTGACGGCGTAGCGCTGGAGCCCCGTCTCGGCGTCCCACGCCCGGAGCATCCCCTCGTCGTCGACGGTCGCGAACACGCTCCCATCGGGGCTGTAGGCGACGTCGCTGACGACGGTGCGGGTGGTCGGCACCAGGACCTCCATCTCAAGGTCGAGGGAGACCGGGTCGACGAGGCGCACTCCGGTCTCGTTCTCGAAGAGGAAGCCGACGGCGAGCTCCTGGCCGTCCGGCGCGTAGTCGACCGAGGTGGCGAAGCGAACGTCGGTGCGCACCGACGTCTGCTGGAGGTTCGGGGCCGTCCACGAGCGGTAGGCCGGCCCGACGGGGAAGCAGCTCTGCCCGTCGCATTGGATGGTGCCGTGGGCCGAGGCGACGGCCTGCCCGTCCGGGGCGAACGCGACGTCGTTGATCGGGCTTTGGGAGATGTCCCGCTGGCCGATGGTGGAGCCGTCGGCCGCGTCCAAGACCGCGAGGCGCCCGGTGAGGAAGAAGGAGCCGCCCGAGAGGAGCTGCGAGCCGTCGGGCGAGAAGTCCAGGCTGCGGCTGCTGATGGAGGTCTCCCAGACCACGTCCGGCGGGACGGGCTGGGCCAGTGCGAGCGGGACGAGGATGAAGGCGGCTGCGAGAGCGGACGCAGCGCGCAGGGGGATCCGAGCGAACATGACCTAGAGGAGTGAGGTGGAGAGGGGCGTGGGATTCGTGCCGGCATCCCACGGTACACCCCGCGCGCCCTCACGATCCTCACATAAGGTCACGAAAGGATTGAGAAACGGTAACAAGGGCGGAGCAAGCGCCCCGCCCTCGCGGTCTCGGGCTCCGCTCGTCTCCTAGGCCGTCGTCCCGTTGCCCGCGACGGCCTCCAGCAGCGACGGCGTCCCCGTCTCCTCCTGGTAGGCCTCCCAGTCGGCCGTGAAGCGCTCGAGGCCGACGTCGGTGAGGGGGTGCTTGACGAGCTTCTCGATGACGCCGAACGGCATCGTCACGACGTCGCCGCCGATCTCGGCGGCCTCGACGACGTGCATCGGGTGGCGCACGCTCGCCACGAGCACCTCGGTGTCGAGGCCGTAGTTGTCGAAGATCGTGACGACGCTCCGGATGAGGGCCATCCCGTTCGTCGAGATGTCGTCGAGGCGGCCGATGAAGGGGCTGACATAGGCGGCGCCGGCCTTGGCCGCGACGAGGCACTGCACGGGCTGGAAGCACAGCGTGCAGTTCGTCCGGATGCCCTCGGCCGTGAACGTGTTGATGGCCTTCACGCCGTCGAGCGTCATGGGCACCTTCACGACGATGTTGTCGTGGAGCGCGGCGAGGGCGCGGCCCTCCTCCACCATCGTCTCGTAGTCCGGTGCGACGACCTCGGTGGAGACGTCGCCGTCGACGAGGTCGCAGATCTTGAGGATGTGCTCGCGGAAGTCTCGGGCGCCGGCCTTCCGGGCGAGCGAGGGGTTCGTGGTCACGCCGTCGAGGATGCCCATGGCGGCGGCTTCCTGGATCTCGCCGAGGTCGGCGGTGTCGATGAAGAACTTCATGGCGGCGGAAGGGGAAGGGTGGAGCCCTGGTACGGGCAGGCCGGCGGGGGGTTCAAGCTACGGACGGGGTGGCGTGCCGCGGATGCGGTCGAGGAGCCAGCCGAAGAAGTGGGGTGGGATGCGGGCGTCGGGCCGGAGGGGCGCCAGCACGACGCCCTCCCCCGGCACGTCCCGCACGTCCCAGGCGAAGACGTAATCCCCCTGGGGGGACGGGGAGGTGGCCTCGTCGATCCGCCCGAAGCGGAGTCGGACACGCGCACGCCGCCCTCGGGCTGCGGCGCGGCGCGCCAGTAGCCGCGCGAGAACCACGCGAGCGCCTCGGCCGCGTCGCTCGCGGCGTAGGGGGCGAGGAGCTCGGGCCGCTGCGGCACCGCCTCGAAGGCGACCGGCCGCGCACCGTCGAGGAGCGAGCGGGTGCCGACGAGGAACCGGCCCTCGCCCGTGTCCACGAGCGCGTACCAGAGCAGCGTGTTGAACGGCGTCGCGCCCACGAGCCGCCGGGCCCCGACGGCCTCGCCGACGGCGCCGCCGAGGACGGCCTGCGTGATGACGTCCACGAGTGGGGGAGCGATAGCCCCGGGGATCGGATCGGCAGGTGATTGGTTCCCCTCCCGCCCCTCCCGCGCATCGACCTCCTCCATGCCCCTCTGCGTCTTCGAGGACGACGCCGTCCGCCACCTCGCCCCCCTCACGCTCACGCGCGCCGCCTTCGACCTCCGCGTCGGGGCCGTCACCCTCCTCGGCCGGCTCCGCGACGCCTTCGAGACCTCGGCCGGGCCGCTCGTGCTCCACACCCGCCCACGCCTGGCCGCCGTGACGGCGCAGGAGCACCCGGACGCGCTCGTCAACACCCTTCCCGAGAGTGGCGGTGTGCTCTTCGTGAACGGCCGATGGCTCGCGCGGGAGGGCGATCTCCTCGACGCCGTCCGCGACGCCATCGGGTCGGACGCGCCACGGGCGTGGGCGCTCGGCGACGACCTCGTGGCCGCCTGGCACCCGGCGCCGCCGCCCGACGCCCTCGACCGCCCGCTCCGCGCCCTCGTCGACGGGGCCGAGGCGGCCGGGGAGGCCGTCCTCGTCCGTCACCTCTGGGACCTCCTCGACGACCTCGGCGGCCGCATCGCGCACGACGTGGAGCGCCTCGGCGGGCTCGGGCAGCACGAGGGGTATGTGCACCCCGGGGCGGTCCTCCATCATCCCGAGCGCCTCCACGTGGGCATCGGCGCCGCGGTGCGGCCGGGCGCCATCCTCAACGCCGAGAGCGGCCCGATCCACCTCGGCCCCGAGGCCGTGGTCGAGGAAGGGGCCGTCGTGCGCGGCCCGGTCTACCTCGGGCCGCGGGCCGTCGTGAAGGCGGCCGGCCGCGTCGAGACGAGCGCCGTCGGGACGTGGAGCAAGGTGGGCGGGGAGGTCCACGAGAGCGTCGTCCACTCCTTCTCCAACAAGGCGCACGACGGCTACCTCGGGAATTCCTACCTCGGCCGCTGGTGCAACCTCGGCGCCGACACCAACACGAGCAACCTCAAGAACGACTACGGCGAGGTGACCGTCTACGACGCCGTCGCGGGCGACTTCGTGGGGTCGGGGAGCCAGTTCGTGGGGCTCTTCATGGGCGACCACTCGAAGTGCTCCATCAACACGATGTTCAACACGGGGACCGTCGTGGGCGTCTTCTGCAACCTCTTCGGGAGCGGTTTCCCGCCGCGCCACGTGCCCTCGTTCGCGTGGGGCGGGGCCGAGGGCCTCGTGCCGTACCGGGTCGAGAAGGCGCTGCGCGTGGCCGAGGCGGTCATGGCCCGCCGCGACGTCCCCCTCACCGACGACGACCGCGCTCTCCTGACGGCGATCGCGGAGGAGGACGGGCTGGCGGGCGAGAGCTAACGGTCGGGTTCGTCGCCTTTTGGTTGGGCGCGCGCGGTGACGGGTATAGCTTTCCCGGACAACCCCACCCTCACGTGCACATGCTCCGCTGCCTCGCCGCGCTCCCCCTGCTGCTGACCGCCCTCGCCGCGCACGCCCAAGGGCCCGATCTCCCCTTCACCGTCGAGGTCGTCGAGGGGACGCAGCAGAACGCGCCGGCCCTGCACTCGGGGGCGGTGGCGGAGCACGACGGGCGATGGCTCTTCCTCGCCGGTCGGACCAACGGGCTCCACGGCATCACCGTCGCGGGCGACGCCTTCCCGCCGTCGGCGGCCAACGCCGAGGCCGTCGTCTACGACCCCGCGACGGACCAGCGGTGGGCCGCCTCGCTCGACGGCCTCCCGGCCGCGCTGCGCGAGCCGCTCGAGGCCGTTAACGTGCAGCACCACCAGGACGGCGAGACCCTCTACGTCGTCGGCGGCTACGGCTACAGCGCGACGGCCGGCGACCACGTCACGTACGGGACGCTCACGGCCGTGGACGTCCCCGGCCTCATCGGCGCCGTGATCGGCGGGGGCGCCCTGGAGCCGCACCTCCGCCTCCTCGCCGACGACCGCCTCCGCGTCACCGGCGGCCACCTCGTCGCCCTCGGCGACCGGTACGTCCTCGCCGGCGGCCAGCGCTTCGACGGGCCGTACCGGTTCCTCCCCGAGCCGGGGCAGCAGGCCTACACCGACGCCCTCCGCGCCTTCACGATCGAGGACGATGGGACCACCCTCGCCCTCTCGGGCTACGCCGAGACCGTCGACCCCGACCGCCTCCACCGCCGCGACGGCAACGTCGGCCCCGTCGTTCGCGCCGACGGCTCCGCGGCGTACGCCCTCTACGGCGGCGTCTTCACCGAGGACACCCTCCCGTACCGCACGCCCGTCACGTTCGATGCCGAGAGCCTGGAGGAGCGCGCCTACGAGGCGCAGTTCGGCCACTACACCGCGCCGCTCCTGCCGATCTACGACGCCGAGCGCGGCGCCATGCACACGGTGTTCTTCGGCGGCATGGGGCAGTTCTGGTACGACGAGGCCAGCCAGACCGTCGAGCAGGACAACCTCGTCCCCTTCATCGACGACGTCGCCGTCCTCACCGTCGGCGAGGACGGGTCGGTGAGCGAGCGCGTGCTCGACCCGCTGCCCGGCTACCTCGGAACGAACGCCTACCTCTTCCTGGACCCGGCCACGCCGACGACGGCGCACGGCGTGATCGAGCTGCAGGCGCTCAGCGGGCGCACGCGCGTGGGCGCCTTCCTCGGCGGCATCGCGGCCGACACCGAGCACCCCGGGTTCATGCCGACGACGGGGACGACGTGGGCGTCCGACCGCCTCTTCGAGCTCTACGTCACGCCCCTCACCAGCTCGGCCGTGGAGGGCGGAGCCCCCGAGGGCTTCCGCGTCGCCCTCACCGGGCCCAACCCGTTCCGCGAGCGGACCCGCCTCGCGGTCACGCTCGACGCGCCCGGCACGTGGACGGTGGCCGTCTTCGACGCCGTGGGCCGCCGCGTGGCGCGCCTCCACGACGGCCCCCTCGCCGCCGGCCCGCACGTGTTCGATGTGGAGGGCGCGCGGCTGCCGGCCGGCGTCTACGGCGTCCGCGTCAGCGGCCCGCAGGGGGCGTTCACCGAGCGGCTCGTGCGGCTCCGCTAGGCCGTCCGCTTGAGGACGAGGAGCGTGAGGTCGTCGTTGAAGGGGCGGCCATCGGCCCAGGCGCGGACGTCGTCGCGGACGGCGTCGAGGAGGGCGGCGGCCGTCTCGTCCCGGCCGCGGACGAGCACGGCGTCGAGCCGGTCCTCGGTGTACTCCTCGTCGGCGGGGCTGAGCGCCTCGGTCACGCCGTCGGTGTAGAGGGCGAGGTGGTCGCCGGGGGCGAGGGTGGCCTCGCCCTCCTCGTACGCCACGTGCGGGAGCACGCCCAGGATGAGGCCGCCGGCCTCCAGCGGCTCGACGGCCCCGTTGGCGCGGACGAGCCGGGGCGGGTTGTGGCCGGCGTTGACGTAGCGGAACCGACCCGTGGCGGCGTCGAGGACGCCCCAGAAGAACGTGATGAACGCCGTTGCCTCGGTGTTCTCGCAGACGACGCGGTTGATGCGGGCCGTCGCGGCGGCGAGGCTGGCCGTGCCGTCGAACGTCTGGGCCAGGAGGCGGAGGAGCGCCTGCACGTTCGCCATGAGGAGGGCCGCCGGCGCCCCCTTCCCCGAGACGTCGGCGACGGCGACGAGGAGGCGGCCGCTCGTGAGGGGGAGGAGGTCGAAGTAGTCGCCCGCGACGTGGCGGCTGGCGAGCGCGAGCGCGGCGAGGTCCACGCCCTCGACGGCCGGGAGGTCGCGCGGGAGGAGGCGCTCCTGGATCGAGCGGGCGAGGCGGAGCTCCTCCTCCAGCCGCTCCTTCTCGATCCGCGCCTCGACGAGCCCGGCCCGCTCGACGGCCGTGAGGGCGAGCGTGCCGAGGGCGGTGAGGAAGGCGCGGTCGGCGTCGGTGAACGGCCGGCCCGTGGCGCGGGGGCCCACGAGCAGGAGGCCGAGGACGCCGCGCTGCAGGCGGAGCGGGAGCGCGAGCGCGAGCCGGCGGGCCCCGAGCAGGTCCTCGGCCGGCCCGCCGGCGCCCGCGCTCAGGGGTCCGTCGAGGGGGGCGAGCGCGGCGAGCGCGTCGGCGTCGAGGGATACGCCGCGGGCGGCGGCGACGGCGTAGGGGGCGTCCTCGGCGGGGCGGAGGAGGACGGCGTGGCGCTCGGTGAGGAACTGCCCCATGAGCGTGAAGCCGAGCAGCTTCAGCGCCTCATCGCCGTCGAGCGCGGCGGCGAAGGCGCGGGCGAGCTCGAAGAGGGTGTCGAGCTCCTGCACGCGCGCGGCGAGGTCGAGGTTGACGCGCTGGAGCTGCCCGGCCACGCGGGCGTTGTGGACGGCCGCCGCCGCCACGCCGACGAGCGAGCGGGCGAAGGCCACCTCGCGCGGCGCGAACGGGTCCCCCGTTGCCTTCGCGCCCAAGCCGACGAGGCCGATGGCCCGGCCGTCGTGCACGATGGGGAGGAGCAGCGCGATGCCACGGGCGCGGAGCGCCTCCGGCACGGCCTCGCCCTCGGCCACGCCCCCCGGCGTCGCCACCTCGACCGGCGCGCCGAGCGAGAGCCCGAGCGCGCCCTTGGCCGCCGCCACCCAGAACCCCGCCCGCTCGTGCTCGGCCAGCAGCACCACGCCTCGCCCGACGAGCAGCCGGCTCATCGCCACGAGGAGGAGGTTGTTGAGGACGAAGTCGAGGTCGAGCGAGGCGTTGAGCACCTCGCTCGCCTCGACGACGCTGGTGAGGTCGAAGCGGTCGGGCACGGCGTGGAAGGCTTGGGGGAAGTTAGAAGCGGGGCGGGTGCGGAGGACGAGGCATGCCCGGCGGGCGGGGGCGCCTCGTGCATCCGGCGCGCGCGTCGCGCGTAGGAGCCCCCGCTTCCCTCACCCACCCAACCACCCCCCATGCGAAGCACCGGAGCCCTCGTCGTCCTCGTCCTCGTCCTCCTCGTCGGGTTCGCCGGCTGTGCCGGCTGCGGGACCTACAACTCGCTCGTCCAGCAGGACACCGCCGTCGAGGAGGCGTGGGCGAACGTGGAGACGGCGTACCAGCGCCGCGCTGACCTCATCCCCAACCTCGTCTCGACCGTCCAGGGCGCCGCCGACTTCGAGCAGAGCACGCTCACGGAGGTCACCGAGGCTCGCGCCCGCGCCACCTCCATCAACGTCTCGGCCGACGACCTCGACGACCCGGCCGCCGTCGAGCAGTACCTCGCCGCGCAGCAGCAGCTCTCCGGCGCGCTCGGCCGCCTCCTGGCCGTCGCCGAGAACTACCCGCAGCTCCGGGCGACGGAGGCCTTCCGCGACCTCCAGGTCCAGCTCGAAGGCACCGAGAACCGCATCAACGTGGCGCGGACGCGCTACAACGAGGTCGTCCGCGACTACAACACGTCGGTCCGGAGCTTCCCGGCCAACCTCTTCGCGGGCCTGTTCGGGTTCGAGCGCAAGACGCCGTTCGAGGCCGAGGCGGGGGCCGAGCAGGCGCCCGACGTCGAGTTCGACTTCAACTGATGCCGCGCCGCCCCCGCGCCCGGTGCGCGGGGGCCGCTCTTATGCCCATCCGTCCGCCCCTCCTGGTCCGCGCGCTCGCGGCGGCCGTGCTCCTCGGGATTGCCGCCGCGGCGCACGCCCAGCCGGCGATCCCGCCGCGCCCCGATGCGCTCGTCAACGACTACGCCGGCCTCCTCGCGCCCGCCGAGCAGGCGGCGCTGGAGCGCAAGCTCGTCGCCTACGACGACTCGACGTCCACCCAAATCGCCGTCGTGATTTTCCCCTCGCTCGAGGGTGGGGACGCGGGCTCGCTCGCCACGGAGATCGGGCAGGCGTGGGGGGTGGGGCAGGCCGGCTTCGACAACGGGGTCGTGGTCCTCGTCGGCCTGGAGGACCGCCAGGTGTTCATCGCCACGGGCTACGGGGCGGAGGGGGCGGTGCCGGACGCGCTCGCGGGCCGGATCGTCCGCAACGTGATCGTGCCCGCCTTCCGGTCGGGGCAGTTCTACGCCGGCCTCGACGCGGCCACGACCGCGCTCATGCAGGCGCTGGCCGGGGAGTACACCGCCGTCGAGCGCCGCACCGGCGGCGACGGTGGGCCCAGCGGCGCCCTCGTGTTCCTCATCCTCCTCATCGTCGTGCTGGTGGCGTTGAGC
>JAWWCA010000012.1:0-28377 GCA_033720695.1 Rubricoccaceae bacterium
GGTCCGTCACCGCGAGGCGGTCGCCGTCGAGCGCGGCGAAGGCGCCAAAGCGACCCGGCGCTGTGATGCGCGCGGAGAGACGCCAGCGGCCGTCGCCCCCCCGTTCGTAGACATAGGCGCTGCCGGGTCGGCCCGCCGTCGCATCGCCTTCGGCCGTGACGACGGCCCGGTCGCCGTCCAGCGCCACGGCCGCCCCGAACCCGAGGGCTCCCTCCGCGTCGGCGGGGAAGAGCCGAGCGGCTGGCTCCCAGCGACCGCCGCGCACCTCGTAGATCACGACCGGGTTGGCGCGCGGGGCCCCGAGGAAGGGCTGAACCCCGGCCACGAGCGCGCGGTCGCCGTCCAGCGCCACGGCTCGCCCGAAGAAGCGGCCCGCCGTGCAGTCGTCGGGTGCGAGCCGCGCCTCCCGACGGTACCCGCCCGCTGGAGCGAGGCGGTACACGTAGGCTGCCCCCGCGTTCGCGCCGCACGTGGCCTCCCCACTGGCCCCCACCAGGAGGCGATCGCCGCTGAGGGCGACGGCCGCGCCGAACCCATTGCCAGCGAGGGAGTCCGGCGCCGGGAGGCGGTGGATCTGCGCCTGCACGGGCAGCGCGACGAGGAGCAGGAGGAGGGGACGGTTCATGAGCGGGACGTCGGCACGGGGGAGGCCGCGCGCTCGGCTCCCGGCGTAACGACGCACGGGACGGATCGCGTGCTCCCCCGATGGTGGGTAAACTCGCTCGCCCTACCCCCGGTCCGATGCGCCCGTTCTACGTCCTGACGCGCCCGCAGAAGGTCTTCGTCGTCTGCGCGGCCATCTTCATCACTGCCCTCGTCATCGCCGAGGCGACGGCGGGGAAGTTCTTCACGGCGTTCCGGCTGCCCTTCGCGTTCACCCTCTTCGGCGTCGAGTTCGACACCGTGGTGATGACGGCGGGCGTGCTGGCCTTCCCCGTCACGTTCATCGTCACCGACGTGATGAACGAGTACTTCGGGGTGCGCGGCATCCGGTTCGTGACGCTCCTCGGGATGGCGATGGTGGTGTTCGAGTTCGCCCTGCTTCAGCTCGCCCTGGCGGTCCCCGCCACGCCGGACTCCCCCGTGCCAGGCGACGCCTTTTCGGTCGTGTTTGGGACCACGGGGCGGGTGATCGTGGGGAGCCTGACGGCCTACCTCATCGGGCAGTTCGTGGACATCAGCCTGTTCCACTGGCTCCGGCGCCGGACCGGTGGGCGGCACCTCTGGCTCCGCGCCACCGGCTCCACCTTCGGGAGCCAGTTCATCGACACGTTCGTGGTGCTGACCGTCGCGTTTGCGGGGCAGGTGCCGTTCGGCCAGGTCGTCGCCATCACGCTCTTCAACTACGGGTACAAGCTCCTCATCGCCGTCGGCATCACGCCTCTCATCTACCTCGGCCACTGGATGATCGACCGGTACCTCGGCCATGAGACGGCCGAGGCCCTCATCGACCGTGCGGCGCACGACGAGGTGGGGGTCCGGACCCCATGACAGGCGGGTGACACCGAGGGACCGTAGCCTACGCGTGCACCGCCCCCGACGGTCATGACCATCGCCTTGCTCCACGCCGCCGACACTTGCCCCTGGACGCTCGCCCGGACGCTCGCCGTCCTGCGCGACCGGCGCCTCTCGCTCATCGAGACGAGCCGGGGACTGCGCGTCCGCCACCGCCACGCCCACGCCCTCCCCGGCCTGGACGAGGCCCTCGACGCCTACGCCCCGGCCCTCCGCGTGTGGGTGCGCCTCGGCGGCTTGGGAGCGGACGTCCCCGCGCCCTGGGGGGCCCCCGGCTGGGACGAGGCGACCCGCCTCTTCGCGGCCTGGTTCGGCCTCGACTTCCAGCCCCCGGCGGCACCCGTCACCCTGGCCCCCGGGCTCGCCGTCACCGATTGGCGGCGCTACCGATCGTCGGTGGCCGAGCGGCTGGCCTTAGGGCCGGCGTCCCCCTACGCGGAGGACCTGTCGACGCAGCTCGCCGCCCTCTTCGTCCGGTTTGGGCTCCGCGGCCGTCTCGCGGCGCCGGTCCCCTCCCTCGCCCGGGCGGCCTGAGCCGAGGGGCTCCGGCCCCTCCGGAGGGTCCTGGGAGTGCAACGCACCGCCCCGGAGCATCTGGATGCGCCGCTCGGGCGGGAGCAGCCGGAGATCCTGGCGCGCCTCGTCCACGAGGTCCACAATGGCGTCGGTCCGTTCAGCGATGTACCCCTCGGGCACCGAGGTCCTCACGACGCGCACGGCCCAGCGCCCCGGCGGCAGGTCGTTGAAGGTGTACCGTCCCTGTGCATCCGCCTGCTGGCGGAACCGGAGGGTCCTTTGTTGCACCTCGACCACCACGCGCCCCCCAGGCCCCACGTCCACGGTGTCGGCGCGGACGGTCCCGGCTCCGCCTTGGACCTCGTACCGGCGGACGCGGCCGGAGAGCACCGTCCGCATCGAAACCGGGATTTGGATGACGGGGAGCGGCCCGACGGCCGGGATCTCCACCGGGTACGGGATCGGCACGGCCGGGACCCGATGGAGGCCCAATGAGACACGGTCGAGAAAGAGGTAGTGGGTGCCCTCCGCGGGCCGTGGGACCACGAAGCGACCGTCCTCGTCGGTCAGCGCGCTCTCGTTGCCCAGGGTGACGAGCACGTTGGCGATGCCCTCGCCGGTCCGCTCGTCCACGATGTAGCCCTCGACGAGGTTGCCCCGGAGCGCGAGCGGGTTGGGCCCGCCGAGCGGGAGCTCGAGCGAGAGCCGGTAGCTCGTCGAGAGCACAGCGTTCGAGTAATGCTGGAGGAACCCCTGCACCTCCCCGACGAGCCGGCGGCCCCGCGGCAGTTGGTATCCGAGTGCGGCCCAAATCGAGCCGTAGCTCGTCCGGAGGTCCGTCGTCAGGGCCCCCCCGCCGAGGTCGATGCGGACGTCGAAGCGCTCGCCGATGTGCTCTTCCCCTCCGAGGCGTACGGCCCACTTCGTGGTCACCTGCGGCGACTCCACGGTGGGCCCCTTCGTGTACTCGACGTGGGTGTGGATACGGTGAGGACCTTCCCTCCACCCCGTCTCGAGTTCGATGTGGGTGAACGGGTGCCCGAGGCCGGAGTCCGCGTCCCGGACCCGCCCAAAACTCGTGCGTGTGCTCACGTGCAGCTCGTTGAAGCTCGCGCCTGCGATCAGCCGGACGAGCGTGCCCGACCGGTCCAGGGGTCCGCCCAGCAGCGGCTGCACGCTCCGGTCGTACCGGAGCTCCAGCCCGCCCTGCACCCGGACGCCCCGCACGTCGAGGTAGCTGCTGAGCCCTGCGGTCCCGATCTGGCGCTGGCGCACCTCGCCAGACACGCTTGTCAGCCGCTCGTCGGCCCACGCCCCCATCGCGTAGGCGCGTGACAGCACGCGCGCCGAGGCGCTGAGGGCCCGCGCGTCGACGCCCCAGACCGCCCCGGGGAAGTCGGGCCCGCGGCGCTCGACCCGAGCCGAGTAGGACGCGAGGCCGGACCGGCCGCTCACCCCGATCCGGAGCATCGGCTGCCACGCTTCGCGATGGGAGGCCCCAGCCTCGACGTCGGCTTCGAGCGCTTCGCTGAACGGCACCTCCGCACGCAAGGCGACCGCCTCCCCGTCGGTGAAGCCCTGGCCGGCGAGGGCGCTCAAGCTGTACTGCCCCCATCCCTCGGTGTTGTAGCGCGCCGCCCCGCCGGTCTCGCCGTCCGGGAAGGCGCGGTTGGTGGTGGTCCGGTGGTACCCGTACCCCTCGATCCGATCCGTGCCCAGGGACAGGCTCCCGCCGACACCGTGCCGCCCAGGGTTGGTCAACGGCGAGAGACCGTACACCCCGGTGCCGAGCTGCGCGCGCGCGTGGGGCCCTTGGTAGCGTGCGATATAGCGCGGTGCCTGAGTGTAGTTCGAGGCTGCGGAGGCAGGCGGGCGGACATCGAACTCCGCGACATGAAGGCTGTCGCCGGAGAGCGGGAGACGCCCCTGCACTTCCACTTGCGTGCCGATGGACTCAAGTCTGCCGAGTGCCGAGAGGCGAGCGTCCAAGCCCCAGCGCGGCCGCAGCGCGTTGAGCCGGCCCTTCCCGGGGATCACGTCGACCTGTGCCTGCGACTGCACGACGACCGTGCTGTCGGCATCGAGGTGCGCCGTGAGGTCCACGTAGGACCGCTCCCTTGTCTCCAGCGCGCGCCCGGGCTGCACGATGACGTCGACGGTGCGCCCGCTGTTGGCCGTGACCGTGACGACCTCCTCCAGGAGGCGGGCATCGAAGGGGCGGGAGGTCACCGACAGCCGGACGGTGGCGACCTCGTTGCCCACGTTGTGCATGAGAAAGCGCACCGTGTGGGGTTCCTCTGCCGATACGTACCGGGGCACTTCCGAGAGCTCCAGTCGCAGGGCCCGCGTGGCGGCGACCCGGACGAGAAGCTCCCGGCTCTCGAAAGCCCCCCGAGGGCCTCCTCCCCGAGCGCGGACTGCGTACCGGATGGGGTAGCTGCCTGGAGGCTGGTCGTGTGCGACGCGCACGCTCACGAGGCGAAGCGCCTGTCCACGCGGCGCCACCTCGAAGGGAGTCGGAGGGGTGAGCACCTGCCAGCCCCTCGGGACCGTCCAGACCGGCACGAAGCTCATGAGGGAGTCCGTCCGGTTGCGCACCACGAACCCGACCGAGAAGACCTCGCCCGGGTCGGTGTCCACGACGCCTTGACCCGTCAACACGATCTCGACAGGGGCTTCTTCCTCGGTGGGATCCGTCGCCAGGGGTCCCTGGGCCGACGCGGCGACCCCTGGCCCTCCCATCAGGGCCAGGAGGAGCACGGCCCGGAGCATGGCACGATGCGAGTCCACACGTGAGGGGTTAGAGCTCAAGGGTGTATTGGGCCCCGAACAGCTGTTCGTCGCCGGCATCGACCACGATCAGGGCCTCGTAGCCTCCCGCCGCCACGGAGTCCAGCGGGACGCTGTGCCGGAACGAGGTGCCCGGGTAGATCCGCGCCCGGGAGCCGTCGAACCGGCCGACCGACTCCCCCTCGACGGTGAAGAGGTCGAGGTACACCCGCGTCTCACCGGAGCGCGTCCCCGTGTTCTCGACGTCGAGCCGGAGCATGCGCCCGCCCTCTGGCGTGCCGAGCAGCTCGGCCTGCGTGATGGCGAGGTCGAGAGCCCCGGTGTTCCGGATGTGCGAAGCTACCTGGACGCCGTAGCGGATGCGCCGACGCACCCCGAAGCCAGCATCGGGGTCCCCCTCCACGCCGAGCGTGGACTCGGCCGACTCCTTCGGCACTTCCTCCACCATCAGCATGCTCCAGTAGGTCCCGGAGAGCGTGGCGTCTTCGGGGACGGAGACCTGGTACGGGACATCGAGCGTGGCGTTCGGGGGGATCGTGACGGTGGGGGCTCCGAAGGCCACCCACGTGGCGTTCGAGCGGGGCATCGTGCCCGGCTCGTCGTACCAGTTCTGACCCGCAGCGTTGAACCGGTAATCCGTCACGTAGAGCTTGGCCTGCCGGGGCTCGTCCGTCGGGTTCACGATCGGGACGACGTCTTCGTACGTGTCACCGGGCGCGGCGTCCCGGTCGCTCACGAGCGCGGCGGCGATGTAGAGCTGAGCGGCGGCCGACGGCGCGACCACCCCGAGGAGGACAAGGAGCGGAAGGAGGCGGGTCATTGGCGGGTGAAGGTGTAGGTGACGACGTGGGTCTCAGGGCCTCTCCCGTCCGCCGGCGACGCCGCCGCGTCGTAGCGCAGCATCGACGAGCCATCGACGCGGTGCGCGATGTTGAGGACGAGGTCCCGCTCGGGGAGCCCGTCGATCAGTTCGACGGTCCCCGTCGGCGTCCCGTTGACGACGCCGAGCGCCGTGACGCGAAGGGCGTAGCGCTGCCCCGGGCACACCGTCGATACGGTGACTTTGCTGAACCTCGGCCCGCCCCGTCGGTCGTACCAGGTGAGGCGGGAGCCGCCATCCGAGGCTCGCAAGGAGTCCCCCGGGGTCACGACCTGGAGCGTCATCCCGACGGCGCCGGGCGCAACGGTGATCGAGAGCGGCTGGGCCCCGACCGTCGGGATGACGCTCCAGAGGCAGAGAAGGACGAGGCTGGCGGCGAGGCGGCCCATGTGGCGGAGGGAGGACCGGAATCAGAACCGGCCCCGGGATGCCCCGGGGCCGGTGAGGAGCTCGGCGCTCAGCTGCCCGTGATGGTGTAGGTCACCTCACGCGTCTCGTTGTACGAGTCGGGGGTGGTGGCCGGAGCGGTCGCCCGATAGTTGATGACGAGGCCGCCCTCCTGCGTGGGCGGGATGCCCGTCACGAGGTCGACGGCGTTGCCCGACCCGGCGAGGAGCTCGAGCTCGCCGGTGGAGGTGCCTCCGGTGCCGGGGGCCGCGAGCTGGGAGAACAGCTGGACGCCGTTGCTGTACCCGGCCGCACCCGTGATGTAGGCCGAGATCTTGTTGCTCGACATGTTCGTCGTGATCGCGTAGGTCGACGTGGTCGTCCCTTCGAGGGGTGCCCCCGGCGTGGGAGCCGCGAGGTTGATGGTCACGTCCGCGCCGACGGCGATGGACACGACGGCCGGGGCGTCGATGGTCACGTTATGGGCGTCGGAGTCCGATACCTGTGCCGACGCCGAAGCGGCGACGAGGAGCCCGAGGACGAAAAGGGGTGCGTAGCGCATGAGAGCCGAGGATTGTGGTTGAGGGAATGAGGTCGACCACGCGTTGGGCGTGGCAGGCACTGCGTCGGCTCCGCCAACACGATACCAGGACCCTCGGCCCGATCTCAGAACGGGTCTCTTCCCGTCTCAAATCCCTGTACATACCGCTTTTTCCCACCGTGCGACCGCCGAGAGTCGCTCCCCCGTCGGGTTCCAATTCGAAACAGGGGGCGTTCAAACAGAAGCCGTCACATGCCTCGCCGACCCGCCTCTCCTCCCCCGGACGCCGCGTGTCTCACCGGGTCTTTCGCCTGATCTTCTGCCGGCGGATCCACGGTCTGGAGGCGCCGTCCGTATGTTGTGGATCGCCGATTTACGACCCTTCCCCATGATTAGGACCCCCGACGCCCTCGGCACGCTCGACCTCAGCGGTCTCCCTGAAGCGCAGCGCATCGCGTTCTACGGTGCTCTCTTCGCCATGTCCGCCGCCGACCGCTCGATGGACCCGGTCGAGACCGATCGGATCGAGGAGACCCTGGACCTCGGCCACCTCTCGCCCGAGGCCCGGAAGCAGGTGCTGAGCCAGGCCATCCACCCCCAGCCGCTCGAGCGGTGCCTCCTCCAGCTCAAGGATACGTCCGAGGAGATCCGCAAGGGGCTCATGCTCAACCTGATCGACGTGGTGCTGGCCGACGAAGCCATCGAGCCCGGCGAGCATCAGGGGCTCCTCCTCGCCCGGCAGATGCTGGGCCTCTCCTACGACGACGTCGCGCTCCTCCACGAGGCCGCCTACGTCGCCCAGCGATCCGGCGCCTCCAAGGGCATCCAGCGGCCCATCGGGCTCCTCCCCGACGCGGACGCCTAGCGCGAGCGCTCTGAGTCCCGGCGCCGGCCCAGGGCACGGCTCGCCATGGCCAAGTCACACAGCCCCCGCTTTCTCGCCCTCGTGGAGGCCGCCCGCCGCCGCATCCGCGAGACTGACGTTTCGGCTGTCGCCGAGCAGCTCCGTCGTGGCGACGACCTCCATCTCGTGGATGTCCGGGAGGAGCGGGAGTGGATCCGGGGCCACCTGCCTGGCGCCGTGCACCTCGGCAAGGGCGTCCTCGAGCGGGACGCCGAGACACGGTTCCCTGCATTGGACGCACCGATCGTGCTGTACTGTGGCGGCGGCTATCGTTCCGCCCTCGCCGCCGACGCCCTCCGGCAGATGGGCTACACCAACGTGACCTCGATGGACGGGGGTTATCGTGGCTGGCTCGAGGCCGGGCACTCCGTGGTGATGCCTTCGCAGGACGACTAGCGACACGCGCGCTCAGTAGGGGTCCGGGTCCCGCTCCCGGGCGTAGGGGTGAAGCTCGTCCAGCTCCCCGTCCCGCACGGCCCCTGCTTCGGGCACGAGGCGCTTCCCGAACCGCCGCGCCCACACCTGCGTGAACTCGGCACCCGCGAGCAGGATGAGGGCCGAGTAGTAGATCCACACGAGGATGAGCGCGAGCGAGCCCGCCGCGCCGAAGGCCGAGCCCGGGTCACTCCGCCCGAGGTACACCCCGATGAGCCATTTCCCCAACGTGAACAGCGCTGCCGTGGCCGCCGCCCCCACCCACACGTCCCGCCAAGCGATCTTAGCATCGGGCAGCACCACGAAAATGGCGGCAAATAGGAGCGTGATGATGCCAAACGAGACCGCCAGGTTGATCAGCTGCCAGACGGCCGAGGACAGCCCGCCCGGGAGCACCCCGCTGACCTGATTGCTCAGGGCCGCGATCACGGCGCTGAGCACCAAGGAGACGAGCAGGAGGAACGCGATCGTGAGCACCATCCCGAAGGAGAGGAGGCGCTTGAGAAGGACCCTCTGGAGGCCCCCGCCGTCCGCGACGCGGACGTCCCAGGCTCGGTTGAGCGCCTTCTGAAGCTGCCCGAAGGCCCCTGTCGCCCCGAGGAAGAGGAAGAGCACGCCCAGCAGCTTGCCCCCCACCCCTTCGCCCAGATTCCCGGCGTTCTCGATCATCGTCTGAATCTCTCCACCGGCCCCCTCGCCCGCGAGCCCACGCACCTGCCCGGTGATCGCCTCCTGAACCTGTTCGGGACCGAACACCACCCCAGCCACCCCCACCAGGATCACCAGGAGCGGAGGGAGAGAGAAGATGGTGTAGTACGCGATGGCCGCGCTGAAGCTGGTGACGTCGTCCTCGCCGATTTCGGCGAGGGTCTCGCGCACGAGAGACCAGACGGTCTTGGGGGACATGGCCACGGGAGAAGGGGCGATGGCGAAGGGCCCCTCTCTACGCACACACCGCACGTAGGGCTCCGTAGCTTTCTGCATGGCCCGGCCCCACCTCCACGACGACGGCTCCACTGTCACGCTCGACCTCCACGGCGCGACGGTGGACGAAGGGCTGCGGCTCGTCCGGCGGGCCGCCGCCCTCGCCTCCCGGCGCGCCCGGAGCTCCCTCCGCGTCGTCCATGGCTCGTCCACCTCCGATCTCCGCGCTCGGAACCGGACCCTCAAGCACGCCTTGCACGATCTCCTCGACGACGGCGCCCTCCCCGAGGTCACCGGCGACTTCCGGGGCGAGGGCTTTACTCTCATCAGCCTCGGGGTCGGCGGCCGCGGCGACCCGGCCCCGATCCGCCTCTCCGACCTCCGATGACCCGCCCCCGGATCGGCATCACGACCTCCCTCAACGATGGCGAGCAGCGGCTCGACCGGCGGTACATCCTCGCGGTGGAGCGGGCCGGGGGGCTCCCCCTCATCGTCCCGATGCTCGACGACGAAGCCACGGCCGACACCTTTGCAGACCTCCTCGACGGCCTCGTCGTCACAGGAGGTCCCGCCATCACCGACAGCCTCACCGGCCCCCTCCCACCCGAGATCGACACGACCGATCCCGTTCGCCTCGCCAGCGACCGCCGGATCCTGCACCGCTTCCTCGAGCGGCGCCGGCCGGTCTTGGGCATCTGCTATGGGATGCAGTTGGGGAACGCACTGCTTGGCGGCTCGATCTACGGCGATGTCGAGGCCGAGCGCGAGGGGGCCCACGTCCACAGCCAAATGCGCGGGGGGACCGAGCACGTCGTGCACGTCGCTGCAGAGACGCACCTCTGTCGCATCCTGGGGACAGACCACGTCGTGGTGAATACCCGTCACCTCCAGGCTGTCGCGACCCCGGGGTCGGGGCTGCGAATCGCAGCGACCGCACCGGATGGGGTGATCGAGGCCTTGGAGAGCCTAGACGGCCGGTTCATCGGCGTGCAGTTCCACCCAGAGCGGATGGGGCGAGAGATGGAGCCGCTGTTCCGTCATCTCGTCGAGGGTGCAAGACGCGAGGCGGCTTGAAGTTTGCAAAGACCTGAGCGCGGGCAGAATGGCGGACCCCGCCGCCGTCTGTGCCCGTGTTGATTCGTCAGCGCTTCCTGCCAGTGCCTTCTTCGGCATGAATGCGCGCCGTTATGACACCCTGGCATTCACGAGAACCGACCCCTCCCCCGATGCACGAGCGAAAGCAGGAACGTCCCTTCGACCCCTTTCTCCCCCCGCTCAATGACGAGGAGGCAGAGGCGGCCGGGCTCCCGGACGACGCTGAGACGCCAACCGCTGACCGTGCGGGCCGGCTCGAACGCCGCGCCATCCGCATCCCACTCCTCGTCGTCGGGGTGCTCGCGCTGATCGGAGCCTTTGGCGTTGCGACAGGGCGCATCGCCTTCTCGGCGGCCCCGAGCGAGGCGGCCCCGAGCGAGGAGAACCTGCCGGTCCTCACCTTCGACCTCGCCGAGCCCTTCACGTTCTCGGGTCTGGACATCCACCCGGACCGGATGTTTGCGGATCACTTCGGTGGCGCCTTCCTCACGGGCCCCGGCGCGGATTCGATCGCGTCCGCGGACCGGGACTTCCGGTACCGCCTCGACATGTACCAGAAGGCGTATGGCGAGGACGACAACTTCACGATCCGCGTCCTCGATGAGCGGTCTGGGGAGACGCTCGAGGTCTTCACCCTGCGCGATCTCAAGGCGCAGTACCAGGCCACTGGCGAGGTCAATTGGAACGACGTCGATTTCCCGGCGCGGCGCGCGGCGACCCGCCAGCTCATCGACAAGTGGGCCGCCCGAGGGGTGCCACGCTCCGCCATCACCATCCGCTGGGGACGCGCCGACCAGGTCGCCGAGGCCAGGGACCGCGATGCTCCCTTCATCCAATACGAGATCCAGCTCGCCCGCCGGCTCGGGCTCAGCCTGCTCGCCACAGAAATCGGCACGGTCGAGACGTTCAATCAGGACTGGCTGGTGTCTCCGGTCGGTGCCGAGAGCCGGTTCCAGCTGATGCCGGACATCATGCGGCTCTTCGATGTCGACCAGTACCGGATCCCAACCGTCGGTGGGGCGGCCGTTGACGTGCTCGAGCAGCGGCATCCGCTCCTGGCCATGGAGCCGTCTCTCATGCTCGTCCGCGCCTACTCCAACGCCGTCGGGCATGAGCTCCCGGGCGTGTCCGCCTACCACACCGGCCCGGGCAACATCTTCCACCTCTACCAGGCCTACCTCCGGGCCCACGCCGCGAACCCACCCATCGGCGGCCACGTCTCCAACGCGTACATGTGGGGCGTGACCGACGGCTTTGAGCGCGTTGACGCCCAGTCGAGCTTCGGGCCAGAATCACGCGCCTACGTGATGAAGGCGTATGGGGCGCTCCGCGCGACGGAGGGCAAAACCATCGATCCGGCCGAGACGTTTCGCGGCGACCTCGTCCAGATCGCCCCCGGCCGATCGATCACGCTGGACCGCCTCCTCACGGCGCTCGGCGGGGCGGATCGGCTTGAGTGGGATGTCCCCGGCGACGCCGAGGTCGCGAGCCTCTCGCTCTACGAGCGGTTCCGCCGGATGAACCCCCACTTCGATCTCCCCACGTCGAGCGGCGACGTTCCCCCGAACGGCAACCTCGTGCTGACCGAGACGGCCGGCGAGACGCCGATCCAGTTTTTCCTCCCGCTCGGCGCCGACGACGTGCTCCGCCGCGTCGGCCTGGACGTGATCGGCGAGGTCTTCACGTTTGACGAGAACACCTACCGCGTCGATGCGGACGAGATCACGCCCGTCGACCGGGCCTACGAGCAGCTCGTCCGGGACACCGGCCGCTTCGGCTTCTCGATGGAGAACAAGGCCCGCCTCGATCGCATCGCGACCCAGCTCCAGACGCTCGCGGAGCAGTACCCCGACTCGCGCTACCGGCAGACCCAGGCGAAGATCGCCCGCATCCATCGTGGGGTTTGGGGCACGCGTGCGTTCCGCGACCTCGCCGGCACGGTCGAGACGCTTCTCACGATCGTCCCCGAGCGCCGCGCCGCTGAGTTGGCCGCGGACTCCGCCCGGGCGACGAGCGACGGCTGAGCGACCGGACTGATGTTCATCCCATCCTGCGGGGGCGTGCGGTAATGCGTGTGCCCCCGCTTTCGCGTGGCGCCTAGAGGTCCCAGGGAGCGTCCTCGTTCTGGCTCCGGTCGAGCGCCCGCTCCATGAGGGTGTCGTGGAGCGCACGCACAGGCTCTCCCGGCTTGGGGTGCCGCTGGGTGTACCGGCCGTCGGCGCCGAGGTCCCACGCCAGCCGGTTGTCATCGAGGCAGAACGCCAGCGTCCGCGTCAGCCGCGAGCGGAGCTCTTCGTCCTCCACGGGCACGGCCACCTCGACACGGTCTTCGAGATTGCGCCGCTGCCAGTCGGCCGACCCGATGAGGGTGACCGGCGCGCCGTCGGTGTGGAAGTGGAAGATGCGGCTGTGCTCGAGGAACCGCCCGATGATGGAGCAGACGCGGATGTTCTCGGAGTACCCGGGCACGCCCGGTCGCAGACGGCAGTGTCCTCGGACGATGAGATCGATGCGGACGCCGGCCTGTGAGGCCTCGTAAAGGGCCTGAATCATCACAGGGTCGTCGATCGCATTCATCTTTGCAATGACGCGCCCGGCCCCCCCTCGCTCCTGGTGTGCCATCTCTCGCCGGAGGAGAGCGAGGAACTGGTCGCGCATGTCCCGTGGGGCGACGAAGAGGCTGTCGTAGTGCTGCTCCGGCGCGTACCCTGTGAGGTGGTGGAACAGCTGCACCAGGTCGTGCCCGAGCGCCGGGCGGCACGAGAACAGGCCGAGGTCGGTGTAGAGGCGGGCCGTCTTGGGGTTGTAGTTGCCCGTTCCCAGGTGGCAGTAGGAGCGCAGGGTGTCCCCCTCCTCCCGGACCACGAGCGCGGTCTTGCAATGCGTCTTGAGACCGACCAGCCCATAGGTGACGTGGACGCCCGCCTTCTCCAAGAGCTGGGCGAACTCGATGTTGTTCTCCTCGTCGAAGCGAGCCTTCACCTCGATGAGGACGGCGACCTGCTTCCCGTGCTCGGCGGCGCGGATCAGCGCTTTCACGATGGGCGAGTCCTGGCTCGTCCGGTACAGCGTCAGCTTGATCGCGAGGACGTCGGGATCGACGGCCGCCTCCTCGATGAACCGGAGCACGCTCGCCGCGAACGACTCGTAAGGGTGGTGCACGAGGAGGTCCCCGGTCCGGATCACGCTGAAGATGTCGGCCTCGTCCTCGCTCTCCCCGCGGTGGCGGAGGCGCAGCGGCACGATGGGCTCCCACGGCGCGTACTGGTGCTCGGGGAGGTCGAGGTCGGCCAGGGCGAAGAGGCCGGTGAGGTCGAGGTGCCCCGCGACGGCGATGACGTCGGGTTCGGCAAGGCCGAGCTCCCGCTGGAGGATCTCCCGCACGCGCGGCGGCGCCGCGGCTTCCACCTCGAGGCGGACGACGTCCGCGAACTTCCGCTCCCGCAGCTCCTCCGAGATCAAGGCCAGCAGGTCATCGGCCTCCTCTTCGTTCCGGCTCACGTCGGCGTTCCGGGTGACGCGGAAGGCGTAGACGCCTTCGACCTCCATCCCCATGAAGAGGGAGCTCGCGTTGTGCCGGATCACCTCCTCCAACGCGACGAAGTGGAGCGGCTCGCCCGGCACGGGCAGCCAGCGGCCCCGGCTCGTGGGCACCTTGAGGCGGGCGAAGTGCTCGGTGCCCCGTGTGGGGTGCCGGAGCATCACCGCGAGCGAGAGCGAGAGGTTGGAGATGAACGGGAACGGATGGCCGGGGTCCACGGCCAGCGGCGTGAGGATGGGGAAGATGCTGGACAGGAAGTGCTCGTCCAGGGCCTCCCGCTGCGCTCCCGACAGGGTCTCATAGTCGCGGATGACGACCCCGGCTGCCGCGAGTTGGGGGCGGAGCACCTCCTCCCACGTCTCGACGAGGCGGAGCTGCATCGGCCGAGAGCCGTCCAGGACGAGGTCGAGCTGCTCCCGCGGCGTCCGCCCATCCGGGGAGAGCACCCGGACCCCCGCGGCGTGCTGGCGCTTCAGCCCGCCGATGCGCTTCCGGTAGAACTCGTCGAGGTTGTTGGCCGTGATGGCGAGGAACCGGACGCGTTCGAGGAGGGGCGTCCGCTCGTCGAGGGCCTGGGCGTAGACCCGCCAGTTGAAGTCGAGCCACGAGAGCTCCCGGTTGAAGTAGAGCGTGGGATGGTCGAGCGGGGCGCCCTCGGGCACCGGGTGGGGGTCCGTTGCCTTCGGGATCGCGAGCGTGGGGACCGGGTCTGTCCCCTCACTCGGCGGCGGAGGAGCTCCGTCTCCGGATGCAGGGCCGGGGCGTCCCTCGGCGGATTCGACGCGGTCTCTCGGGGCGTCGGCGGGCATGGAACAGGAGTTGGCTTGGAGGAGCGAAGGATACGCACGAGAGGCCCGGCCGTCTCGGGAGGCGCCGTCACGCGCCCTCGCCCCACGCCAGGAACGCCCCCTGCTCGATCTGCCGCTTCAGCGCGTTCAGCGCGTCCTGCTGCTGGAGGAGCGCGGTGAGGTCTCCCCCTTGCTGGTCGGCGACGAACACCTTGCGCTTGACCGCCTCGATGGCTTCCTCGACGCGGTCGAGCTTGAGGAGGCGCATGGCGCTGACCGCCGCCTCGAACGGCTGGGCGTCGAGCCCAGGCACCGAGATGCCGATGCGCCGCTGCCAGTTCTCGGAGAGGGCGTGCCGCTCGGTGAGGACCTCGGCTGAGAGCCGTTGGACTGCCTCGCCGTGGTCTCCGCGGAGGAAGGGCTCGGACGTGACCGCGTCGCGCTCGTACTGCGCCACGAGGTGGCCCACCGTCTCCCGAACCACGCCCTCGCTGAACTCGTCGAGGCCCATCCGTGTGAGGATGTGCTCGACCATCGGCGCGCCGTGCTCCAGCATGAGGCGGAGCAGCACGGCCTCCTCGGGGCGCATGATGACGGGGGGCGGGGCCTGCGGCGTCGCGGGACGGCCCCCGGCTCCTTCCTCCGGCGGCGGGGCCGGCGGCGGCCCACTGGCCGGGCGACCGTCGCGGCGGGTGTCGAGGCGGCGTCGGAGCTGAGGGCGGAGCGTCGCGTCCGGGACGCCCAGCTCGGCCGCGGCGCGGAGGAGGTACTCGTCCTGCGCGATGGGATCCCGCACGAGCGCCACGGCCGCCAGCAGGCGCTGGGCCGCCTCGGCCTTGCCCTCGGGCGAGTCGAGGAGCCCTTCGGCCCGAGCGCGGGCGGCGATGAACCCGACGAAGTCCTGGCGGTGCTCGTCGACGTAGCGACGGAACGCCGCGCCGCCCTCGTCCCCGAACTGGCGAACGAACGAGTCGGGATCGGCCCCCTCGGGGAGGGCGACGACGTAGACGGCGAGGCCGGCCCGCAGGACCGTCTCGATCCCCTTGAGCGCCGCGTTGACGCCGGCCGCGTCGGCATCGTAGATGAGCACGGCCGTGCGCGCGAGCTCAGCGACGGAGCGGACCTGCCCGCCCGTCAACGCTGTCCCGCTGGATGCAACGACGTTCCGGATGCCCGCCTGGTAAAGCGAGACCACATCCGCGTAACCTTCGACCACGATCACCTCCTCGGCCCGCCGGATCTCCAGCTTGGCCTGCTTCAACCCGAAGAGCACGTCGCTCTTGTGATAGACCGGGGTCTCGGGCGTGTTGATGTACTTGGCCGGGGTGTAGTCCTCGCTCTCCTGCTGGCTGCCGGGGAGGATGCGCCCGCCGAACCCGAGCACCTGACCGGAGCGCTTCAGGATGGGGAACATCAGCCGGTCGCGGAACACGTCGTAGTGGCCGTCGCCGCTCTGGCGTCGCTTGATGAGCCCGACGGCCTCCAAGACGTCGGCCTTGTAGCCGGCTTTCGTGGCCGTCTGGAGAAGCGCGTCCCAGCGGTCCGGGGCGTACCCGATTCCGAAGGCCTTGATGGTCTCCTTCGTGAAGCCCCGCTGCTTGAGGTAGTCGAGGGCCCGACGCCCACTGGGCTGCTTCAGCTGGTCGAAGTAGAACCCCGCTGCGAACCGGAGCGCCGTGTGCATGGCCTCGCGCTCGCTGGCGGCCTCGCGCTCGCCCTCCTCCTCCCCCACCTCGATCCCCGCCCGGTCGGCGAGGAGCCGAACCGCGTCCAGGAATCCGACCCCCTCGATCTCCTCGACGAACTTGAAGAGGTCGCCGCCCTTCTTGCACCCGAAGCAGTAGAACAGGTCCTGCCGCGGATCGACCGAAAACGAGGGCGTCTTCTCGTTGTGGAACGGGCAGAGCCCGACGAACCGGACCCCCTGCTTCTTCAAGCGGACGTAGTCGCCGACCACATCTACGAGGTCCACGGTCCGGCGGACCTCCTCAATCGTGGAATCGGCGATGCGCGGCATGGGGGACGGGGTGGGGCCGGTAGGATACGCCGGAGGCGCCCGCCGATCCAGCCTGAACGCGTGCGCGCCCGGCTCTCCACGGGAGCCGGGCGCGCACGCCTGTCGGGAGAGGCGCTCAGTCAAAGATGGGCCGCTCGAAGACGTCCTCCACGTCCACGATGCGGATGTCCTCGGCCTCGAGCCCGAGCGGATAGACCGAGATGACCTCGTCCTCGGCCAGGATCTCCGCCGGCTTCTCGCTCGCGTAGGTCATGGGCGAGGGGGCGTCGGCGATCAGACGCTCGGCGAACGCCTCCGCGTCCGGCGTGATGACGACGGCGGCGATGCCGTCCGTGTCGAGGTGCTCGCGGAGGGCCGCGTTCACCCGTTCCAGGGTGAGGTCGCGCAGCCCCGCGCGCACGTACTCGACAAACTCGGGCGTGCCGTAGTACGCGCTGTCGAGGGCGTAGCCGAGGGCGCGACCCTGCGTCGAGGTGAGGACGTTCGTGAACTTGAGGAGGTAGTTCCGCGTGGCCTCGAAGTCGTCCTCGCTCAGCCCCTCCTCCACCAGCTTCTCCAGCTCGTAGAGCGCGATCCGCAGCGCGAAGTGGGCCTGCTCGGGAGGCACCGGGCGGATCCACATCTGGAAGATCTGCTGCTGCCGCCCGAGGTTGGGGTCGGGGTGGAACTGGTACATCCCCCGCGGGAAGTACTCGATGTAGGCGTAGTCGCCGTAGTTCATGCCGCGGATCTCGCGGATGCGCTGGAACAGGTACGAGGCGCTGGAGCGGTGCTCCCCGAAGTACGACCGGACGAGGTAGAGCGCGATCCAGTCGTCGTCGCCGCGGCGGACGTCGATGGGGAAGCCGAGCGAGAGGGCGGCCGCCCGCGTGTCCTTGTCCACGAGGGTGACCTGGAGGCCGTCGGGCATCGGCGCCTGCGGCACCGCCTCGTCCACGAATGGGGCCGCTTCGGCGGGCAGCTCCGCGGCGATGTCGGCGCGCATCCGGTCGAGGACGCCCGCGGGCGCGTCGCCCGCGAGCCCGACGGTGAGGGCCGGCTGGACGTAGTGCGCGTCGTAGAAGGCGCGCACGTCGTCGAGCGTGAGGGCCTCGACGGCCTCGGCGTGGCCGAGGTTGAGGTGGCCGTACGGGTGTTCGGGACCGTAGATCATCTCGTAGAGCACCTCTTTCCCGAGCTCCTCGTCGTTGTTGGCGCGGAGGCCGACGCGTATCTCGTTGAGGAGCTGGCTCTTGACCCGCTCAAAGTCGGCCTCTCGGAAGGCCGGGTCCAGCAGCATCCCCCCCACGACGTCGTAGTACCGGTCCAGGTTGTCGCGGTGGACGGTCCCGCCGAAGGCGGTCATCTCTTTGTCGACCTGCGCGCCGAAGAAGGCGGCCATCGGGTAGAGCGCGCGCTGGACCTCGGCGTAGGTCAGCGCCTCGCTCCCCGCGTCTGCGATCATGCGGGCGGTGAGCTCGGCGAGCCCCTCCTTCCCCTCGGGGTCGTCCGCCGGCCCCACGTTGAAGAGGAACCGGACGTTGATGAGGGGCGAGGACGTCTGCATGAGGTGCTCCCGGAAGGCCGGCTCCGGGTCGCCCGGCGGCACCTCCCGTCGGGGCACCGCGACGGGCTCGCTCGCGGGGGCCTCCCCCTCGGCCATCCCCTCCACGGCCGCCGCGACCGATCCGGGCTGCATCGCGTCGGCCGGGAGGCCGCCGTGCGCCAGGGTCGTGACGACGAGGCGGTCGTCGTTGAAGTAGGTGTTCGCGACCCGGCGGATGTCCCCCGGGGTGACGGTGTCGTACTGGCGGTAGATCGCGTTGAGCGTCTCGACCTCGCCCGTGGCCGCGAGCACGGGGATCACCGCGTCGGCGATCGCCTCGGAGTTGTTGAGTCCGGCGGCGAACCCGTACTTCAGGGCGCTCTTGATCTCGGCGATGCGCGTCGGGTCGGGCGTGGTCGTCTTCAGCCCGGCGATCGTCTCGAAGATGGCGTCCCGGACGTAGGCCACGTCGGCCGGGTCCTTGACACGTGCCATGACGCTGAGGAGGTACGGGTCGAGGCGGTCGGGGAAGTACGAGAAGAACTGGTCCACCGTCTGCTCCTCCACGACGAGCCGCTGGTAGAGGTCGCTGGACGACCCGAACGCGTACTGCGCGAGGACGTCGAGCGCCTGCATGTCGCCCGGCGCGGCGTTCGACGCCACCGGGTAGGCGCCCGGGCCGTGGAAGGCGACCGAGACCCAGGGGAGCGTCTCGGTCTCCCAGTCCACGTGCTCGTAGACCGGCCCCTCCGGCGCCGGCTCCTGCGGCACGTCGACCGGCTCGTAGCCCGGCTCCCACGCGCCGAAGTAGCGCTCGACGAGGCGGAAGGTCTCCTCCGGATCCACGTCGCCCGAGACGATGAGGGCGGCGTTCTCGGGCCGGTAGTAGCGGCGGAAGAACTCGCGGCTGTAGTCGTACGCCTCGGGCATCGCCTCGATGTCCTCGAGGAAGCCCATGGTCGTGTGCCGGTAGGTGTGCTGCCGGAAGGCGCTCTCGCGCTGGACCTCGATGAGCTTGTTGATGGGGTTCGCGCTATTCTTGTTGTACTCGCCGAGGACCGCGAGCGCCTCGGTCCGGAACTCCGGCTCGGCGTAGGCGAGGTTCATGAACCGGTCGGCCTCCAGCTCCAGCATCGTCTCCAGGTCCTCGGCCGAGAACGTGGTGTGGTAGACGGTGCGGTCGTCGGTGGTGTAGGCGTTCTGGTCGGCCCCAATGTTCTTGAGAACGGCCTGGTACTCCTCGGCCGTCCGGTTCTCGGTGCCCCTGAACATCATGTGCTCGAAGAAGTGGGCAAACCCGCTCTTCCCCTCCTCGACCTCGTTCCGGGAACCGGTCGAGATGGGGATCTGGAGAGAGACGATGTTGGGGAAGTCCGTCGGGATGACGACGACGCGGAGGCCGTTGTCGAGGTCGCGGACGTGGTACTCGTACGGGAAGATGGCGTCGCGGCTGGACTGGGCCTGGGCGGGGAGCGCTGCGAGCGCGAGGGCAGCGGCAGCGGCAAGGAGGAGTCGCATGGGTTGGGGGATCGACGGGGGCAGTGCCCTTCGTGAACGTGGGGGCGACAAACTTAGCACCCGCCCTCGGGCCTTTCGAGATCGTTTCGTCATGGCGCTCGCGCTCCGATCCGATAGCTTCCCCCGTCCAACCCCTGCCCCGATGCCCTCCTCCGACCGCCTCACGTTCCCCAACGCCGACGGCCACACCCTCTCCGCGCGCCTCGACCGTCCGGACGGTGCGCCCGTCGCCTACGCCCTGTTTGCGCACTGCTTCACGTGCTCGAAAGACCTCCACGCCGTCCGCCGCATCGGCCGCGCCCTCACCGACCGGGGGATCGCCGTGCTGTCGTTCGACTTCACCGGCCTCGGCCAGAGCGAGGGCGACTTCGGCGACACCTCGTTCACGACGACGGTCACCGACCTCGTCCGGGCGGCCGAGCACCTCGCGGCTCGCGAGGAGGCTCCGCAGATCCTCATCGGGCACTCCCTCGGGGGCGCGGCGGTCCTCGCGGCGGCGGAGCACGTCCCGAGCGCCCTCGCCGTCGCCACGATCGGCGCGCCGTGCGACCCGGCGCACGTCCGCCACCTCTTCACGCACGCCGAGGCCGCCATCGAGGCGAGGGGGGAGGCGGAGGTCTCGATTGGGGGCCGCCCGTTCTGCATCCGCAAGCAGTTCCTGGACGACCTCCGCAGCCACGAGGCCATGCGCGAACGGATCGGCCGGCTCGGCCGCGCGCTCCTGGTCTTCCACGCTCCCCAAGACCAGATCGTCGGCATCGAGCAAGCCCGGCACATCTACGAGGCGGCGAAGCACCCCAAGAGCTTCGTCTCGCTCGACGGCGCCGACCACCTTCTGACCGACGCCGACGACGCGCACTACGTCGCGGAGGTGCTGGCGGCGTGGAGCAGCCGCTACCTCGCCCCGCCGGGTGCGCCCGCCGCAGGGGCTGCTCCTCCAGGCGAGGCGCCCTCCCTGTACGAGGACCCCACGGTCACGGCCGTCACCGGAGACGGATTCCGCACCGCGCTCCTGGCGCGCGGCTTTGCCCTCGTGGCGGATGAACCGTCGAGCGTGGGCGGGACGGAGTCCGGGCCCACCCCCTACGACTACCTCTCCGCCGCGCTCGCGGCCTGCACGAGCATGACGCTCCGGATGTACGCCGACCGCAAGGGGTGGCCGCTCGAGACCGTGACGGTCCGTGTCGCACACGCCCGCGTCCACGCCCAGGATTGCGCGACGTGCGAGACAGAGGAGGGGCACGTCGATCAACTCACGCGCCAGGTCGAGGTCACGGGTGCGTTGGACCCCGAGCAGCGGGCACGGCTGATCGAGATCGCCGACCGCTGCCCGGTGCACCGGACACTCCACGGAGAGGTGCACGTCCAGACGGAGGCGCCCCCAGCACCCGATGCATCGCCCTGACGAACCCTGAACCTCTGGGTGCGTAGTCCCCGCCCTCCCGTCCCTCCGCCCGCCATGCCGTCTGCCGTCGCCCGCGCCACCACGCTCGCCGAGCGCTACGCCTCCGTCCGCGCGTTCACCGAGCACCTCTGCGAGCCCCTCACCACCGAAGACTTCGTCGTCCAGTCGATGACCGACGTCTCGCCGACGAAGTGGCACCTCGCCCACACGACGTGGTTCTGGGAGACGTTCGTGCTGAAGGCCCACGCCGAGGGCTACGAGGTCTTCGACGAGCGCTACCCCTACCTCTTCAATTCGTACTACGTCCAGGCCGGGGAGCGGCACTGCCGGGCGCAGCGCGGCTACCTCTCGCGCCCGACCGTAGAGGAGGTGATGGCCTTCCGCCGGGCGGTGGACGAGGCGATGGCGCGTTTCCTGTCGTCGTTCGACGAGCGCGCGCACCCCGAGATCGCCGACGTGATCGAGATCGGGCTGAACCACGAGCAGCAGCACCAGGAGCTGATGCTGACCGACATTAAGCACGTGTTCTCCGTCAATCCCCTCCGCCCCGTCTACCGCGAGCGGGCCGACGGGCCGGCCGCGGCCCCGGGGCCGCTCCGGTGGGTCGAGCAACAGGGCGGGCTCGTCGAGATCGGCGTGGCGCCGCGGGGAGGGAGCTCCCGAGAACGCTTCTTCTTCGACAACGAGGGGCCGCGGCACCGCCACTTCGTCGAGCCCTTCGCCCTCGGCCACCGCCTCGTGACGGCCGGCGAGTTCACCGCGTTCATCGAGGACGGCGGCTACCGAGCGACCCCGCTGTGGCTCTCCGAGGGCTGGGCCACCGTCGAGGCGGAGGGCTGGACCGAGCCGTTCTACTGGGAGCAGCGCGACGGCGAGTGGTGGCACTTCACGCTCCAGGGCATGCGTCCCGTGGACCCGCACGAGCCGGTCACGCACCTCTCCTACTTCGAGGCTGACGCGTACGCCCGGTGGGCCGGCGCCCGCCTCGCCTCCGAGTTCGAATGGGAGGCGGCGGCGCGCTCGGTGTGGGATGGCGAGGGCCTCCCCCCCGGCCACTTCGTGGAAGAGGGCCACCTCCATCCGAGTCCGGCGGAGCCGCTGGCCTCCGGCGACGGCGCGCCCGCCCGCTCCCGGCTCCTCCAGATGTTCGGCGACGCCTGGGAGTGGACCCACAGCGCCTACACGGCCTACCCCGGCTACCGCCCCGCCGACGGCGCCCTCGGGGAGTACAATGGCAAGTGGATGTCGGGGCAGTTCGTCCTCCGCGGGGGCTCGTGCGCCACGAGCGGGAGCCACATCCGCCCCACCTACCGCAACTTCTTCCACCCGGCGGCCACGTGGCAGTTCACCGGCCTCCGCCTCGCCCAGAGCCTCTGATGCCGCCTCCCGTCACCCCGGGGACGGTCACGGACCCCATGCTCTCGGACGTCCTCGACGGCCTTACGGACACGCCGCGCGCGCTCCCGAGCAAGTACTTCTACGACGCCGAGGGGTCCCGCCTCTTCGATCGGATCACCGAGCTCGACGTCTACTACCCCACCCGGACCGAGCAGCGGATCCTCGAGGACAACCTCGAGGCCATCGCTGAGCAGATCGGCCCCGGCGCGGTCCTCATTGAGTACGGGAGCGGGTCGAGCACCAAGACGCGGCTCCTCCTCGATCGCCTCGCGCCCTCGCTCGCGGCCTACGTCCCCATCGACATCTCGGAGACCCACCTCCTCGAGACCGCCGAGCACCTCCGCGACGACTACCCCGGCCTCCGCATCGAGCCGGTCGCCGCCGACTACACGCGGCCGTACACGATCCCGGACGACCCCAAGGAGCGTCGAAGACGCGTCGTGTTCTTTCCCGGGTCGACGATCGGCAACTTCGAGCCTCGGGAGGCGCAGCGCTTCCTGCGGCAGATCGCGGAGGTTGTCGGCCCCGGCGGCGGCCTCCTCCTCGGCATCGATCACAAGAAAGACCCCACCATCCTCGAACGAGCGTACGACGACGACGAAGGCGTCACGGCGGCGTTCAACCGGAACCTCCTGTCGCGGCTCAACCGTGAGCTGGGCGCCGACTTCGACCTCTCCGCGTGGGCCCATCGCGCCTTCTACAATTCCGACCGCGGGCGGGTCGAGATGCACCTCGTCAGCCAGGCCAACCAGGACGTGCACGTGGGGGGGCGGACCTTCCGCTTCCGGAAGGGAGAGACGATCCACACCGAGAACTCCTACAAGTATGCGCCCGGCGAGGTGGCCGCGCTCGCCACGCCCGCCGGTCTGCAGCTCGTCCAAGAGTGGACCGATCCCAAGCGTTGGTTCGGGCTTCTCTTCCTCGAAGCGCTGGCGGCTCCCGCACCGGAAGAGCGCCGCTGAGCAGGGACCGAGCCTCCCGCCCCGAGCCCTCACCCCGAGCCCGCAGACAGACGCCACACGAAGAGCGCGAGGGCTCCTGTCCGCATCCGGTGGTGCGCCGCCGGGCTCGTATGTTGACCGCGTCCCCGAGGTCTCTGCCTTCCGCCTTCACCCCCACCCTCCCCGATGGCCAAGCCGATCCGCAAAGCCCTCGGCGTAGACATCGGCGGCTCTGGCGTCAAAGGGGCTCCCGTGCACCTCAAGCGCGGGGAGCTCCTCACCGATCGCCGCCGCATCCCCACGCCCCAACCTGCCACCCCCGAGGCCGTCGCCGAGGCCGTCGCCGAGATCGCTCGCGCGTTCGAGTGGTCCGGCCCCATCGGCTGCACGGTCCCGGCGCGGGTCCGCCACGGCGTCGTCGAGACGGCGTCGAACATCGACCCGGGGTGGATCGGCGTGCGCGCGAGCCGGCTCATCAAGAAGGCGACGGGATGCCCTGTGGCGGTCCTCAACGACGCCGACGCCGCCGGCATGGCCGAGATGCGCTACGGCGCGGGGAGGGACCGCGCGGGCGTCACCCTCGTGCTCACGATCGGCACCGGCATCGGCAGCGCCCTCTTCCTCGACGGACGGCTCCTCCCCAACACGGAGCTGGGGCACCTTCACTTCGAGGACTCGATCGCCGAGCACCACGCGTCGCGACGCGCGCGCGACGAGCACGGGCTGCCGTGGGAGTCCTGGGCCGAGGAGCGGATGCAGCCCGTCCTGGAGCACATCGAGTTCCTGTTCTCGCCCGACCTCATCATCATCGGCGGTGGCGTCAGCCGGCCCGAGCGGTGGGAGGAGTTCGGCCACCTCCTCCGGACGCGCGCCGAGCTGGTCCCGGCGGCCCTCGAGAACGAGGCGGGCATCATCGGCGCTGCGCTCTCGGCACGAGCCCAGCTCCCCCGGAAGCGGAAGAAGAAAAAGAAGGCGAGCTGACCGCCGCCCAGGCGGTCGCGGACGGCCTCAGCCGTCCGCCTCGCCGCCCTCGGCCTTCGGGCCGACCTGGAAGTACAGCATCGCGCCGAGCTCGCCGCTGTGGTTCGTTAGGGTGGTGTAGATCCGGCGGATCCGCCGCTGGTACAGCCTCGCGAACAGGTCGCTGAGGCTGTACGCGTTCATCTGCATCTGAGGCGCCCCGAAGGCTCTCCCTTGGGCCACGTTGTAGACGTTTTGAACGAGGGGGAGCGCCTTCAGGAGGGCGATCACCTGCCGCTTGCGGGAACGCCCGTAGGTGACGTGGAGGGCCCCGACGCCCCCGTCCTCCAGGCAGTCCAGCAACCGTTCGATAAGCTGCAGTCCCCGCTTCACCGGGATATGCTGGAGCACGATGTAGGAGTGGACGAGGTCGTAGGACCCCTCCACCTCCGAGAGGTCATCGTCCGAGCGAGCGAGCGCGACGTTGTCGATGCCCCGCGCGTCGCAGTTTGACCGGGCTTCCGCCAGCATCGACTCCGAGACGTCGACGCCCGTCACGTGCGAGGCCCACCCAGAGAACGGGATCACCAGGCGCCCCACGCCGCAGCCGAAGTCCAGGACGCGTCGGGGGTGGAAGCCGGGGTCGAGGTGGTCGCGGATCGTCTGGAGGACGGTGTCCACGTGACGCTCGCCGCCGGCGAAGAACGCCGCGAGGGCTTCCTCATCCAGGTTCTCCCGACGGAACTCGGGGAGCGACGCGACGCCGTAGTACGGGTCCTCGGCGCCGAACTTCTCCCACTCCCGATCCGTGCTTCGAGCCATCGATTCTCGTCTGTGTTCTCAAGGAGAAGGGGGCCGCTGAGACCGGCCGCTCGCTACCGTATCGTCACCCGGTCGGGAACAATAAATGCTTCCGGAAACCGCTCGCGGACGAACGACAGCGCCCGTTCGGCCTCGTCCCGGAACTCGAAGCCGCCGAGCCGGACGCGGTAGTACGGTCGCTGGTAGGCGACCTCGGCGGACAGGTCGTCCGGCGCCCCGGCCGTGCCGCGGACGTCGCGCCACCAAGCAGCGGCCTCGGCGCGGACCGCCACGGCGGCGTCCCGGCTGTCGGAGGAGAAGACCTGGACCCGGAAGCCGTCCACGACGCGCTCGCCGCTCTGACCGGGCACGGCCACGCGCCCCTCCATCAACCGAGGGGGCACGTCGTGGTCGGCCGTCGAGGAGGGGGCCTGGGGGGCCGCGTCGTAGCCGCCCGGGTCGAAGGTCTCGTACTCCGGGTACGACGCCCGGTCGGGCGGAGGATCGGGCGGCCCGGCAGGCCCCTCCGGCCCAGAGGGTCCCGAGCAGGCGCCGACGAGGAGCCCTGCGAGCAGCACGACCCAACGGGAACGGACGGCCGCAATCGGGGACAGGCGGCACCCTGCGCCCGTGTGGTTCCTACTCAAAGACCCGGTCCGCCTCATGCTGGGGAATGGCTAGTAGCTCGCCTCGGAGGTGAGGCCTTTCAAGATAGCCACCGAGGCGCTGGCCCCGAGCCGCGTGGCGCCGTGCTCGACCATCTCGGCCGCGTCCTCGGCCGAGCGGATGCCGCCGGAGGCCTTCACCCCCATCCGATCTCCGACGACCCGCCGCATGAGGGCGATGTCCTCCGGTTTGGCCCCGTGGGCCGCGAAACCGGTGGAGGTCTTGACGAAGTCGGCCCCGGCGTTCTGGGCGAGGACACAGGCGATCACCTTTTCCTCGTCTGTCAGGAGCGCGGTCTCGAGGATCACCTTGACGATGCACCCACCGGCGGCCTCGACGACGGCCTGGATGTCGGCCTCGACCTCGTCATAGCGCCGGCTCTTGAGCCGGCCGATGCCGAGGACCATGTCGATCTCCTCGGCCCCATCGCGCACGGCCACGGTGGTTTCGAAGGCCTTCACGGGCGTGCGCTGCGCCCCGTGTGGGAAGCCGACCACGGTGCAGACGCGGGAGGTGGCGCCGGCCAGCGCCTCGGCCGCGAGGGGGACCCAGACCGGGCTCACGCACACGCTCGCGAAGCAGTGCTGACGCGCCTCGTCGCACAACGCGAGGACGTCGGCGTCGGTGGATTCCGGCTTGAGGAGGGTGTGGTCGATGAGGCGGGCCAGCGGCGGCGCGAGGAGGCACGCGTTGACGGCCCGGGGGTCGGTCGCCGACCGGTCGGCCCGCACACCGAGCCGCCGGGCGCCGGCTCCAACGAGGCGCTCCAGGCCCCCGACGTGCTCGGGGGGGCACCCCCCCCCATCCCCGCCCCGCCCGAACTCCCGGGCAAGCGCCGTGTCTAGCGACTGTCGGTCCTGGGGCGTCACGGGTCAGGAGGTCATCTCCTCGACCTCCTCGTCGAGGTTGTACTTCTTCCGCTTCTCCCAGAGCGTCTTCTTCGAGATGCCGAGGATGCGCGACGCCTCGGCGTAGGACACCTTCCGGGTGGCGAGGATGTGCTTGATGTACTCGTATTCGAGCGTTTCGAGGCTGCCACCGGAGCGGAACCGGAAGTAGCCGTCGGCGCTCTCGGGCTCGAGCCCCTCCGCCTGGAGGAGGACGAGGTCGGAGGCCTGGAGGACAGCGGTCTGGGCGAAGATGAGGGCCCGCTCCAGCACGTTGCGGAGCTCGCGGACGTTGCCGGGCCAGTCGTGTGCGAGCAGCTTCTCCTCGGCCCCCTCGGTGAAGCCCTCGAACGGCTTGTTGAACTCCGCGGCGTAGCTCTCGGCTGCGGCCCGCGCGATCTCCAGCAGGTCTCGCCCCATCTGCCGCAGCGCCGGCAGCCGGATCGAGACCACGTTGATGCGGAAGAAGAGGTCTTTGCGGAACGCCTTCTCGGCGATCTTCTCCTCGAGCGCGGCATTCGTGGCGCAGAGGATCCGCGTCGTGACCTTGAGGTCGTCCACGCCCCCGAGGCGGCGGAACGTCCGGCTCTCCAGGAACGAGAGGAGCTTGGCCTGGAGCGGCACGCTCATCGAGTCGATCTCGTCGAGGAAGAGGGTGCCGCCGTCGGCGATTTCGAGGAGACCGGGCTTCGAGGCGCGGGCGTCGGTGAAGGCGCCCTTCTCGTAGCCGAACAGCTCGCTCTCGAGGAGGTTGTCCGGGAGCGCGGCGCAGTTGATCTCGACGAACCGGCCGCCGCTCCACCGCGAGGTGTAGTGGATGGTCTGGGCGACGAGGTTCTTGCCCGTGCCGGTCTCGCCGCGGATGAGGACGATCGTGTTGGGGATGTCCTTCAGCGTCTCGATCGTGTCCCGCACCTCCTGGATCTCGTCGCTCGTGCCGATGATCCGCGCGAGGGAGTGCTTCTGCTTCCGCTCCTGCTTGATCTCCTGGAGCTCCCGCTTGTCGGAGTAGAGGTCGAGCGCCTTGCCGAGGAGCGTCCGCATCTCCTCCAGGTTGACGGGCTTCTGGAGGTAGTGGAAGGCGCCGAGCCGCATGGCCTCGACGGCCGTCTGCACCGACGAGTGCGCCGTCATGATGATGACGGGCAGCGTGAGGTCGCGGCTGCGCACCTCCTCGATGAGCTGGATGCCGGAGATCTCCGGCATCATGAGGTCAGTGAGGATGAGGTCCGGGACGTCGCCGTCGTCGAGGTGCTCGATGAGCTCGGGCGCGCTCGTGTAGGAGCGGGCGGCGTACCCGTCGCGCTGGAGGACCGTTGCGAAGAGCTCCCCGATCTTGGGGTCGTCGTCAACGATGAAGATGCGCTTCTGACTCATGGGCGGGGGGAACGGCAGGTCGCGAAGGCGGTGGAGACCACGCCCGAAGCTACGAAACGTCCAGGGCCTCAACCCCCCGCCGCGTGCTCAATCCTGACGAAGGTGGGGGGCGAGGACCCGGAGGGCTCCCGGCAAGATCGCCACGTCGAGGAGGCGGGCCTGACCGGTGAGCGCCTCGCCGTCGACCTGGACGGGCAAGGGGGCCGCCGAGCGGACGGTCACCCGCCGCGCGCGGCGGATCGTGACCTCCGGCGCGTGGACATGCGCGCCGGTGAACGCCGTCGGGAGCAGCTTGACGATCCGCCGACGCGAGGCGTGGCGGATGAGGCAGAGGTCGAGGAGGCCGTCGTCCACCCGGGCCGCGGGCGTCAGGAAGAACCCGCCGCCCACGGAGAACCCGTTGCCGATTTCGAGGAGGAGGAAGCGCCCATCGTGGAGCCGATCGAGGGTCTCCCCCGAGCCGCGCTGTGATGAGTCCGCGTCGGCCTCGGCCGGGACAGCGACCGCCTCGGGCGCCGGCTCCTCTCCCGCGAGCGCCACCTCCACCTCGGGCTGGTGCCAGGACC
>JAWWCA010000013.1:0-28246 GCA_033720695.1 Rubricoccaceae bacterium
CGCTCCACGTCGAGCGGGACGCGTTCCACATGTGGCAGCTCTGGACGCCGTGGCTGCCCGAGGCCGACGCCTCGCTGGCGCGCGCCGCGGCGTTCCTCCGCTCGTTCCTCGCGGTCTGAGCGTCAGCGCCCGCCGGCAGACCCCGACGGCGGGAGCGTCTGGAACTGGCGGTCGACGGTCCCGGGCTCCTCGACCCAGTCCGCGATGAAGACGTTCGTGTCGCGGCTGGGCTGGCGGTCGGCCCGGCGGTTGGAGGCGAAGACGAGGCGGTCGCCGGCGAAGGAGAACATGGGGAAGGCGTCGAACGTGCCGGAATGCGTGATCTGCTCCAGGCCGGTGCCGTCCACGTTGATCAGGAAGAGGGCGAACTCGCGGCCGCCGCGCTCGAGGGCGTGGTGGTTGGAGGCGAAGAGGATCTTCTCGCCGGAGGGGTGGAAGAACGGCGCCCAGTTGGCGCCGGGGAGGTCGGTGACCTGGCGGGCGTTCGCGCCGTCGGCGTCGGCCACGAAGAGGTTGAGCGCGCCGGGCTCGATGGCGTCCTGCTCCAGGAGCGCCTGGTAGCGCTCGGCCTCCTCGCCGGTGGGCCGCGAGGCGCGCCAGAGGATGCGGCGGCTGTCGGGCGAGAAGAAGGCGCCCCCGTCGTAGCCGAGGTCGTCGGTGAGGCGGATCGTCTCACCCGTCGCGAGCTCGTAGCGGTAGAGGTCGAGGTCGCCGTCGCGCGTGGAGGTGAACACGATGTAGCGGCCGTCGGGGCTCACGGTCGCCTCGGCGTCGTAGCCCGGCCCTCCGATGAGGAGCTCGGTGTTGGACCCGTCGGCGTCGGCCACGTAGATGTCGTAGTCGGGGAAGATGGACCAGACGTAGCGGCCGAGCTCGGAGGCGATGGGCGTGGGGCACTCCGGCGCGCCCCCGTGGGTGGAGGCGTAGACGACGCGGCCGTCGGGGAGGACGTAGCCGCAGGTCGTGCGGCCCTCGCCCGTCGAGACGAGCGTGTAGTCGGCGCCCGGCTCCGCGTCCATCACGAACTGCTGGTCGCAGCCCTGCGGGTTGATGGCGTCCCAGTCGCTCTGGAAGATGAGCCTCTCGTCGTCGAAGCTCCAGTAGGCCTCGGCGTTGTTGCCGCCGAAGGTGAGCTGGCGGATGTTGCGGAGGTGGACCTCGCCGGCGTAGCGGAGCGAGTCGGCCAACGGGTCGTAGGGCGTGGCGAGGGCGCCGCCGGTCGAGCCGGGCGCGCTGTAGGAGGCGCAGCCGGCGAGGAGGGCGAGCGCGGCGAGCGGGAGGAGGCGGGGGAACATCGGCGGGGGTCGGTCGGAAAGAAGGGCGCCGCCAGGGCGCCCCACGGCAACGAGGCCGAAGCGCTGAAGTTACCGGGGGCCCGCGCCCCCTCCCCTCTTTCCTCCTTTCTTCGCCATGCCGGACAACCCCGACGCGGCCGTCACCGACTTCCAGGCCGACGTACTCGACGCGAGCCACCAGACCCCGGTGCTCGTGGACTTCTGGGCGCCGTGGTGCGGGCCGTGCCTCGCCCTCGGCCCCACGCTCGACCGCCTCGCCGCCGAGGCCGACGGCCGCTGGACGCTCGCCAAGGTCAACACCGACGAGCACCCCGCGCTGATGATGCAGTACGGCATCCGCGGCATCCCCGCCGTGAAGCTGTTCGTGGACGGCGCCCCCGTGGCCGAGTTCACCGGCGCGCTCCCGGAGCACGCCGTCCGACAGTGGCTCGACGAGCACCTCCCCTCCCCCGCCCGCGCCAACCTCGACGTGGCCCGCGAGGCGCTGGCCCGGAACGACCGCGACGCCGCGCGCGCCGCGTTCGAGGCCGCCCTCGCCGATGCCCCCGCCGGCGCGTTCACCGACCAGACCCGGCTCGAACTGGCGCGCCTCCTCGTCTTCGACGACCCCGCGCGCGCTCACGAGCTGGCCGCCGGCCTCTTCGACACCGAGGCCGAAGGCGTCCGCTTCCTCGCCGACCTCCTCCGGCGCGACGCCGACGCGCTTCCTGAGGGCGCCGGCCGCGAGGGCTACCGGGCCGCCCTCGACGCCCTCCGTGCGGGCGACCACGACGCCGCGCTCGCCCACTTCATCGCCGTCGTGCAGCAGGACCGGCCCTACGACGACGACGGGGCGCGGAAGGCGGCCGTGGCCCTCTTCCAGGTGCTCGGCGAGGACGACCCCCTCGTGAAGAAGCACCGGCCCCTCTTCAACATGAGCCTCTACTGATGGACGCCTCCCGCACGGACGCCCCCCGCGCCCACCTCTGCACCACGCGCGTGCCCGTCCGCTGGGGCGACATGGACGCGCTCGGCCACGTCAACAACACCGTTTTCTTCCGCTACTTCGAGCAGGCCCGCATCGACGCCCTCGACCGGGCCTTCGGCGGGGCCTGGCCCGAGGGTGGCGGCCCCATCCTCGCCGCGACGAGCGCGACCTTCCACCGCCCCGTGCGGTATCCTGCCACCGCCGTCGTTCGTGTCCACGGCGGGCCGCCCGGCCGCACCTCGTTCGCCCACTTCTACGAGCTGACGCTGGAGGAGGACGCCGAGACGGTCGTCGCCACGGGCGAGGCCCGCCTCGTGTGGGTGGACGCCGACGGCCGCCCCACGCCTCTCCCCGACGCCCTCCGTGCCACGCTCCCCCAGCCGCTCCCCGACGATGCCTGACTTCCCCCTCGACGCCATCCTCGCCACCCAGGGCCAGGAGCTCGGCGCCTCCTCCTGGAGGACCGTGGACCAGGAGCTGATCGACGCCTTCGCCGAGGCCACCGGCGACCACCAGTGGATCCACGTGGACCCCGAGCGGGCCGCGCGTGAGAGCCCCTTCGGGAGCACGATCGCGCACGGCCTCCTCACGCTCTCGCTCATGCCCGCCCTGCGGGCCGAAATCGGCGGGCTGCCGACCGAGGGCGTCGGGCGGGTCATCAACTACGGCTACGATGAGGTCCGCTTCCTGGCGCCGGTGACGGTCGGCTCCCGGATCCGCCTCCGCGCCGAGGTGCTGGAGGCGCGCCCCCGGGCCCGTGGCGCGCTCGTCAAGACGCGCAACACGATGGAGATCGAGGGCGGGGCCAAGCCCGCGATGGTGGCCGACTCCCTCGTCCTGCTCTTCCCCTGACGGCGGCGCGCTCCGCCGCTACTCGGCCGTTCGGGTGTGCTGCCGCGGCGCGGTCCGGCGGTGGGGCAGCGTCACACGGACGACGGTGCCGCCGCCCTCGCGGTGCACCACCCTCAGCCGCGCCCCGATCAGCTCGGCGCGGAACCGCATCCCGAACAGGCCCATGCCGCTCTCGGAGAGCTGCTCGACGCCATTCTGCCCCTGGCGGTTGACGCGCTCGGCGAGGTCGTCCGGGATCCCCACGCCGTCGTCGTTCACCTCGAGCTGGACCGAGCGGGGCGAGCGGTGGAGGGTGAGGACGATGCGGCTCGGCTGCGCGTGGCGGAGCGCGTTCGAGAGCGCCTCCTGCGCGATGCGGTAGAGGTGCCGGGCCTCACGTCGGTCCTGGAAGTCCACGGGCTCGACGCGGGCCACGACCTCGATGCCGTCACCGGCCGAGGCCTCGGCGCGCTGGGCCAGCATCCGGAGGGCGTCGCCGAGCCCCTCGGGTGAGGCGTCGACGGGGTTGAGGCCGCGCGCCATCCGCTTCGACTCCTGCTGCGCGTCGGCGATGTAGTCCACGAGGTCCTGGGCCGCCCCGGCATAGGGGAGGCCGGCGTCGGCGAGGTCCCGGCGGAGCACCTCGGCCATCATGCGGACGCCGGAGAGCACCTGGCCGAGGCCGTCGTGGAGGTCCATCCCGAACCGCTCCCGCTCGTTCTCGGCCGTCTCCTGGATCTCGCGCTCCCGGTCGAGCACGGTGGCCCGCGCCTCCTCCCGCGCCGTGACGTCGTTCTGGACACCGATGAAGTAGACGAGCGCCCCGTCGTCGTCGTGGACGGGGCTGACGTAGAGGTCGTTGTAGAACAGCGAGCCGTCCTTCCGGTAGTTCCGGAGCATGACGTTGAACCTCTCTCCCCGGTCGGTCGCCTCCCGCATCGCGTAGCGCTGCGGCTGGTCGCGGTCGTCGCCCTGGAGGAACCGGCAGTTGCGCCCGATCACCTCGGCGCGCTCGTAGCCGGTGAAGTCGCAGAAGTGGTCGTTGACCCAGACGATGGGGTTGTCCTCCTGCCGGGGGTCGGTGAGGACGACCATGTTGTTGGCCGCGTGCAGCGCACGCGTGATGGCCTCGGGATCGACGTCGAGGTTGTCGGCTCGCTGAGACAAGGCGTTGGAGACGGGCGCGGGGATGGAGGGGAGGGTTGTATGCTCGTCGCGATCTCGGGGTCCGACGGCGCCGCGTAGCTTTCGCGCCCCTCCTCTGCTCAAGCCTCCCCCGCCATGCTGTTCGAGAACCAGGTCGTCGTCGTCACCGGAGCCGGGCGCGGAATCGGCGCCGCGGCGGCCACGCTCTTCGCCCGGCACGGCGCCTCCGTCGTCGTCAACGACCTCGACGAGGGGCCGGCGCGGGAGACCGCCGAGGCCATCGAGGGCGCGGGCGGGGCGGCCCTCGCCGTGCCCGGCAGCGTGACCGAGGACGGCTTCCCCGAGCACCTCCTCGACACGGCCGTCGAGCGCTTCAGCGCGCTCAACGTCCTCGTCAACAACGCGGGCTTCCTGTGGGACGGGATGCTCCACACCATGACCGACGAGCAGTGGCTCCGCGTCCTGGAGATCCACACGTTCGCGCCGTTCCGGATGATCCGGGCCGCGGCGAAGCACCTCCGCGAGCCGGCCAAGGCGGAGCACGCGGCGGGCGAGCCGTTCTCGGAGAACCGCTGCATCGTCAACGTCTCGTCCACCTCGGGCCTGCACGGGAACGTGGGGCAGGCCAACTACGCCACGGCCAAAGCCGGCATCGTCGGGCTCACGAAGACCGTCGCGAAGGAGTGGGGCCGGTTCGGCATCCGGTGCAACGCCGTGGCCTTCGGGTTCATCGACACGCGGATGACGCGGCCGAAGGAGACGGGCGAGACCGTGACGGTGGCCGGGCAAGAGGTGGTGCAGGGGATCCCCGAGGCGGCGCGCGGGCGCGCCTTCACGTCCAACCCACTGGGCCGCCCCGGCACCGCCGAGGAGGCCGCCGGCGGCATCGTGATGATGGCGTCGCCGCTCGCGGGCTACGTGACCGGCCACACCCTCGAGGTCACCGGCGGCGCGGGGATCTGACCCGGCCCCTGCCCGATCGGTCTCATATGCGCACAAGCGCCTATCTTCTCGCGATGAAGGCGCGCTGCTCCCTGCTGGCACTGGTGGCCGTCGGCCTGGCCCTCGGGCCGGCCGAGGCGCAGGGGCCGCGCGCCGACGCCCCCCCCGCTTCCGCCACCTCACGATCGAGGACGGGCTCTCGCAGAACGCCGTCTACGCCCTCCTCCAGGACCGGCAGGGGTTCGTGTGGATCGGGACACAGGACGGGCTCAACCGCTACGACGGCTACGAGTTCGTCGCCCTCCGCCACGACCCCTTCGATAATACGGCCCTCACGAGCAGCTACATCACGCAGATCCACGAGCGCGACGACAGGACTGGGCGGCACGTGGAAGGACGGGACTTGCCTCTGACCGGAGCGGGCCCGCGCCAACCCGCTCATCGCCCCGCCCGGCTCGCGGCCACGCGGGTCATGGGCGGGTGAAGAGAAAAGTCCAGATCATTAATGAATGGACCGTTCACCTATTTTGGGATCGATGAGAAGGATTGCACTCCACCGGCTCTCGCCTCCGCTGTGCACCGTCGTGCTAGCGGCGGGGCTGGCATGCTGCGCGCCTCCGGAGCCGACGGCTGACGAGGCCGCGGCCGGCCCCGACGCAGCGGCCGAGGCGGCTCCGGCGGCAACGCCCGACTCGGCGCAGGCCCTGCTGGCCCCCATCCCGCCCCGGTTCGAGACCCTCACGGTGGCCGACGGCCTCTCCGCCAACAGCGTCCGCCGTGTGCTCCAGGACCGTCAGGGCTTCCTGTGGGTGGCGACGTACGACGGGCTCAGCCGCTACGATGGGGCCACGTTCACCGAGTTCCACCACGACCCCGGCGACCCGCATAGTCTCGGGGACGACATCACGAGCAGGCTGTTCGAGGCCCGGGACGGCCACCTCTGGGTTGGAACCGAGAGCGGGCTCGACCGCTACGATCCCGTTACGGAGACGTTCGCCCACTTCAGACACAACCCCGACGACTCGACGACGATCGGGAAGGGGCCGGTCGCCGCCATCGCTGAGGACGCTGGGGGCGCGCTTTGGGTTGGCACTTGGAGCGGTGGGCTCAATCGCTACGACCCCGAAACAGCGACGTTCGCCCACTTCAGACACGACCCCGACGACCCGGCCAGCCTCCCCCACGACAACGTGTACGCGCTCGCGCCCGACCCCGACGGCGGTCTATGGGTGGGAACGGCAGCGGGGGTCGTACGGATCGTTGCACCGGCGCACGACGCCGCCGCGCTCTCGCGCGTGGATTTCGACATGACCTCGACGTTCGGGGGGGGCATCATCGCCTACGCGCTCCGCCTCGACCGGACGGGCCTGCTCTGGGTGGGGACATCCGACATGGGCCTGCTTCGCTACGACCCGGCTACGGGCGCCACCCGTCACTATCCGCCGGGCCCGGGGGGCCCAGGCCACCCGTGGGTCCTCTCGATTTTCGAGGACCGCGAGGGCGCGCTCTGGGTCGGGACGGCCGGGGGCGGCCTCCACCGCTACGACGCCGGCCGTGACGCCTTCGAGCGGTTCGGTCACGACCCGGCCGATCCCACGAGCCTCGCCGACCACCATGTGCGGGACGTCTTCGAGGACCGCACGGGCGTGCTCTGGGTCGGCACGGGCCGGGGCCTGTCCCGCCGTCTGCCCCTCTCGCGCGTCGTCGCCCAGGAGCGACACCGGCCCGGCGACCCGGCGAGCCTCAGCTCCGATGACGTGACGGCGTTCGTCGAGGACGCAGCGGGCGCGCTCTGGGTCGGCACCTGGGGCGGGGGGCTGAACCGCCGCGACCCCGATACGGGGGCGTTCGAGCGCGTCCCCTTGCCCTACGAGGGGGCGCTGGCCCGCAACGTCGACAACATCGTCTCCCTCGCCGCCGATCCCGACGGGACCGTCTGGGTCAGCACCATGGGCGGACTGTTCCGGCACCTCGGGACGGGCAGGTCCGAGCTGTTCATGGCCGTGGACTCGGCCGGCTCGACGTTCCCCATCCGCGCACCGGGCCCGCTCAAGGTCCCTCGGACAGGGCGGCTGTGGGTGGGCACGCAGTATGGGCTCTACGATGTCGACGTGACGTCACGCCGTGCTGTGGAGTACAAGCCGGCCCCCCCGAACCCGCGGAGCAACATCAACCAGTGGGTGCATACGATACTCGCCGAGCCGGACGGCCCCCTCTGGGTCAGCGTCGATCCGACGGCGCTCTACCGCTTCAACCCCGAGGAGGAGACGTTCACGGACGTCCGCCCTACTTTCGGGGGGGGCGCCCCCGTCGGGTACGTGACGAGCCTCCTACGCGCGCGCAGTGGTGCGCTGTGGGTGGGAACGACCTCCGGCCTCGAGCGCATCGACGCGGACGGGCGTGGGCAACGCTACGGGCGTGCGGACGGCCTGCCCAACACGACCATCCACGGGCTCCTCGAAGACCCCGCCGGGCACATCTGGGCGGCCACCAACCGCGGCCTTTCGCGCTTCGACCCGCTCACGGAGGCGTTCCAGAGCTACGGCACGCGCGATGGGCTCCAGGGCGACATCGCGAACGAAGGCGCCTTCTATCAGAGCCCGAGCACCGGCAGGTTCTACATCGGCGGCGACCTCGGATTCAACGCCTTCGACCCCTCCGCCCTTCCCCCCGAGCCGCCGCCGCCCGCACCGGTCTTGACCGGCCTCCGGCTCTCGGGCACACCGGTCCCCATTGCCGACGAGCGGTCCCCGCTCCGCCGCGCCCTGTCGATGACAGAGGCGCTCCGGCTCCAATACGACGACCGCGTGGTGACGTTCGCGTTCGCGTCGCTCGACTTCCGCGCGCCGTACGCGCACCGCTACGCCGTCCGCCTCGACGGCTTCGACGACGACTGGCGCGAGGTGGGCGAGGAGCAGGAGGCCACCTTCACCAACCTCAGCCCGGGCCGGTACACGTTCCGTGTGCGCGCGGCCGGGCGGGACGGCGTATGGGGCGACGAGACCGCCCTCGGCGTGACGGTCGTGCCTCCTTGGTGGCGGGCGTGGTGGGCCTACCTGGGCTACACGCTCCTCGCCGTCGGCCTGCTCGCCGCCGCCTACCAGGCGCGCCGCCGCCGCCACGAGCTCCGCCACCGGCTGGAGATGGAGCACCTGGAGGCCGAGAAGCTGCGCGAGCTTGACCAGGCCCGCAGCCGGTTCTTCGCCAACGTCAGCCACGAGTTCAGGACCCCGCTCACGCTCACGCTCGGCCCCCTCGACGACCTGAAGGCGGGCCTCCACGGGCCCCTCTCGGCGCCGATGGCGGCCCAGGTGGACCTCGCCCGCCGCAACGCCGCCCGCGTGCTGGACCTCATCAACCAGATCCTCGACGTGGCCCGCCTCGAAGCCGGCCGCACGCCGCTCCGCGCCCAGCCGCTCGACCTCGGCGCCTTCGTCGAGGCCGTGGCGCAGCCGTTCCGGGAGGGGGCCGCGCGCAAGGCCATCACGTTCGAGGTGGACGGCCCCGCCACGCCGGTCGAGGTCTACGCCGACCCCGGGCAGTTCGAGAAGGTCGTCGCCAACCTCCTCTCGAACGCGGTCAAGTTCACGCCCGAGGGCGGGACCGTCCGCGTGACGGTCGCGGCCGCGGACGGCGCCGCGCGCGTGGCCGTCCGCGACAGCGGCCCCGGCATCCCCGCGGCCGACCTCCCGCACGTCTTCGACCGGTTCTACCAGGTGGGCGGTGCCGAGCAGACGCGGCTCGGCACCGGCATCGGGCTGGCCCTCGCGAACGAGGTGGTGGACCTGCACGGGGGCACGCTCGCGGTCGAGAGCGAGGAGGGCTTCGGGAGCACGTTCACCGTCACGCTGCCGCTCGGGCGCACGCACCTCACGCCCGAGCAGGTCGTGGAGGGCGATGCGCCGTGGGCCCCGACCGAGACCCTGCCGGCGAGGCCGACGGAGCCGCGCGGGGACAGGGACACCGACGGGACCGGGGACGCCGACGAGAACGCCGCGGCCGACGAGGCGAGCGCGGACGCCGACGTCACCACGGTGCTCGTGGTGGAGGACCACCCCGAGGTGCGCGCCTACGTCCGCCGCCACCTCACCGAGGGCGAGCCGGCCTACCGCGTCCTCGAAGCCGCCGACGGCGCCGCCGGCCTGGCCCTCGCGAGGGAGCGCCTCCCCGACCTCATCCTCTCCGACGTCATGATGCCGAAGCTCGACGGGCTCGGGCTCTGCCGCGCGCTGAAGTCGGACCCCGAGACCGACTTCATCCCCGTCGTCCTCCTCACGGCCAAGGCCGCCCCCGAGGACCGGCTCGAAGGGCTGGGCGAGCTCGCCGACGACTACCTCACCAAGCCCTTCGACCCCGCCGAGCTCCGGGCGCGCGTCGCCAACCTCATCGCGATGCGGACGCGGCTGCGCGAGCGGTTCCGGCACGACGGCGGGGCGACGGCGGGCGACGGCGCCTCGGCCCCAGCCTCACCTGCTACCGCATCGGTTGCAGACGTGTCGGCCGCCGACGCGGCGTTCCTGGCGCGGGTGCACGAGGCCGTGGACGCGCACCTCAGCGACGAGCGGTTCAACGTCGAGCGGCTGGCGGAGGCGGTGGGCGTGAGCCGGGGGCACCTCCACCGGCAGCTGAAGGCGCTCACCGAGCAGGCCCCGTCGGACCTGATCCGCGCGACGCGGCTAGAGCAGGCCGCGCACCTGCTGGAGACGCAGGCGGGCACCGTCAGCGAGGTCGGGTACGCCGTGGGGTTCAAGAGCGTGGCCCACTTCTCGAACGCGTTCGCGCGCCACTTCGGGTGCCGCCCCTCCGCCTACGGGGCGGGGCAGAAGACGGCCTGAAACCCGCCACAACCCCCGTTTCCAGCGCCTTAGGCGCAGACGCGCGGCGTTGCCTCTGCGTCGCATGTGACGCCGACGCAACGGATGGGGACCTCTGGACAACAGGCCGCGACGGGGCGGCAACGGCCGGTCGGGCCGGGCGCCGGATGCTGTGAGGGCCACCTCCCGCCGATGCCCGCCCGGCCCTCCGCTTCCAGCCTCCACGGCCGCCTCCCATGCTGCTCGCGTCCACACCGCCCGCGCCCGACGCCGCGCCCGACGCCGCGCCCGGCGCATCGCTGACCGTCCTCGTCGCCGACGACGACGCGGACATGCGGCTCTACGTCACGGGCTGCCTGCACGGCTTCGGGCTCGCGGGCCTCACGACGGCGGAGGCCGCCGGCGGGCGCGAGGCGCTCCTCGTGGCGCGCGCCCTCGTGCCCGACCTCCTCATCAGCGACGTGAAGATGCCGGGACTCGATGGGCAAGCCCTCTGCCAGGCGCTCCGGGCCGACCCCGCGACGGCCGGCATCCCCGTCCTCCTCATCAGCGGCGAGACCCGCGCCCCGCCGCCCTGCGCCGACGGCTTCCTGGAGAAGCCCTTCAACGCCACCGGCCTCCGCGCCCACGTCGAGCGGCTCCTCGCCCGCGCGACCTAGCCCACCGCTACGCCCTCCCGGCCTCCTCCCTTCCAACCCTACGACCCATGCGCTGCTCCCTCCTCCTGGCCCTCCTGAGCCTCGCGCTCGCCGCGCCGGCCGACGCGCAAGTCCGGACGGCCTTCGACCCGATCTCCTTCGCCCCGTGCGATCCCCTGTACGACGTCACGCTGTACGCCGCTCACGCGTGCGACGGGGGGCCCTCCGATGCCCAGCCCCGCACCGACGCGCCCCAGGCGCGCACCCCCGCGTCGAACGACCCGGAAGCCAACCGTGCGCTCGTCCGGCAGGCCTACGCCGACTTCGCCGCCGGCGACCTGCCGGCCTTCCTCGCCATCCTGGATCCGCACGTGACCTGGACCGACGCCGAGGGCTATCCCTACGCCGGTACGTACGTCGGTCCCGACGCCCTCGTGCAGGGCCTCATCGCACGCATCGGCGCGGAGTGGGACGACTACGCGGTGGTCCCGAATGCCTTCGTTGCCGACGGCGACCGCGTCGTCGTGCTCGGCGACTACAGCGGCACCTACAAGGCCACGGGCCGCAGCGTCGAGGTGCCGTTCGCGCACGTGTGGCAGCTCACGGATGGCAAGGTCGTCCGCTTCCGCCAGTTCACCGACGGGCCGCCCTGGCAACGCGCCATCGCGCCCTAGCCCACACCACCAACGCTCTCTCACAACCTGACTCCGTCAAGCGATGAACCGCCTCCTCATCCTCTCCTTTGCCTTCCTCCTGGCCGTGCCCCTCGCGCAGGCCCAGCGGATCCCCGTGACCACCGACTCGGACGCCGCCCGCGCCCACTATGTCCGCGGCCTCCACAACGCCATATACCTCAACTTCGACCGGGCCCGGCCCCACCTCGACGCCGCGCTCGCGGCCGACCCGGACTTCGCCCTCGCGCACCTCTACCGCGGCTGGCTCTCGCCCGCGGAGAAGCGCGCCGAGCACCTGCGCCAGGCGAACGCCCACGCCGCGACGGACGCCGAACGCCAGATGATCGAGGGCTACGAGGCGCAGCTCCGCCAGGACTACGACCGCCAGCGCGAGCTGCTGACGGCCCTCGCCGAGCGGTATCCCGACGACCCGCTCCCGATGTTCTTCCTCGCGAGCACGGAGTCGTTCAACCAGGGCCGGGACGCCGACGCCGTCGCTTCGGCCCGACGCTCGCTCGCGGCCGACCCGTCGTTCGCCGCGGCCTACAACGTCATCGGCTACGCCGAGATGGCGCAGGGCAACACGGCCGCGGCTGAGGAGGCCTTCCGTGAGCAGATCCGCCTCGCGCCCGACGAGCCGAACCCGTACGACTCCTACGGTGACTTCCTGATGAACGCCGGCCGCCTCGACGAAGCCGAGAGGCAGTTCGAGCTAGCGCTCACGAAGGACCCCACCTTCGACGTCGCCCGCGCCAACCTCACGCGCGTCGCCATCATGCGGGCCACCGAGGCCCACCACGCCGGGATCAACAGCCAGGACGCCGACACCGCCGCTGAGACCTACACGGCCGGCGCCGTGCTGTCGCCGCCGGACGGCTCGCAGATCGTCGGACACGATGCCATCCGGGAGCTGCTCGACGGGTATTACGCCGCCGGCAACATCCAGGTCGGAGGCGAGATGCAGGAGATCATGCCGATGGGCGACGACTACGCCTACTCGCGAGCGGCGCTCACGGTGCGCGTCGACGGCGCGGTCGCGGAGCAGGGCATCAACAGCTACATCTGGGTGAAGACGGCCGACGGCTGGAAGGTCGCCCGCGACACCTGGACCTCGGCCCCGTTGCCCGGCGGCACGAACTAAACGACCCCTTCGGCGGGGGGCCGGTCTGCGTGCCCTCCCGCCTCCCCCTCTCAGTTCCTTTTCCCTCAACCCAGACCGCCATGAACCGCTCTCTCCTTTTCACACTCGCACTCCTGCTCTGCGCGCCCCTCGCGCAGGCGCAGATGGTCCCCGTGACGACGGACTCCGACGAGGCCCGCGTCCACTACGTCCAGGGCGTCCACGCCACCGGGTTCGTCAGCTTCGACCGCGCCCGCGCGCACCTCGACGCCGCGATCGAGGCCGACCCCGATTTCGCGATGGCTCACCTCTACCGCGCGGTGCTCTCGCCGGCGGACCAACGGGACGAGCACCTACGCCGGGCCCAGGCCGCCAGCGCCTCCGAGGCCGAGCGCCACTTCGTCGAGGCCTACGCGGCCAACCTCGCCGACGACCACGACCGCGAAGCGGAGCTGTTTACCACCCTCGCCGAGCGCTACCCGGATGACCCGATGCCGATGTTCTGGTGGGCCAACACCGAGAACAATCGGGGCAACCGCGCCGAGGCCGTGGCCGCCGCCCGCCGCTCGCTCGCGGCCGACCCGTCGTTCGCGCCCGCCTACAACCTCATCGGCTACGCGGAGATGGCCGCGGGCAACGACGCCGCCGCCGAGGAGGCCTTCCGCGCACAGGTCCGCCTCGCCCCCGACGAACCCAACCCGTACGACTCCTACGGCGAGTTCCTGATGAACCACGACCGCCTCGACGAGGCCGAAGCGCAGTTCGAGATGGCGCTCGCGAAGGACCCCGCCTTCGAGGTCAGCCGCACGAACCTGGTGCGCATCGGCATCCTGCGGGCGAACGAGGCCTTCGAGGCGGCCGTCGCCGCGCAGGATCCCGACGCGGTCGCGGCCGGCTACACGGCGAACGCCATCGCCTACCCGCCCGGCGCGCCGCCCGCCCAGGGGCGCGAGGCCATCCGCGACCTGTTCGCCGGGTACTTCGCCAACGGCGCTGACGGCGTGGACCTCCAGACCCTCGAGGTGCAGGCGATGGGCGACTACGCCCACGAGATCGGCACCGGGAAGATCACCGTCGGCGGCGAGGAAGGGGACCCGTTCAGCTACAGCGTCCTCTGGGTGAAGGACGGGGACACGTGGCGGCTCCACCGCGACATCTGGAACTAGGACGGGCCCGACGCGACCGCCAGCACGGACCGAACGAGCCCGTGGCCAGGGAGGCCGGGGCCGCCCGGCCTCCTCCTCAGGCCCCATCGCACCCACGAAGCGCACGCGTCCAACGCCCGCGCGCCCCCACCCCTCGAGCCCAACTCCATGATGCAGCCCTCCCCCAGTGTCGCCGACGCGACGCGTCAGTCCCTCGCGGCGCTCCAGAACAACGACGCCGACGGCATCCGCGCCGCCTTCGCCGACTCCAACGCGCTCGTCGCCATCGGCACCGACCCGGCCGAGTACTTCCGCGGCCACGCCGAGACCACAGGCGTCTTCGCCGATCAGGCCGAGGCCCTGGTCGGGATGACGATCGAGCCCGGCGACATCGAGGCCTACGAGCAGGGCGGCGTCGGCTGGTCGTCGTCGCGGCCCACGTTCCGCCTCCCCGACGGTGCGGAGGTGCCCGTCCGACTCACGGCCGTGTTCACGCGCGAGGGCGACGGCTGGCGCGCCATCCAGTGGCACGCCTCCGTCGGCGTGGACAATGCGGAGACGACCGGCTTCGAGGACCTGCCCATGGGGTAGGTCGCGACTCCCCCTCACGCTCAACCCGCTCCCTGTCTCACCCAGACCCGCACGACTATGGACCGCCTCTTCCTCTTCTCCCTCCTGGCCCTCGCCCTGGCCGCCTGCCAGACACCGGAGACCGAAACCACCGAACCGACGGCCACGCCCGTCACGAACGTCTCTGATCCCGCCGCCGACCGCGCGGCTATCGAGGCGATGACGGCCGAGTACACCAGGGCGGTCCAGGCCGCCGACGCCGACGCCGTCAGCGCGCTCTACGCCGACGACGCCACGATCCACCCGCCGAACGAGCCCTCCGTCAGTGGGCGCGAAGCGCTCGACGCGTACTTCGCCACGATCCACGCCGAGCCCCAAGCCATCACGTTCGTGACCGAGGACGTCGTCGTCTCGGAGTCGGCCGACCTCGCCTACGAGGTCGGTTCGTGGGAGGAGGGCGGCGCCACGAGCAAGTACCTCACGGTCTACCTCCGCACGCCCGAAGGCTGGCGGATCGTGGCCGACTCGTGGAGCGCCGACGCTCCGACGACGATCAACTGATTCGCCGCGTCGGTGCCCACGTCCTCGCAGCGACAATGACCCATCCAGGAGGTTATACCATGACCCGCTTTGCCTTGCCCCTCGCCCTCGCCGTGGCGGCCCTCGCTCTCGTACCCGCCGCCGGTGCGCAGGACGCCCAGCCTCTGCCGTACGGGTCCGGCGACCCGGCCGACTGGCCCCCGGAGCTGGACGCGGTGATCGCCGCGCCGGACAACCACACGGTGCTCCTGGAGAACGACCACGTCCGCGTGCTGGAGGTGACGATGGCGCCCCGCGAGCTGGAGAACCTGCACCATCACCGCTGGCCCAGTGTGCTCTACGTGATGGAGGCCGGCCACTTCATCGACCGCGACGCGAACGGCGAGGTCATCGTGGACACTCGCGAGATGGAGGGCTTCCCCCCGCTACCGTTCACGATGTGGAAAGACGCCGAGGCCCCCCACTCGGTCGAGAACCTCAGCGATTCGCCGATCCGGCTGATCCGAGTCGAACTAAAGCAGGCTGGTCGCTGATCAGGCCACGAGAACCGCTGGCTGCACTCAGGCAGCGCATCTCCTTCACCAACCAACCCCAACCGGGAACTCCCATGGCAACACTCATCGCGTTTCACGAAGTCGAGGACGGTGACCACTGGGTCCGCGCCTGGCACGGCGGCCCCGGCAGCCGGCAGGAGATGTTCGGCCAGATCGGCGCGACGGCCCGCATCTTCCGGGACCCCGAACACCCCGACCTGACGGGGCTCATTTTCGAGGTGCCGGACCTGGACCGCTTCCAGGCCTTCATGGCCACCGACGAGGTCGCGCAGGCCATGAAAGAAGACCGGCTCAAGGTCGAGACCGTGCGGGTGCTGAGCGAGGTCACCCCGTAGCGCCGCGGTGCAGGTCGGTAGGTGCACACCGCCTGACCTGCGCCTGCCCCACCCTGAAACCCGACGGCGCGCATTCGGCTCGCCGCCATCGATCAACCAACCCAACCAGACGTATATCCATGACCGCCAATCGAACCACCCCACTTCTCTCCGGCATCCTCGCTTTCCTGATCGTCGGATGGGCCGTGCCTTCCACGGCCCTCGCCCAGTCCCAGACAGAAACCGAGGTGATGGAGACGATTCACGAGTCGAATGACTACGTCAACGCGAATCTGAGGGACGCCGCCGACTACTCGATGCACGGCGCGCTTGAGTTCTGGTCGAGCGGCGGGCTGCTGCAAGAGATCCCGCCCGAGGGCCGGCCCGACGTGTACGACGCGATCAACGTCCAGGCCAAGCACATCCGGGTGCTCCCCCTCGTCGAAGGCGAGGTCGCGGTAGCGCACTACTACCTGGAAGGCTCGCTGGCCCCGAAGGGAGCAGCACCCGTCGGCCACTACCTCGCCCGCGTGACCCAGGTCTTCGTCAAGGAGGACGGCGCCTGGAAGATCCGGTCCTCGCACTGGTCGCCGATTGCCGGCGGCTCCGGCACCTCGCAGACTACACTGAACGACTGAAGCCCTTCGGCGGCGCTCGCGCCGAGCGCCGCCGTTTCCCAACCAGCCCAATCAAAAGGAGGACTCCCATGAGCAGGCCCGACTACTTCCACTTACGGCCGGATGTCGAAAAGGCATACGGCTACGCCCATGCCGTCCGAGTCGGCAATGACATCAAGGTCTCTGGCGCGGTCAGCATGGACGACGAGGGGAATCCGACCGCGGTCGGGGACCTGGAGCAGCAGATGAAGAACGTCTACGCAGACCTCCGCAAGGTCCTGGAGCACTACGGCTGCACGTTCGAGGATGTGATCGTCGAGAACATCTTCACGACGGACATGGCGGGATTCCTCGACGTGGCTGCATATCGAGGTACGGTCTACACAGATCAGTTCCCTACCGGTAGCTGGCTCGAGGTGAAGGGGCTCGCCCTGCCCGAGTTCAGGATCGAGATCGAGCTCGAGGCCCACAGATCCGACTCGTAATCCCGGCGACCCACGCGGGGCGCCGCCTCTTATCAACCAACCAACCCCCACGCCCATGTACGTCATCGTAGAGCACACCATCACCGACCCCGAAGCCTTCGGCGCTGCCACGGCCTCGGCCGAGATCCCGCCGCATCTCACGCTGCACCAGGTGCTCCCCGGCGCCGACGGCTCGCACCAGGTCTGCCTCTGGGAAGGGCCGAGCGAGGACGCCGTTCGCCAGTTCGTCGAGGGCGGCGTCGGGCACGCCAGCCGCAACGTCTACGTCGCCGTGGACGCCGAGAAGGCGATGGGCCTGCCCGTAGCCGCGTCCTGATTGGCCGCGCGCCCTGGAGGTCGGACGGTCCCGGCCTCCAGCGCTCCTCTTGCCTCATCCTCCGTACTCATGGTACGTCTTCTCCTGCTGCTCGTCCTCGCCGTGGCGGCCGCGCCGATAGCGGCCCAGCCGGCGCCCAGCGACCCGGTGGCGCCGGCCTCCACCGACGACCTGTTCGTCGTGCCCCGCCTCGCCGGGCCCATCACGCTCGACGGGCGCGTGGACGAGGCGGCGTGGGAGGTCGTCGCGCCGCTCCCGCTCGTGACGCACTGGCCGACGTTCGGCGAGGCGCCCTCGGAGCCGACCGAGATCCGCCTCGCCTACGACGACGCCTACATCTACCTCTCGTGCCGGTGCTACGCCCCGCCCGAGGCCGTCTTCGCCGCCTCGTTCGAGCGCGACCTCTACACGCTCGGGACCGACTACCTCTCGATCGCCCTCGACACCTACAACGACAACCAGACCGGCGTCACGTTTTCGACCTCGCCCACCGGCTCGCGCACCGACGGCACCCTCTCGGGCGACACCGGCGTCAACGACGCGACCTGGAACACGTTCTGGGACGCCGAGGCGACGGTCACACCCGAGGGGTGGTTCGCCGAGATGCGGATCCCGTTCTCCAGCCTCCGCTTCCAGCCCGTCGACGGCCGCGTGGTGATGGGGCTCAGCACGTGGCGCTACCTCGGCAAGAAGAACGAGCTCGACGTCTTCCCGGCCATCCCGCCGGAGTGGGGGTTCTGGAGCATGAACAAGTCGTCGCAGTTCCAGAAGGTCGTGTTCGAGGGCGTCGGGGCGCGGCGGCCCGTCTACGTCACGCCCTACGCCCTCGGCGGCTTCGGCCAGACGTTCGACCTCGACGACGACGCGGCCGCCTACGTCCGCACCGACGACGCCGTGACCGAGGTCGGCGGCGACCTCAAGATGAGCTTCGGCGACGACCTCACGCTCGACCTCACGCTCAACACCGACTTCGCCCAGGTCGAGGCCGACAACGCGCAGGTCAACCTCACGCGGTTCTCGCTCTTCTTCCCCGAGAAGCGGCAGTTCTTCCTCGAGCGCGCGAGCCTGTTCAACTTCGACCTCGGCGGCTCGAACCGCCTCTTCTACAGCCGCCGCATCGGGCTCCAGGACGGCGAGGCCGTGCGCATCCTCGGCGGTGGCCGCCTCGTCGGCCGCGTCGGCGCGTGGGAGGTCGGGCTGATCGACCTCCAGACGGCGCGGCGGACGACGGGGCTGGAGCCGGACGACGTGCTGCCCTCCGAGAACCTCGGCGTGCTCCGCCTCCGCCGGCAGGCCTTCAACCCCTACTCGACCGTGGGCGGCCTCGTCACGAGCCGCATCGGCGACGACGGCACAGCGAACGTCGCCCTCGGCCTCGACGGCGACGTCCGCCTCGCCGACAACGCCTACGCCGAGCTGCGCTGGGCCCAGACCTTCGACGACGCCGACAGCACCGCGGGCCTGCTGGACCGGGCGCGCCTGCGCGTCGCCGTCGAGAGCCGCGCCTACACCGGGTTCGGCTACGCCGCCAAGGTCGAGCGCGCGGGCCGGGACTACCGCCCCGACCTGGGCTTCGAGCAGCGCGACGACTTCACGATTACGGGCGCGAGGCTGTGGCGCGGCTGGGGGGCCGCCGAAGGCTCGCCGTTCGCCCGCCACCAGGCGCAGGTCGGCGGCGGCCTCTTCTTCCGCAACGAGGACGGCTCGGTCGAGACGGTCGATTCGAGCGTTTCGTGGGGGGGCGTGTTCACCTCGGGGGCGTCGGTCGACGCCGCCGTGGACGTGACCCACGACGACCTCCGCGACGGCTTCTCCCTGTCGGACGAGGCCGAGGTGCTGCCCGGCGCGTACACCTTCGCCGCCGCGAGCCTCGGCTACGAGACGCCCGGCGGGCAGCCGCTGCGCACGAACGTGGACGCGGGCGCGGGCACCTTCTACGACGGCTGGCGCCTCACCGCCCGCGTCGGGCCGACCTGGGCCGTCTCGAAGCACCTCACCCTGGGCGGCTCCTACGAGCTCAACCGGATCGCCTTCCCCGACCGCGACCAGACGTTCCTGGCGCACGTCGGCCGCCTCCGGGTGCAGGCGGCGCTCGACACGCGGTGGTCGCTCGCGTCCCTCGTCCAGCTCAACAGCGCCGCCGACGCGGGCCTCGCGAACCTCCGCCTCCGCTACAACCCGCGCGAGGGCAGCGACCTCTACCTCGTCGTCAATTGGGGGTTCAACACGGACGAACTACGGGCCTCGACCGGGCGGCCGTTCACAGACCAGCGCGCCGTCCTCGCCAAGTACACCTACACGTTCGCGTTCTGAGCCCGCCAATCCGCCTCGCCAGCCTCTGCATCCCGATGGTCGCCCCTTGCGTTCGCCTCCTCCTGCTCGCCCTCGTCGCCGTGCCCGGCGCGCTCGCCCAGGACGCGGAGCGCTCCCACGTCGCGTTCCTCAACGGCGCGGGCATCCTGCCCACGGAGCCCGCGCTGCCGTTCTCCGACGCCGTCCGTGTCGGCGACGTCGTGTTCCTCTCGGGCATCACCCCGATCATGCCCGGCACGCTCGAGCTCGTCCCGGGCGGGACGGCCGCCGAGGCCCGGCAGACGCTCGACAACATCGAGACCATGCTCACGGCGCACGGGCTCGGACGCGGCGACGTCGTCAAGTGCACGGGGATGATGGAGGACATCGCGGAGTGGGGCGCCTTCAACGCCATCTACGCGGAGTTCTTCGAGGCGCCGTACCCCGCGCGCAGCGCGTTCGGCGCCGACGGGCTGGCGCTCGGCGCGCGCCTGGAGGTGGAGTGCATCGCGGCTGTGCCGGAGCAGATTGACCTCGCCGAGTGAGCGCGCGACGGCTGTGGGACGGCCTCGGACTCGTACCATCCTCTCCATTCCATCCCCGCCCCCATGCTGCCGTTCGTCCGCAACCTGACCCTGCTGCTCCTTGCCCTCCCGCCGCTCGCCGCACAACCCCTCGTGCTGACCGGCGCGACGGTGTACGACGGCACGGGGGGCGAGCCGCTGACAGACGCCACCCTCGTGATCGACGACGGCCGCATCGCCTGCGTCGGGGCGACCTGCCCGACGCCCGAGGGCGCCGAGACGGTGGACCTCGCGGGCCGCTTCGTGACGCCGGGGCTCGTCGACGCCCACGTCCACTTCGCGCAGACCGGCTGGCTCGACGGCCGCCCGGATGCCGGCATCGGCACGGACCACTACGACTACGACGCCCTCCAGCAGGCGCTCCAGGCGAACCCCGACCGCTGGCACCGCGCCTACCTCTGCTCGGGCATCACGGCCGTCTACGATGTCGGCGGGTTCCCGTGGTCCGTGGACGTGCAGACCCACGACGTAGGCGACACCGAGCGTGCCCACGTGCGGGCGTCGGGGCCCCTGGTGACCGCCTTCGAGCCGATCTTCCCGGTCTACGAGGTGGACGGGGAGAACGCGTTCTATCCGATGACGACGGACGAGGCCGCCGTCGAGAGCGTCCGCCGGATCGCTGCGATGGGCGGGGCAGCCGTGAAGGTGTGGTTCATCGACCCCCCGGAGGATCAGCGCGCGGCGCGCGAGGCGCGCCTGCTCCTCGTCGCAGACGAAGCGCGGGCCCATGGGCTTCCGTTGATCGTCCACGCCACCGAGTTGAGGAATGCGAAGGCGGCCCTCCGCGCGGGGGCGCAGATGCTCGTCCACAGCGTGACGGATGCGCCCGTGGACGCCGAGTTCATCCGCCTCGCCCGGGAGGCCGGGGCGTTCTATGCGCCCACGCTCACCGTCATCGGCAACTGGCCGAGAGCCCTCGCCAGCGTCGGGCTCGGCGTGGTCGTGCCCCTCGACGACCCGAACGGCTGCGTCGACGCCGAGACGCGCCGCGTGATCGCGGAGGCGCCCGACCTCACCGAGAGCGCCCCGGCCACGGTCCAAGACCCTGCCTGGGTGTTCGCTCAGTTGGAAGACGGTGGGCGCACGCTGGAACGCATGAGTGCCAACCTCGCCCGCGTCCACGAGGCGGGCATCCCGGTCGTCACGGCCACCGACGCGGGGAACCCGCTCACCGTCCACGGCCCGTCGATCTACGCCGAGATGGAGGCGATGGAGGCCGCTGGGATTCGGCCCGCCGACGTGCTCGTGATGTCCACGCGCAACGGGGCCGCTGGGATGGGCCGGGACGACCTCGGGACCCTGGCGCCCGGCCAGGTGGCTGACCTCACCGTGCTGACGGAGGACCCCGGCGCCTCGACACGCGCCTTCCGCAGCATCACGCACGTCATGCGCGGCGGCGTGCTCCGCGAGGTCGGCCACTTTGACGCTCATGACTGATCTTGCCTCCAGCCCTCCAAACCCATGACCGTCGCCCTCGGACACAGCGAAGACCTCGACTCCGCCGACGCCATCGATGAAGTCCTCGACGCGTGCGCCGAGGCGCTCGGCGAGAAGACGCCCCAGGCGGGCCTCCTCTACGCAGGCATCGGCCACGACCACCAGGCGCTCCTCGACGGCGTCGAGGCCCGCTACCCCGGCGTCCAGCTCATCGGCTGCACGACGCACGGGGAGATCGCATCGGACGGCTTCGCGGAGGACTCCGTCGCGCTCATGCTCCTTCACTCGGAGCGCGTGCAGTTCCGCGCGGGCGTCGGCGAGCACACCCGGACGAACCCCGAGGCGGCGCAACAGGCCGTCGCGATGGCGCTCGACGGGCTCGAGGAACCCGTCAAGCTCTGCATCGCGCTCCCGGAGGGCATTGGCGGGGTGGCGGCGGACGCGCCCTGCACGATCCCGCTCGGCATGGTCGACGCCCTCGGCGCGGCGCTGGGGCCGGACGTCCCCGTGTGCGGCGGGCTGGCGGCGGACCAGATGCGTTTCGAGGAGACGCTCCAGTTCTGCAACGGCCGGGTCTACACCGACGCCGTCCCGGTCCTGCTCTTCGCCGGGCCGCTCCACGTCGCGACGGGCGTCGCCAGCGGGTGGGAGCCGCTCGGCGAGGAGCACCGGCTGACGGACGTGGACGGGCTGACCGTCCGAGCGATCAACGGGGAGGCCCCCCGGGACGTCTGGCGGCGCTACTTCGGCGTGGACACCCACACGGGGGCGCCCAACTTCTTCGCGGTCTACCCGGGCGAGGACGGAGCGCCGGGGGGCGACGCGTTCTACCTCAGCTCGCCCTCGCGCTTCCAGGACGACGGGAGCATGGTCACGATGACCCCGGTCACGCCGGGGGCCCGCCTCCGCTTCACGTCGGCCACGCGGGACGGGTTGCTGGACGGAGCCGCGGCCTCGGCCGAGAAGGCCCGCGCCGCCTACCCCGGTGGGGAGCCGGACGCCGCCCTCGTGTTCTCGTGCGCCAGCCGCCCGGCGCTGCTCGGCACGCGGGTGCGGGGCGAGGCCGAGCGGCTCCAGGAAGGGGCCGGCGCGGCCCTGCCGGCGATCGGATTCTACACCTATGGCGAGATCTGCCCGCTGCCGGGCTCGCCGACGCCCGTCCACCACGTCAGCACCTTCGTCACCGTCCTCATCGGAGAAGACGCATGAGCACGCCCCCTCCCTCCGTCGAGAAGCTGGAAAAGCAGCTCCGGGTGCTCAAGAAAAAGCTGGAGCGCTCCGAGTGGCACCGCGTCGACCTCGAGAACCAGCACGACCGAGACCAGCACCTCTACCGGCGGCTCCAGGCCGACCTCGAGGCGGCCCAGCGCGAGGCGCAGATCCAGCTCGCGCTCGAGCGGATCCGCACCCAGAGCTCGCTCATGCAGCACTCGAGCGAGCTCGTCGCCACCTCGGCCGTCTTCCACGAGCAACTCCTGGCCCTCGGCGTGGACACCGAGTTCTCCTACGTCTGGCTCCCGGAAGAGGGCGAGGGGAAGCACCAGTTCTGGGCGACGTGGACCGAAGAGGAGGACGGCGCACCCGTCCACCGCAGCCGCGCCATCACCTACGACCTCGACAGGTCCGAGCCCTACACGGCGGCCTGCTTCGCGGCGTGGCAGAGCGACGACCCCATCCACGTCGACTTCATCCCGCCCGGCGACGTCGAGGGCTTCTTCGCCACCTGGGAGGAGCTGCTCCGGGGCGCCGAGCATCTGAAGCCGGAGCGCTTCCCCGACGGGCTCTATTACGCCGAAGGCTACATGCAGTACGGCTGCTTCGGCATCAACATCCGGCGGGAGCCGACGGAGGAGGAGCGGGACATCCTCCGGCGCTTCGCCGTCGAGTTCGAGCGGGCCTACACGCGCTTCCTAGACCTCCGGCGCGCCGAGGCGCAGGCCCGCGAGGCCGAGATCGAGGCGGCCCTGGAGCGCGTCCGTACCCGGGCGATGGCCATGCGGTCGAGCGACGAGCTGGGCGAGCTCTCGTTCGAGCTCGTGAAGCAGGTCCAGGCGCTAGGCGTGGACACCTGGCACTGCGCCTTCCACATCTACGCCGAGGACGAGGAGCGCTCGACCGAGTGGGGCGCCAACGCCGACGGTTTCTACCCCACCTACACCATCCCCCGCGTTGGGATCTTCCGGCGCTACTACGAGATCGGCCAGTCGGGTACGGACCTCCACGTGGAGGTGATCGGGGAGGACCGGGCGGCCGACCACTACGAGGCGCTGTGCGCGGTGCCTGGGGTCGGCGAGGTGCTGCTGAGGCTGCGGGAGTCGGGCGTCCCGTTCCCCGAGCGCCAGGTCGATCACGTCGCCTTCTTCAAGTACGGCTACCTGATCTTCATCACGTTCGAGCCCGCCCCCGACGCCCACGACGTGTTCCGGCGCTTCGCCCGGGTGTTCGAGCAGGCGTACACCCGCTTCCTCGACCTCCAGGCGGCCGAGGCGCAGGCGCGGGAGGCGCAGATCGAGGCGGCCCTCGAACGCGTGCGCTCCCGGACCATGGGGATGCAGAAGAGCGAGGAGCTCAGGGACATCATCCAGGTCGTCCGCGACCACATCGTGAACCTGGACATCCATGCCGAGCACGCCGGGTTCATCATGGACTACCAGGACCGCGACGACATGCACATCTGGCTGGCCGACGACGGCGACGTGCCTTCCGAGGTGCTCATCCCCTACTTCGACTCGCCCCACTGGAACAGCTTTCGGGACGCCAGGGCCAGCGGCGAGAAGGCCTTCACCAACGACCTGGACTTCGAGGCGAAGAACGCGTTCTACGAGCAGCTGTTCGAGCTCATCCCTGGGGTCCCGGACGAGGCGAAGGACTTCTACCTACAGTGTCCCGGCCTCTCCATCTCGACCGTCCTGCTCGACAACGTCGGCCTGTACATCGAGAACTTCTCCGGGAGGCCGTACACGGACGAGGAGAACCGGACGCTCATGCGGTTCGGGAAGGTCTTCCAGCAGGCCTACACGCGCTACCTCGACCTGGAGCAGGCGGAGGCCCGCGCCCGCGAGGCGCAGATCGAGGCGGCGATGGAGCGCGTCCGGTCGCGCGCGCTCGAGATGACCTCGTCCGAGGAGCTGCTGGACGTCGTCTTCAAGATCCGCAGCGAGTTCGCCGGCCTCGGCCTGGAGTGCGGGGCGTTCTGGCACACGCGCTACACGCCCGAGAGCTACCACAAGGCCCTGACCGGGATCGACGGCCAGAAGCTCGCCGCCGTCATGGAGCTGCCGCGCGACTTCGCCAGCAACCCCGCGCTCGAAGCGTGGGAGCGTGGCGACGAGAAGATCGGCGTCTTCCCGTTCGACGCCGAGGCCGCCTGCGCGTACCTCGGCCACATGATCGCCAAGGGGAAGTACGACGAGGTAGATCCCGAGGCGTTCACCGAGGCGATGATCCGCGAGCACGGCGGGTGGACGTTCGTCCAGGCCCGGACGTCGCACGGCGAGATCGGCTACTCGCTCTGGGGCGAGACCGAGCCGAGCGAGGAGGCGAAGGACGTGCTCATCCGGTTCACCAGCACCTTCGACCTGGCCTACCGCCGCTTCGAGGACCTGCAACAGGCCGAGGCTCGATCGCGCGAAACGCAGATCGAAGTGGCCATCGAGCGCGTCCGGTCGCGCGCGCTCGCCATGACCAAGCCGGATGACCTGCTGGACATCATCCACAAGATCCACCAGGAGTACACCGGCCTCGGGCTGCCCGGCGAGGTGTTCTGGCAGACCCGCTACACGCCCGAGAGCTACCACAAGGCGGTGACCAGCGCCGGAGGTGGGAAGGTCTCGGCCATCATGGAGCTGCCCCGCGACTTCTCCATGATCCCCGAGCTGGCCGCCTGGGAGCGGGGCGACGAGAAGATCGGCGTCTTCACGTTCGACGCCGAGGCCGCCGCGCAGTACGTGCACCACATGAACACCAAGGGGCACTTCCACCGGGTGGATCCGGAGGGCATCACCCCGGAGATCGCGCGCGAGTTGGGCGGGCTCACGTTCGTCCAGGCCCGGACCACGCACGGCGAGATCGGCTATGCGCTCTGGGGCGAGACCGAGCCGAGCGAGGAGGCCAAGAGCGTGCTCGTCCGCTTCGCGGCCACCTTCGACCTCGCCTACCGCCGCTTCCTCGACCTCCAGCAGGCCGAGGCGGACCACCAGGCGCTCGTGGAGGAGAAAGCCCTCACCGAGCAGGCGCTCGACGAGCTCCGCGCGACGCAGGCCCAGCTCGTCCAGAAGGAGAAGCTGGCCTCGCTCGGCGCGCTCACGGCCGGCATCGCGCACGAGATCAAGAACCCCCTCAACTTCGTCAACAACTTCGCCGGGCTCTCCCGCGAGATCGTCGCCGAGCTGGAGGAGGAGACCGACCCCGACGAGCGCCGCGCCCTCCTCGACGACCTCCGGCAGAACGCCGCCAAGATCGAGGAGCACGGCCGCCGCGCCGACGCCATCGTGAAGGCGATGATGGAGCACGCCCGCAGCGGCTCCGGCGAGCGCCGCCCGGTCGCGCTCAACGGCCTCGTGGAGGAGTACGCCGCCCACGCCCTCCACGCCATGAAGGTGCGGCACGAGGGCTTCGAGGCGGCGCTGTCACTCGACCTGGCCGACGACGCGGGCGAGGTGGAGGTCGAGCCGCAGGAGATCGGCCGCGTCCTCATCAACCTCATCGATAACGCCCTCGACGCCACGCGGCAGCGCGCCGAGACGGCGCCCGGCGGCTACGCCCCCGCGGTGACGGTCGCGACGCGGCGCACCGCCGGGGGTGTGGAGGTGTGCGTGTCCGACAACGGGCCGGGGATGGCCCCGGAGGTCCGCGAGAAGGTGTTCGAGCCGTTCTTCACGACGAAGCCGACGGGCGAGGGCACCGGCCTCGGCCTCTCGATGAGCTACGACATCGTGACGCAGGGGCACGGCGGCCGGCTCACCGTCGAGAGCGAGCCGGGAGCGGGGGCGCAGTTCACGCTCACCCTGCCCGCAGCCGCGCCTGAGCCGGTGCATCCCACCAACGGTCAATCCTGAGGCCCGTCCTCCTGTCCCGCCGGCCCCGGCCCCATCCGCTCATCGCCCGCCCGCTGCCATGACCCTCTCTCCCCTCTCCGAGCGTCCCCTGTCGGCCGTTGCGTGCGTCGCGCTCGCCATCCTCTTCGTCGCCGGGTGCAGCCGCGCCTACACCCCAACCGACGCGACCATGCCCCACGACCTCGACGATTTCGCCGCCCGCTACACCGCCGCGTGGTCCAGCCAGGACCCCGCCCGCGTCGCGTCGTTCTTCGCCGAGGACGGCTCGCTGACCGTCAACGATGGCGAACCGGCGGTCGGCCGCGCGGCCATCACCGAGGTGGCGCAGGGGTTCATGACCGCCTTCCCCGACATGGTGGTCGCGATGGACTCGCTGCACGTCGAGGGCGACGTCATCGAGTACCACTGGACGCTGACGGGGACGAACACGGGCCCGGGCGGCACCGGCCACGCCGTCGACATCAGCGGCTACGAGGAATGGACCCTGAGCGACGACGGCCTGATCGCCCGGTCGCTGGGCCACTTCGACGAGGCCGAATACCAGCGTCAGCTCGAACACGGGGAGGAGGGGAGGTCGCCATGAGTCTCTGCCGCGTCATCGAGACTGGGCCGGACGAATGACCCGGCCTCCAACCTCGTCTGACCAGCCGGCGGAGACTCCGGCTGAAGCGCCACCGCCCGCGCCGCGCCGGAAGCGGCCGTGGACGATTCTCGGTCGGCTGGCACAGGCCGTGCGCGAGCAGAACTGGTTCGCGGTCGTGCTGGAGATGGTGATCGTCATCGTGGGCGTCGTCGTCGGCTTCCAGATCACGGCGTGGGGAGCGGATCGGGCGGATCGGGCAACGGAGCAGACCTACCTCCGACAGCTCGCGGCCGACCTCCGCGAGACGACGCGCATGACGGCCGAGACGGACTCGGTCCTGCTCGGCCCCGACCGCGCCGGGGGCCGGATGTGGGCGGCGTTCTACGCGGCTGAGCCCCCATCGCGGGACTCGCTGTTCGCGTGGCGCGCTGTACTGGCCCGCATCGGTCGGGCCAGGCCCTTGCTCGGGACCGTGGAGTCCCTCGTCTCCACAGGCGACCTCGGGCTCGTACGCGACGACTCGCTCCGCACCGCGATAGCGGCTTATCTCGAAAATGCTCGCAGGCAACTGGATTCGCAAGAGGAGCACCGCCGGATCTGGTGGGCCGGGCTGGACCGGCTCGACGAGGGCCTCGACCTCATCGAGTCGTACCACGAGGCGTGGGGGCAGGAGGCGATCGAGGCGTTCGTCCAGGGGTCCCCGAGCTACCCACCGCTGGGGGAGACCCGCATCCGGTTCCCACTGGACGCCGATGCCTTCCTGTCGGACCGCGAGCTGTTGAGTGCGACGTGGCGGATGACCCGCGCGAAGGACGAGCTACGGACCCTCCGCGCCGCGATGCGCGACGGCGCGCTCGAGTTGCTCCACCGCGTCGAAGCCCACATCGAGCCGTGACCGAAAGTCCACCACCGCCCGCCCCGACGCTGCCCGACCCCGCGTCACCACGGAAGCGGCCGTGGACGATTCTCGGCCGGCTGGCGCAGGCCGTCCGCGAGCAGAACTGGTTCGCCGTCGCCCTCGAATTGGTGATCGTCGTCGCGGGCGTGCTGATCGCGCTGGCCGCCAACGACTGGACCGACGCGCGGCAGGCCCGCAAGGTGGAGATCGAGTCCTTGCGTGAGCTTCGGGCGGCGCTCGTCAACGACCTGGACGATGTGCGCTGGAACCTCGACTATCATCGACGGGCGGCAAACAGTGCACGGCTCTTGAACGAGCATATGCAAGCGGGGCATCCCTACGCGGATTCGCTGGACGCTCACTTCGCCATGCTCGCGGCGTACTCCTTCTCTGTCCGTGACGTGACCGCGTACGAAACGCTCAAGCA
>JAWWCA010000014.1:0-28197 GCA_033720695.1 Rubricoccaceae bacterium
GGCGAGGAGCACCGGGTAGTGCATCAGCTCGCTCGGCGACGGCAGCCCCGGCATGGCCTGCCGCACGAGCCAGAACAGCGGGGTGTCGCCGAAGAGGAGCACCATCCCCCCCTCGATGGGCGCGAGCGGCGGGAATTCCCCGTAGGCGGCGACGTAGGCCGCGGTGGCCTCGTGGCCCGGCACGTCAAGGAGGTAGTCCGGCGGCGGGAGCGTGGCGAGGGCGTAGGCGAGGAGCCCGAACGCGACGACGACGCCGGCCAGCGGCCCCGCCGCGCCGATGTCGAAGAGCTGCCGCGTGCGCCGGATCGGCTCGCGGATGCGGATGACGGCGCCGAGCGTCCCGAAGCCGAGGGGCCCGATCGGGATGTAGTACGGGAGCGAGACGTCCACGCCGTGCCGCCGCGCCGCGAAGAAGTGCCCGAACTCGTGCGCCGTCAGGAAGAGGAGGAACGGGACGGCGTAGCGGAGCCCGTCGAGGGCGTAGGCCGTCCAGCCCGCTTCCAGGTAGAGCGTCCCCCGCCCCACGAGCACGCCGCCGACGTAGACGGTCGAGGCCAGCGTGAGGAGGAAGAGGAGGAGGTGGAGCCCCCACCGCTGCCGGCCCCGCGGCGCCTCGTACTCGGTGAGGATGCTCGCCTCCGCGCGGTCGTCGAGGACGGGGGCGGACGGCGGGCGGAGCGGGTACGGGTCCAAGGATTCGGGGGTCGGGGACGGAGCGACGGGCGCCCCTGTACGCACGGCCCCGGAGCAGGTTTTCCTCTGTCGCCGACCCCTCGTGACCGACGCCGGTCGGGGCGGGCGGCCGGCTCAGCGCAGCGACGCCAGCCCGGCCTCGATGCGGTCGGCGGCCTTCGTGAGGTCGTCCATAGAGGCGGCGTAGGAGATGCGCACGCCCGCGTCGGCCCCGAAGGCGGCGCCAGGGACGAGGGCCACGTCGTGCGCCTCTAGGAGGTAGCTGCACAGCGCCTCGCTCCCGGGGATGGCCGTGCCGTCGGGCGCCGTCGAGCCGTAGGCGGCCGAGACGTCGGGGAAGAGGTAGAAGGCGCCCTCGGGTTGGGGGCAGACCACGCCGGGCCACGACCGCACCCGCGCCAGCATCCGGTCGCGGCGCTCCCGGAAGGCCGCCACCATCGCCTCGATGGGCGCGTGGCTCATGGCGAGCGCCGCCACGCCCGCCTTCTGCGAGATCGACGAGGGCGCGCTCGTGAGCTGGCTCTGCACCCGCGAGGCCGCGTCCACGATCCAGCGCGGGCCGGCGCAGTAGCCCAGCCGCCACCCCGTCATCGCGTACGCCTTCGAGAAGCCGTTGACCGTGACCGTCCGCTCGCCCATCCCGTCGAGCGCCCCGATCGTGGTGTGGCGGGCGTCGAAGAGGACGTGCTCGTAGATCTCGTCGGAGACGACGTAGACGTGGGGGTGGCGGCGGAGCACCTCGGCGAGGGCCTCGACCTCCTCGGGCGTGTAGACGGCCCCGGTCGGGTTGCTGGGCGAGTTGAGGATCAGCAGCCGCGTCCGCTCGCCGATGGCGGCGTCGAGGTCCTCGGGCGTCATCTTGTAGTCCGAGGCCGGGTGCGTCTCCAGGGCCACGGGCGTGGCCCCGGCGAGGCGGGCCATCTCGGGGTAGCTCACCCAGTAGGGGGCCGGGATCAGCACCTCGTCGCCGGGCCGGCACAGGACGAGGACGGCCTGGGCCACCGACTGCTTGGCGCCGTTGGAGAGGAGGACGTCGGCCGCCTCGACGTCGAGGCCGTTCTCGCGTCGGAGCTTCTCGGCGACGGCCTCGCGCAACTCCGGGATGCCCGCGTTCGGGGTGTAGTGCGTGAACCCGTCGCGGAGGGCCTGGTGCGCCGCCTCCACGATGGGCGCGGGCGTGTCGAAGTCGGGCTCGCCCGCCGAGAGGGCGACGACGTCGCGGCCCTGGCGGCGGAGCGCCTTGGCCCGCGCCGTGATGGCGAGGGTCTCGGAGGGCCGGACGGCGGCGACGTTGGGGTTGAGGTCGGCGGCGGGCGGCGCGTCGGTGGGCATGACGGACGGGGGACGGCGGTTCGGCCGAAGATACCGAGGCAGCCCTCCATGGGGCCCTGCCCAGATGCAACCCGCCGCAGGCCCCCTACTCCACCCCTCGCAGCATCCGCTCCCAGCGCGGCCGGCCCTCCTCGGCGTCCCACGAGAAGTACACCAGTACGGCCTTCCCCACGAGGTGGCTCTCGGGCACGAACCCCCACGTCCGGCTGTCGGCCGAGTCGTCGCGGTTGTCGCCGATCACGAAGAGGTAGTCCTGGCGGAAGGTGTACCGGTCGGTGAGGGCGCCGTCGACCTCGAAGCCGCCGGCCACGCGACGCGCGGTGACTCCTTCGAATCGGTCGAGGACGTCGCGGTAGAGCGGCCACGTGCGGTCGTCGAGGCGGATGGTGAGGCCCCGGGCCGGGACGACGGCGGGGCCGAAGTGGTCGAGGCGGACACCGCCGAAGGCGCCGTCGCCGTCGCCGGCCGGGGGACGGACGTAGGGGGTCACCTCGGCCACGCCGGGGCGGAACGCGAGGCCCTCGGCCTCCGCGGCCGACGCCTCGAACAGCCACACGGGCTCGTCGCGCGAGGGCCGGCCACGGAGGTCGGCCTCGGGCAGCACGGCCCGTGGGCTGAGGGTGTCGGAGAGGAGGCGCACGCGCCAGAGCTGCCGCGCCTCGGGCGGGACGGCGAGGGGCGCGCCGTTGACGAGCACCCGCTTCGCCGCGACCTCGACGGTGTCGCCCGGCAGGCCGGCGAGCCGCTTGACGTAGTGCTCCTTCCGGTCGACCGGCCCCCGCTGCGGTGGGAAGTTGAACACGACGACGTCGCCGCGGGCGGGGGCGGCCACGCCTGGGAGCCGCAGCGACGGGAGCCGGAGGCCGCCGAGGTAGCGGTCCGTGAACGGGAGCCCGACGGTCACGGGCGTGCGCGGCCCGTAGTGGAGCTTCGAAACAAACAGGAAGTCGCCGACGCGGAGGGTCCCCTCCATCGAGGACGACGGAATGCGGTAGGCCTCGAAGGCCAGGGCCCGGAGCAGGAGCGCGACGAGGAGGGCAATGCCGAGCACGCGGAGCCATGACCGCGCCTTCTGTCCCCGGCTCGGCCCCTCCGGTGGCGCCGCGGGCTCCCCAGTCCGCGCCTCATCGGCCGTGGCGTCCGGGGACGCGACGGGGTCGCTGGCGAGGGGGGGCTGGATCGGCTCGGGCACGGGGAGCAGGGGGCGCGTCCGATACGAACGGCGCGCGAGGGGCGGCTCGTGCCGCCTCGCTCACGCTTCACGGCCGGCGGGGGTGAGCCGGCGGCCCCGGCGGCGCTAGGGGATCGGGCGGAAGAACCGGGTGATGCGGGGGATGGGCGGCAGCCAGCGCTTCATCGAGATGAACGTGAACAGCGCCTTGCCCACGAGGTGGTCCTCGGGCACGAACCCCCAGTAGCGGCTGTCGACCGAGTTGTCACGGTTGTCGCCCATGACGAAGTAGTAGTCCTGCGCAAAGGTGTACGTCGTGGCTGGCTGCCCATCGATGACGAACACGCTGTCGCCGAGGGCCTGGGCGCGGTGGCCCTCGTAGCGCGTGATGAGCTCCTGGAGCACCGGCCACGTCTCGCGGTTGAGGGGGACCGTCACGCCCTCACGGGGCACGACGACGGGGCCGAACTGGTCGGGGTTGTTCGTGCTGCCCGGCGGGAAGCGGGGGTCGATGACGACGCCCTCGGGCATGAACGAGGGCTGCACGGCCGCCACCTCGGGGAGCGCGTCGAGGGCCTCGACCTCGGGCGGCGTCGCGAGCACGTCGAAGCGGAGGGCGGCCGAGTCGCCGGGCGCCTGCGGCACGACGCGGGCCGCCTCGATGCCGATGGCCTCGAGGGTCGTCTGGCTCACCGAGCGGCCCTGCGCAGCCGTCACGCGCCAGAGCTGCTTCTGCGTCGGCAGCAGCGGGAACGGCCGGCCGTTGAGGTAGACGAGCTTGTCGAGGACGGCGAGGGTGTCGCCGGGGAGCCCCACGACCCGCTTGATGTAGGGGTCGCGCCGCTGGATGGGCACGGTCGAGGGGATCCGCCCGCGCTCGACGTCAACGGAGGCCGGGTAGTTGAACACGACGACGTCGCCGCGCTCGACCTCCGAGAAGCCCGGGAGCCGCACCGTGGGGAACTCGACGCCCCGGAGGTAGATCGGCGTCAGCGGGATGCCGAGGGTGTTGGGCGTGCGGGGGCCGTAGTGGAGCTTCGAGACGATGAGGAAGTCTCCCACGAGGAGGGTGTCCTCCATCGACTCGGACGGGATGCGGTACGGCTCGAAGAGGAACGCCCGGACGAGCACGATCACGAAGATCGCGATCGCCCAGAAGCGGAGGGTCTCCTTCCAGCCGCCCTTCGCCTCGCGGCTCTGGGCCGCGGCGGCGCGCCCGCGCTTCTTGCGGCGCTTCTCGCGCTCTTTCTGTCGAGTCTCGGTCGTGGGCACGGGTCGGGGAGGTGGGGGTTCGGGATGGCGCCGGCTACGCGTCGGGACGGCCGAGCCCGGACCGCCGCCCCCCTGACACGAGGGCCGTCACCTGAAGATGCGCCATCGCTCGTTGCGGGCGCGGCGGCTCGCCCATCGGGGCGCGCGGGTCTCTTCGGTGAAGTAGGTCTCGCCGTCGAAGCCGGTGCGGAACCACTGCCGCTGCTCGAAGGCGTGGTAGTAGTCGGCGTAGGGGGTGGGGCGGGCGCCGTCGAGGCGGCGGGCGAGGTCGGCGGTGAGGAGGGGGAGGACCTCGCGGTACGCCTCGTCCCCGGCGAGGATGAGGCCGCGGCCGAAGGGGCCGTCCCGGTCGAGGACGAGGAGGGGGATCGTGTCGTTGACGACGAGCCAGTACTCGAACTGCACGAACTCGCTGCCGGCGTAGCCCTCCTGCTCGGCGGCGGCGGCGTTGCGGGTGGGGGCGCCGAAGAGGCCGTTGAGCCGGGCGCGGAGCTGCGAGGTCCCGACGGTGTCGAGGGCGGCCAGCCGGGGCGCCGCCACCCAGTACGCCTCGCCGTACTCGCCGAGGAACGGCCCCTGCGCGTCGGGCTCCACCTTCGTCCACGTCTCGATCTCGAGCGTGGGCGGGAGCGCGGCGAGGCTGTCGGCGCGGGCCTGCGCGGCGACGGCGGCGAGGCTGTCGGCCACGCGGCGGCGGCGGTCCGCGATCCGGTCGTGCCAGAGGAGGTAGATCGAGGCCGGCGAGAGGTCGGCGAGGGGGCGGGCCTCGATCCGGCCGCCCATCTCGCGGAGCAGCTCGCCCGAGCGCGTCACGCTCCGCTCGTACCGGAGCAGGTCCACCACGTCCTGGGCGCCCGCTTCGCTCGCGAAGGGCCCCGCGAGGAGGGAGAGGTGGACGAGGAGGAGGCAGGGAGCGAGCCCTCCGCGCCGCACCGTCCCCCAGCGCCGTTCACGGTTCCCGTGTCCCGGTTCCCCTCGCATCACTCCTCCCCCATCGAGAGCACGGCGAGGAAGGCCTCCTGCGGCACCTCGACGGCGCCGACCTGCTTCATCCGCTTCTTCCCCTCCTTCTGCTTCTCGAGCAGCTTGCGCTTGCGCGAGATGTCGCCGCCGTAGCACTTCGCCGTGACGTCCTTGCGGAGGGCCTTGACGGTCTCGCGCGAGATCACCTTGGAGCCGATCGCGGCCTGGATCGCCACGTCGAAGAGCTGGCGCGGGATGAGCTCCTTGAGCTTGCGGGCGAGGCGGCGGCCCATCTCGTAGGCCTTGTCGCGGTGGACGATCGTCGAGAGCGCGTCGACGGGGTCGCCGTTGAGGAGGACGTCGAGCTTGACGAGGTTGCTCGGCCGCTCGTCGATGAACTCGTAGTCGAACGAGGCGTAGCCGCGCGAGACGCTCTTGAGCCGGTCGTAGAAGTCGAAGACGACCTCGGCGAGGGGGAGCTCGTACTTGAGGTTGACGCGGTCCGTCGTGAGGTACTCCTGCGTGAGGTACGTCCCGCGGCGCTCCTGGCACAGCTGCATCAGCGCGCCGATGTACTCGGCCGGCATGATGATCTCGGCCTTGATGTAGGGCTCGCGGACCTCGTCGATCTTGCCGACGGGCGGCATCTCGCTCGGGTTCTCGACCTCGATCTCGGTGCCGTCGGTGAGCGCCACGGTGTAGCGCACGTTCGGCATCGTCGTCACGATGTCGAGGCCGAACTCGCGGTCGAGCCGCTCCTGTACCACCTCCATGTGGAGCATGCCGAGGAAGCCGACGCGGAAGCCGAAGCCGAGGGCGGCGCTCGTCTCGGGCTCGTAGGTGAGCGCGGCGTCGTTGAGCTGGAGCCGCTCGAGCGCGGCGCGGAGGTCCTCGAAGTCGGCCGAGTCGGTCGGGTAGATCCCCGAGAACACCATCGGCTTGACCTCGCGGTAGCCCGGGAGCGGCTGGGGGGCCGGCTGGCGGGCGTTCGTGACGGTGTCGCCGACCTTCGTGTCCTGGACGTCCTTGACCGAGCCGATGACGTAGCCGACCTCGCCGGGCCCGAGCGCGCCGACCGGCTGCATGCCCAGCTTGAGGTGGCCGATCTCCTCCGCGAAGTACTTCCGGTGCGTCGCCATGAACAGGATGGGGTCGCCCTTGCGGAGGGTCCCTTCCTTGACGCGGACGTAGACGATGCTCCCGCGGTAGGTGTCGAACGTGGAGTCGAAGATGAGGGCCTGGAGCGGGGCCTCGGGGTCGCCCGTCGGGGGCGGCACCCGGTTCACGACGGCCTCCAGGACGCCCTCGATGCCCGCGCCGGTCTTGGCGCTGACGCGGAGGACGTCCTCCGGCTCGCCCCCGATGAGGTCGGTGATGGACTGCGCCACGACGTCGGGCTGGGCGCTGGGGAGGTCGACCTTGTTGAGGACGGGGATGATCTCGAGGTCGGCGCCGAGGGCGAGGTAGAGGTTCGAGATCGTCTGGGCCTCGATGCCCTGCGCGGCGTCGACGACGAGGATGGCGCCCTCGCACGCGTTGAGGGCGCGGCTCACCTCGTAGGTGAAGTCCACGTGCCCCGGCGTGTCGATGAGGTTGAGCACGTACTCCTGCCCGCCCTGCGCCTTGTAGCGCATGCGGATGGCGTGGCTCTTGATGGTGATGCCGCGCTCGCGCTCGAGCTCCATCGAGTCGAGCACCTGGTCCTGCATCTCGCGGCCGGTGAGCGTGCCCGTGGCCTCGAGGAGGCGGTCGGCCAGGGTGCTCTTCCCGTGGTCGATGTGGGCGATGATGCAGAAGTTGCGGATGCGCTGGAGGTCCACGGCAGGCCGAGGCGGTTGGGGGACGGCGGCACAGAACGCCGACCGGGCGCGAAAGATACCGAGCCCCCTGCGCCGTTTCGCTGAAAAACGGGTGCGTCCCGCCGCGCCGGAGGCCCGGAGCCCGCCCGCTACCGGCGCTCGGGGGGCGCCTCCTCGCCCCGCACGGGGGCCTCCGCGCCGTCGGGCCTCGGCGCGCCGTCCACGGCGGGGGCGGGCACGGCAGGACCGGGGGCGGCCCCCTCCATGGCGCGGTGGAACCGCCGCTGGAAGATGATGATGGCCGCCACACCCCCGATGATGGCGAGGTCGGCGATGTTGCCGATGGGGAACACGGCGAAGTAGCGTCCCCCCAGGAAGGGGACCGCCTCGGGCACGAACCCCCGCCAGAGGTCGATGTGGATGAAGTCGACGACGCAGCCGTAGAAGAGGCGGCTGCCCTCGCCCGGGTAGCACTCGCCCCAGATGGCGCCGTAGAACACGCGGTCGATGATGTTGCCCAGCGCGCCCCCCAGGATGAGCGCGAGCGAGAGCCGGTAGCCCGCCGGCCCGCGCCGCACGTGCCAGAGGTAGAGCGCGATGAGCGCCGTCGCCACGATCGAGAACAGCGTGAGGAAGAGCTTCGAGCCCAGGCTCAGCCCGAACGCCATTCCCGGGTTCTCCGTGAACGTGACCCGGAAGAGGTCGCCGACGACGGGGATCGAGGTCTGCGGCGCCATCGACACCTTCACCCACACCTTCGTGAGCTGGTCGACGACGACGATGAGCAGGGTCACCCAGAGGACGCGCATAGTGCCGGGACGCGGGGCGCGGGACACGTGACGGGCTGGAGCCGCTCGGGCGCCCTCCCGTGTCACGCGCCACAGGCCACGTTACCGCCCTTTCTGCTGCTGCTTCTTCGCCTCGATCGAGATCTCGGTGTGGGGCACGGCCATCAGCCGCTCCTTCGCGATCGGCTTCCCCGTCACGCGGCAGATCCCGTACGTCTTGTTGTCGATCCGCTCGAACGCCCGTTCGAGGTAGCCGACGTACTTCTGCTGCCGCGCGATCATGAGGTAGAGCTTCTCCAGCTCCGAGGCGTCGGTGCCGGCGTCGGCCATGTGGAACGAGTAGGCCGAGTCGCTCTCGTGCTCGCGCTGGTCCTCGAGCTGGCCGCGCATCTCCTCGATCTCCTCGACGGCGGCGGCGTGCTTCTCTTCGAGCAGCTTCCGGAAGACCTCGAGTTCCTCGTCCGTGAACGGTGTTCGGCGCTCGGCGGGGACTTCTTTGGTGTCAGCCATGGGATCTCAGGATAATGGGGGGACAGGAGGGCGCGACCAGGCTTAGGCGCGGCGGACGCCGATCGTCACGGGGGTGCCGGCGAGGTCGACCGTCTGGACGGCCTCGCCGGTGGGGCCGCCCGCAGCGGCGCGCTCCAACGTGAGGGCGAGGGTCTCGGTCATGATGGTCGAAGCATGTGCCTCGACCGCCGCCGCCACCGCATCGGGGGCCTTAAAGGTAACCACGATCCGGTCGGCCACGTCGAACGCGGCCGACTTCCGGAGGGTCTGGACCCGGTTGATGAACTCCCGCGCGAGCCCTTCGGCGCGGAGGGCGTCGTCGAGGGCGGTGTCGAGGGCGACGGTCACGCCCCCCTCCTGGCGCACGAGCCACCCCTCGATCCCCTCGCTCGCGATCTCGAGGTCGCCGGGCCCCAGCTCGACGGCCTCCCCGTTGAGCTGGAGCGTGAGCCGCTCGTCGGCCTCGTAGCGCGTGATCGCCTCGGCGTCGAGGTCGCGGATGGCGGCGTTCGCGGCCTTCATGAGTGGGCCCAGCCGCTTGCCGAGCACCTTAAAGTTGGGCTTGGCCGACTTGTGGATGAGCTCGCTCTCGGGCCCGAGGATCTCGAGCGCCTTCACGTTGACCTCATCGCGCACGATGGACGCGACCGCGCGGACGTCGTCGGCCTCGACGCCGCCCACGCCCGTGACGACGAGCGCGCGCGGGAGCGGCTGGCGCACGTTGAGGCCGGCCTCGTTGCGGAGGGCGAGCACGTTCGTGGCGATCTGGCGCGCCAGCGCCATCCGCCGCTCCAGCGCCGCGTCCTGCTCGGAGGCGTCGGCCTCGGGGAAGTCGGTGAGGTGGACCGATGGGCGGGCGCCCGCCTCGCCGCCGAGGCTGCGCCACAGCCAGTCGGCGAAGAAGGGCGCGATCGGGGCCATGAGCTGGGCCGTCGTCTGGAGGCAGGCGTGGAGCGTGGCGTAGGCCGCCTGCTGGTCGGCCTCGCTCTCGGCCTTCCAGAAGCGGCGGCGGCTGCGGCGGAGGTACCAGTTCGAGAGGTCGTCCACGAACGTCTCGACGGCGCGGGCCGCCCGCGTGGGGTGGTAGGCGGCGTAGGCCTCGTCCACCTCCTGCACGGTCGTCTGGAGGCGCGAGCGGATCCAGCGGTCGAGCTCGGAGCGCGCGCCCTCGCCCCTCCCCGGCTCGAACCCGTCGAGGTTGGCGTAGGTGGCGAAGAACCGGTACGTGTTGACGAGGGTGCCGAAGACGCGGCGGCGCGTGTCGAGCACGGCGGCGTCCGCGTAGCGCAGGTTCTCCCACGGCGGGCTCGTCGCCATCATGCTCCACCGCACCGGGTCGGCCCCGTGCGCCTGGATCGCCGCGAACGGGTCCACGGCGTTGCCCAGCGACTTTGACATCTTCTGCCCGTCGGCGTCGAGGACGAGGCCATTGACGACGACGTTCTTGTAGGCCACCGAGTCCATCACGAGCGCCGCGATGGCGTGGAGGGTGTAGAACCACCCGCGCGTCTGGTCGACGCCCTCGGCGATGAAGTCGGCCGGGAAGTTGTCGCGGAAGCGGGCCTCGTTCTCGAACGGGTGGTGCCACTGCGCGAACGGCATCGCGCCGGAGTCGAACCACACGTCGAGGAGGTCGGGCACGCGGCGCATGGTGCCGCCCCGGCCGTCGGGCCATGTGATGGCGTCCACGTAGGGGCGGTGGAGGTCGACCTCGCCCGTCTCGGGGTTCAGCGCCGCGTCGGGGAAGGCGCCGCCGCACCTCACGCGCAGCTCGTCCAGCGAGCCGATCACCTCGACGTGCTCGGGGTTCTGGTCGCTCACCCAGATCGGCAGCGGGGTGCCCCAGTAGCGCATCCGCGAGATGGCCCAGTCCACGTTGTTCTCGAGCCACTGCCCGAACCGCCCCTGCCCGATCCCCTCGGGCTGCCAGTTGATCGAGGCGTTGAGCTCCACCATCCGGTCCTTGACGGCCGTCGTGCGGATGAACCAGCTCTCGACGGGGTAGGACAAGAGCGGCGTGCCCTTGCGCCAGTCGTGGGGGTAGTTGTGGAGGTACGTGTCCCAGCGGTAGAGGAGGCCACGGGCGCGGAGGTCCTGGGCGAGCGGCTTGTCGGCGTCCTTGAACCAGAGGCCGCCGACGAGCGGGAAGTCGGGCTCGAACCGGCCGTCCGGGAGGATGGGGTTGAGGAGCGGGAGCCCCTCCGCCTGTCCCGTCGCGAAGTCGTCGGCGCCGAAGGCGGGGGCGGTGTGGACGACGCCGGTGCCGTCCTCCGTCGTCACGTAGTCGGCCGGGACCACGCGCCAGGCGGCGTCCTCGCCCAGCCTCTCGGCGAAGTGCGCGAACATCGGCTCGTAGCGCCTCCCGACGAGGTCGGAGCCCTTCATCCGCTCGACGACCTCGACCTCGCCGTCGAGCACGCCCAGCCGGGCCTCGGCGAGGATGAGGTGCTCGTGCCCTCCGTCCTCTGTCGGCACCCGCACCTTCACGTATTCGATCCGCGGTCCGACGGCGAGGGCGGCGTTCGAGGGGACGGTCCAGGGCGTCGTGGTCCAGGCGAGGAAGAACGTGTCGTCCTCCCCCTCCACCCGCGACTTGACGTAGATGCTGGGGTCCTGGACCTCCTTGTACCCGAGCGAGACCTCGTGGGAGGAGAGGACGGTCTCGTTCGCCGGGCTGTACCACTGAATCTTGTATCCCCGGTAGAGAAACGGCTCGCCGTCGGCCGTCCGCTTCTCCGAGATCGCCTTGAGAAGGGCCCAGACGCTCTCGATGTACGCGTTGCGGAAGGTGACGTAGGGGTCGCCGAGGTCCACCCAGTAGCCCATGCGGACGGTGAGGGTGTCCCAGAGGTCCTTGTAGCGGAGGACGCTCTCGCGGCAGGCGGCGTTGTACGCGGCGATCCCGTAGTCCTCGACCTGGTGGCGGCCCTCCAGCCCGAGTGCCTTCTCGACCTCGATCTCGACGGGGAGGCCGTGGGTGTCCCACCCGGCCTTCCGGTCGACGCGGAACCCCTTCATGGTCTGGTAGCGGCAGAAGAGGTCCTTAATGGTCCGCGCCATCACGTGGTGGATGCCGGGCTTCCCGTTGGCTGTCGGCGGCCCCTCGTAGAAGACGAAGTGGGGCGCGCCCTCGCGGCGGTCGAGGCTCTTCTGGAAGGTGTCCTCGGCCTCCCAGCGCGCGAGCACCTCCTCTTCGACGGCGGCGTGATCGAACGAGTCGACCTCGGGAAAACGGGGCATCGGGGGCGGCGGTGGGGCGTTCGGGAGGGCGGCGTCAAGATACCGTCCCCGTGCCTGCGCGAGCCTCCGAATGCGGTGAAGACGGCACCCTCCCCCGCCGGCCAACCCTCCCCCGGCCTGCCCCGCGACGCTCTCCGAGACCGCAGCGTTGACGGCGGAGTCGGAACCGCTGCCCCGGCGCAGGGTTGCCTGCCCCGCCCTCTCTTCTGCGCCTGCCACCCATCCCCTCTCGGCAGCCCGCCCTCGTCCCCCCCCGGCCCGTCGCGATCCGACGAGCGCCACGAGGCTCCCCGGCCATCCCCGGACCCCATGCGTCTCCTCCTCCTGGCGTTCGCAGCGCTCGCGATCTGCGCCCAGGCGCAACCCGTCGAGGCCCCCGGGCCGTTCGCAGTCGGCCACCTCGACGTCGCGTTCGCGGATGAGACGTCCGGGCCAGGGTGGGTCGAGGGGCGCCTGTACTACCCGGCCCTGCGCGGCGGGCTCTCCGCGCCCCCAAACCCGAGCGGCGGGCCATTCCCCCTCGTCGGCTTCCAGCACGGCTACCGCGGCAGCGCCCACAACTACGACTCCCTCAGCACGCACCTCGCGAGCTGGGGCTTCGTCGTGGCCTCCACCGACACCGAGGGCGGCCCCTCCCCCGACCCCGAGCAGTTCGCCCGGGACACGCGGTCGCTCCTGCACTACGTGGAGGGCCGCTCCAGCACCCCGGGCGACCCGCTCGCCGGGATGGTGGACAACGGGCCCTGGGCGGCGGCGGGGCATTCGATGGGCGGCGCCGTCCTCGCCCTCCTCGCGGGGATCGAGCCGCGCGTCCGGGTGCTCGTGGGCCTCCAGTCGGCCTTCGCGGGCGACGGCCGGTTCGACGGCGCCCTCGACGCGCTGCGGACGTTCACCGGCACGCACGTCCAGATCGCTGGCACCGACGACGCCCTCGCGCCGCCCGCCGGGGTGATCCGCTACGTCCACGCTGCTGAGGCGGCGGCGCGCAACGTGTACTTCGAGGTCGAGGGGCTCGGCCACTTCGGCTGCATCGACGGGCCCATCGGCGGGACGCTCCCGGCCGAGGAGCAGCAGCGGCTCCATCGCCGCCTCGTCACCGGCGTCCTCCGCGCCGAGGTGCGGGGGGAGGAGAACCTCTACGCCGAGCTCCTGGGCGAGGGGATCGCCGACGAGCCGATCACCTTCGAGGCCCGCTGCCCGACCCCCCTGCTATGGGCGCGCCCGAGCGCGACGACGCCCGACGCCCTCGTCGTCGGCACGGCGGGGACGCCGGGCGCCCGCACCACCCTCGCCTGGTCCCCCACGCCCGCCACCGCCCCATCGCCCTTCGGCCTCCCCGGAATCGACTTCGACCCGGAGCGGGTGCTCTTCGACGGGCAGACCGACGCTCGCGGCGCGGTCGAGGTGATCGTTCCCTACCGCGCGCTCGACGCGGAGCCCAAGGTCTACGTCCAGGCCCTCCACCAGGCACCCAAGGCCGGCGGCCTCACCCGCGTCGCGGTGCAACGCATCGGCGTCGTCAGCGGGACCCCGGAAGGACCCACCGCCCCGGGCGGTCTCTCACTGGACAGCCACCCCAGCCCGTTCACGGCAGCCACGACGGTCTCGTTCGAGATGCCGGGGGCCGGCCCCGTCACGCTCGTCGCCTACGACCTCCTCGGGCGCCCCGTCCACACGCTCGCCAATGGTTCGTTCGAGGCGGGTCGCCACACCCTCCACTGGGACGGACGCGACGCCGCGGGCCGGACGGTCGGGGCAGGCCGCTACGTCCTCCGCCTCCAGACCGGAGCAGGCGCGGGCACGCGCGTGGTCCTCAAGACCGACTAGGCGGTCCCGCTGCGGCCCCCCCTCTGCCGGGCACCAGCGCTCGGCGTGGCCGTGCTCAGTCCGTCCAGCCGAGGCGGCCGAGGATGCCGAGGAACAGCCGCGTCAGCTTCGGCTCGGCCTCGGCGGCGGCAGCCAGCACGTCCTCCATCGTCACCGGCTGGAGCGTCTCGGGGACGCACTCGTCGGTGATGACCGAGACGGCGAGGCAGGCCATCCCCATGTGCTGCGCCACGATGACCTCGGGGACCGTGCTCATGCCGACAGCGTCGGCCCCGATCGTGCGGAGGAAGCGGTACTCGGCGCGCGTCTCCAGGTTCGGCCCGGCCACGGCGACGTAGACGCCCTCGTGGAGGGGGATCTCCTCCAGCTCGGCCACGTCGCGGGCGAGCGACCGGAGCCGCTCGCTGTAGGGCTCGCTCATGTCGGGGAAGCGCGGCCCCCAGTCGTCCACGTTGGGCCCGGTGAGGGGGTTGACGCCCTGCAGGTTGATGTGGTCGGTGAGGAGCATGAGGTCGCCGCGGCGGTAGTCCGGGTTCATCCCCCCGGCCGCGTTCGCGATCAGGAGCGTCTCGACGCCGAGCTGGTGGAGGACGCGGACGGGGAAGGTGACCTGGCGGGCGTCGTAGCCCTCGTAGAGGTGGAACCGCCCCTGGAGGGCGAGGATGGGCACCTCGTTGACCAGCCCCATCAGGAGGCGCCCGTGGTGGCTCTCCACGGTCGAGAGGGGGAAGTGCGGGATCTCGTCGTAGGGGATGGCCTCGTGCAGCTCGATCTCGTCGGCGAGGCGGCCGAGGCCGGTGCCGAGGATGACGCCCACGCTTGGCGGGGGGTCCATCACGCGCGGCCCGAGGAACTCGACGGCCTCGGTGACCTGGGCGACGTACTCGTGGGAATCGAAGCGCATGGGAGAGGCCAGCAGCAGGACAAGCGCAGAGATGGGAGCGGAGGGGCGTCTCGCCCCTCGCCTCCTCCGGCTCAGTCCAGATCCTCGAGGATGCGGCGGATCCGCTCGCGCTCGTCCTTCGAGGCCGCGACGCCCTCGGCGCGCTCCTCGCGGTCGCCGGTGACGATCGAGCGGAGGCTCCAGCCGCGCGCGGCGTCGGAGGTGGGGGCCGGCTCCGGCGGGGCGTCGGGGACGGGGGGCTGGAAGAAGTTGCGGTCGAACGGGGCACCCGACGCCGCCTCGGGCGACCCCGCCGGCTCGGGCTGGGGGGCCGCGGGCGGCTCCGAGCGCCGGGACTCTGAGCGGCGTGCCGAGAGGACCGACAGCCAGTCGCGGTAGGTGGGGGTGCGCCCCTCCTTCTGCTCCTCCTCCTTCACCCAAGGGGGCGCCGGAGCGGTCTGGGCGGGCTCGGGCGGCGCCGCGAGAGCCTCTGCCACGGGCACGGGGGGCGGGGCGGCCGCTGGGGCGGGTTCGGGCTCCGAGGGGGCGGTCTCCGCCGGCGCGGCGTCGGCAGGGGCAGCGTCGGCAGGCGGCGCCGGCGCGGCCTCGCCGGTCTCGTTCGCGGAAGCGTAGGCCTCGGACGGCTCGGGCGCCCGCGCGGTCGCCACCGCGGGCGCAGCCGTCGCGGGGGGGTCGGCCACGGGCGCGGGCGCCGAGTCGGGCGCCGGGTCGGCGGGCGTGGCTTCTAAAGGGGGAGGCGTGTGCGCGCGGTCCGCCTCGGCCTCCGGCGCCTGTGCCGTCTCGGTCGGTTCGAACGGGAGCGTCGGCGCGGGCGGCGCCTCGGTCGGGGTCGCCTCACGGGCCGAGGGCGCCCGATCCTGCGCGGGCGCCGGCCCGAGGCGCGCGCGGTCCGCGGTCGGGAGGGCCTCCTGGGCGCTGTGCTCCGAGGCCGAGACCAGCTTGATGAACCCGATGGGGTCGTCGCCCTGGAACTGCGCGAGCACCTCCATCTCGGACATCAGGAAGGCGCGGAGGCGGGCGGCGATCTCGTTCTGGCGGCTCGTCAGCTTGACGAGGTCCTGCCGCATGTTGTAGCGCTCCTGCTCGGCGTCCTGCACGATCCGCTGGGCGCGCAGCTCGGCCTCCTCCACGATCAGCTTGGCCCGCTGGTGCGCGGCGTCCTCGGCCCTGCGGCCCGTCTCGCGCGCGGTCTCGAGGGCCTCCTGCAGCGCCAGCTCCACCTTTTCGTAGTGGCGGAGCTTGTCCTCGTACTGCGTGACCCGCTCCTCGGCCCGGCGCTTCTCCTCCAGGGCCTCCTCCCAGTCGAGCGCGAGCTTCTCGATGAAGCCGCGGACCTCGTCGGGGTCGTACCCGCGGAAGGTTTTCTTGAACTGCTGCTTGCGGAGGTCGAGGGGCGTGAGCTTCATGGCGGGGGACCGGTGGGGGGACGGCGCTGAACAGGCAAAGCTAAGAAAAAGGCGCGGAGTGGCGGCACAAGTCCCTCACGAGCGGGGCCCGAAGAGCGCGGAGCCGAGGCGGACGTGCGTCGCGCCCTCCTCGACCGCCACCTCGTAGTCCCCGCTCATCCCCATCGACACGACGGGGAGCGCCCCGCCCGGGGCGGTCTCGGCGAGGCGACGGAGCTGACGGAACTGCGGGCGCACGACGGTCTCCAGCTCGGCCTCCGTCGCGGCCGGGGCCGCCATCGTCATCAGCCCGTCGATGCGGAGGTGCGCGAACGACGCGACGACGCCGAGGAGGGCGTGGGCCTCCTCCGGGTCCACGCCCTCTTTCGTCCCCTCGCCCGAGACGTTGACCTGCACCAGGCAGGGCAGCACGCGCCCGGCCTGCGCGGCGCGGCGCTCCAGCGTCTCGGCGAGGCGGAGGCTGTCGAGCGCGTGGAAGGCGTCGGCGTGGCGGAGGGCCTCCTTGGCCTTGTTCCGCTGGAGGTGGCCGATGAGGTGCCAGCGGACGCCGCCGCCGGCGTGCTCGCCGGGCAGGGCCTCGGCCTTCGCCGCGAGCTCCTGCACGCGGTTCTCCCCGAAGTCGCGCAGCCCCGCCGCCACCGCCGCCTCGACGACGGGGAGGGGGAACGTCTTCGTGACGGCGACGAGCGTGACGGCGTCGGGGGAGCGACCCGCTCGGGCGCAGGCCGCCGCGATCCGGCTGCGGACGGCGTCGGCGCGGTCGGCGATGCGGGTGGAGAGGGCGTCGGCGGGAGCGGAGCGCATCGGCAGACGAACGGAAGGCGGGGGCGGGTACGGGAGGGGCCTTGGCGTTCCGAATCTACCCTCCCCTGGGGCTCCGACGGCGGGCTCACGGCGCAACGCAGCGGTGGCAGGTCCCTTGCCTGGACCGTCGCCGTCCATCCCACTGCCTGTGCAGTCCGCCAATGCTGTTCGCCCCTCCCCTCCTCCGTCGCGCCCTCGACCAGGCGCGAACCGACTGGCTCTCCGGCGACCCCGCCGCGTGGGGCCGCTACGCCGCCTGCCTCGCCCACCTCGAACGCGCCGGGGAGTCGCCTGTCGACCGCCCGAGGCCGACGGCCCCGCGCCTGCGCCGCCTGCGACAGCGGCCCCCCCGCGGACGGCGCTGAGGCGCGGGCGTACCTTGCCGCCCGCCTCCACCGACCCGCGATGCCCGAACCCCTCTCCGACCGCCTCGACGCCCTCCGGCGCGAGCGCGACGCCTTCCTCGACGCCCTCGCCCGCCTCGACGCCCCGGCCCGCGCCACGCACCCCGACCCCGACGCCTGGTCCCCCGTCGAAATCGCGGAGCACGTCTACCGCGCCGAGGCCAGCACGCTCCGCGGCGTCGAGAAGCAGCTGGCCGCGGGCGAGGCCCGCAAGGACGTGGGGCCGTACCGGCCCCGGGCCCTGGACCTGCTGCTCGCGGCGATGGAGGCGCCGAAGCGGCTGAAGGTGCCCGAGGGCGCGCGGGGCATCGCCCCGGAGGGGATGCCCTACGACGATCTCCGCGAGGCGTGGGCCGGGCTCGGTCCCCGCTGGGACGCCGCCGCGGCCCACCCGGCGGTGGACGAGGCGCCGCTGGTGCGCCACCCCATGGTCGGGGCCCTCACGTTCGAGGGCGCGGTCCGCTTCCTGACCGCCCACGCCGCCCGGCATCGCCGCCAGCTCGAACGGGCGATCCGCGCCGTCACCGCCTGATCGAGCACACCGGCCCGGCCCGCTCGCACGGCGGGGTTGTGAAGCCGCTCGGAGGAGCGCGGCAGCCCCCGGTGCCGGAGAACATTCCGCCCGACGGCGCTTATAGACCCACCCCCTCTCACAAGGCCCCTTCCCCCATGCGGCGCCTCGCCCTCCTCCTCCTCGCCCTCGTCACCGCCGCGGCGGGGTGCTTCTCGCAGCAGGAGGGGCTCTCCCAGGACGATCTGCCCGAGCCGTTCTCGCCCGACGCCCTCAACTTCCTCATCGTGGGCGACTGGGGCCGGAACGGGTTCTTCAACCAGCGGGAGGTGGCCGAGGAGATGGGCCGCACCGCCGAGGAGATCGGCAGCCAGTTCACCATCTCCACCGGCGACAACTTCTACTCCTCGGGCGTGACGAGCGTGGCGGACCCGAAGTGGGACCGCTCGTTCGAGCGGGTCTACACGGCCCCCTCCCTCTTCCGCCCGTGGTACGTGGTCCTGGGCAACCACGACTGGCAGGGCGACGTCGACGCGCAGGTCGCCTACACGCAGCGGAGCAGCCGGTGGACCATGCCCTCGCGCTACTTCACCGTCGAGCAGTTCGTCGACGACTCGACCCGGGCCCTCTTCGCCTTCCTCGACACCACGCCGCTGGCCGACCTCGACCGGCCGTACCTCTACCCGACGTCGGAGCAGTGGGACCGCGGGGCGCAGCTCCGCTGGCTCGACTCCACGCTCGCCGCCTCGACGGCAGCCTGGAAGATCGTCGTGGGCCACCACCCCGTCTACTCCGCCTCGTCAAAGATCTCGTACCAGCGGAACGAGTACCTCGTCTCCGACCTCGTCCCGCTCCTCGAGCGGCACGGGGTGCAGGCCTACTTCGCCGGGCACGACCACAACCTCCAGCACCTCTTGCCGGAGGGGAGCCCCGTCCACTACTTCGTCTCGGGGGCCGGCTCCCTCACCCGCTCCGTCGTCCCCGAGCACCCCGACGCCCTGTTCGCCCTCCGCGTGCCGGGCTTCATGGCCGTCTCGCTCACGCCGGAGCAGATGTTCGTCCAGGCCATCGACGAGCACGGCCACGTGTTCTACTTCACGAACGTCCCCGTCGGCGAGGCCGAAGACCCGGGGCCGGTGACCGCCTCCCCGGCGGGCCGGGCGTCCCCGACCCGCGGCGCGCAGGCACCCTGAGCCGGGACGCCGCGCTCGGCTAGCGCGCCTGGCCGGCGCGCCAGCGCTGGACGGCCCGCCGCCACGCCGCCTCGTAGGCCGGCGACCGCACCAGGATCCAGCTCTCGAAGGCGGTGCGCGGCCGGAGCTCGGCGGTCGACGCCCGGTCGAAGGTGTAGGTCGAGAGCGCCTGCCCGCTGCCGAAGGCGTAGTGCCACGTCTCCTCCAGCGGCGTCGTCTCGACGAACTCGGGCGGGCCGAGGACGACGTAGACCATCCCGCGGTCGGTCTTCCACCCCTCCTTGTAGGTGGTGAAGAGGAGGTTGGCCTCCTCGACCCGCTCGTAGTAGCGGCGGAGCACGTCGGCGGCGGCGTTGCGGTCGTTGAAGAGGGAGCCCCAGAAGGCGTCGAAGCGGGCGCGGCGCTCGGCGGGCGTCGCCCCGTCGGCGATGGCCTCCAGTTCGCGCTCGGAGGCGAGGTAGGCGAGCGGGGCGATGAGGTCGTCGACCTCGGTGAGCCGCGGGAAGTCGGGCTCGCGGACGGCGAAGAGGCGCTCCTCCTCCGCGAAGGGGGCGGCGCCGAGCGCGGCGCGGGTCGCCATCTGGAGGCGGTAGACGCCGGGGTCGAGGGGCGGCAGCGTCACCTCGACGGTGACGGCCTCGGCGGCCCCCCCGAGGTCGCGCGTCGTCACCTGGAGGGTGTCCTCCGGCGGCCCGTCGAGGTCGAGACCGCGGTACTGGATCGAGGCCCGGCTGTAGCTCAACCAGTAGGGCGGGCGGGCGACGGTCGTGTCGGCGCGGAGGCGGTCGAGCTGGAGGCGGAGCGCGGCGTCCTCGGGCGCGCGGTAGACCTCGACCGAGGCGCGGAGCGAGTCGAATCCGGTGGGGACGACGAGGGCCACCTGCGGCTCGAACCCCTCCCCCGGCCGCTTGATGGCGAGCCCGATCCGGCTCATGGCCGGGTCGCCGGCCGGCGGCGGCACCTCCACGCGCAGCCGCCGCCCCTCCTCCTTGCCGGACTCCTCGTCCACGAGCGTGGCCTCGACGAGATAGGTCCCCGGCGCCAGCGCCACCCGCTCCTCCCGCACGACGGGCCGGAACGAGCGCGTCGCCTCGAAGTCGGGCACGCGGAGGGTGTCGTCGAGGGTGAGCCGCACCGGCGGCCCGCCCCTCTCGGCCTCGAGCGCGACCTCGAACCGGTAGCGCGCGCGGAAGCCGTCGGGCTGGCGGGTGTAGACGAGGGAGGCACGGGGGAGGCTGAGGAGGAGGTCGAGGCCCGGCGCCCCGTCCTCCAGCGTCGCCCGCGCTTCGAGGTCGAAGTTGGGCTGGCCCGGCGCGTAGGCGGCCGAGCGGCCCGCGTCGGGCGAGTCCAACGGCGACGGCCCGGAGCACGACCCGAGGGCCGCGAGCACGAGGCCGGCGAGGGGGAGCGCGCGGAGGCGTCCGGCGGAGGGGAAGCGCATCGGCCGCCTCGGGTTACCCGTGGCCGTCCGCCGTCGCCTGGGCCGCCGCGCGGACGATGGCGGCGAACGACTCGGCCTCCAGGCTGGCCCCGCCGATGAGGCCGCCGTCGAGGTCGGGCTGCGCGAAGAGGTCGGCGGCGTTGCCGGGCTTGACGCTGCCGCCGTACAGGACCGCCACCTCCCGCCCCGCGTCGCCGAAGCGGGCGCCGAGGCGGTCGCGGACGAAGGCGTGCATCGCCTGAGCCTGGTCCGGCGTCGCCGTCCGGCCCGTGCCAATCGCCCACACCGGCTCGTAGGCCACGACGAGGGCGCCCGCGCCGTCCAGGACCACGCCGTCGAGGGCGCCGTCGAGCTGGCGCGCCACGACGGCCTCGGCCGTGCCGGCGTCGCGCTCGTCGAGCGTCTCGCCGACGCACAGGAGGGGCGTCATCCCCGCGTCCATCACCGCCCGCACCTTCTCCCCGACGAAGGCGTCGGACTCGCCGAAGAGCTGCCGCCGCTCGGAGTGGCCGACGATCACGTAGCGGCAGTCCAACCCGGCCAGCATCGGCGCGGCCACCTCGCCGGTGTAGGCGCCCGCGGGCTCGGGGTGGACGTTCTGCGCGCCGAGGGCCACGCGGCTCCCGCGCAGCTTCCCGCGCACGGCGTCGAGCCAGACAGACGGGGGGCACACCGCCACGTCGACGGTCCGCGCCTCGGCCTCGGTGAGCCGCACGACCTCCGCGGCCAGCCGGAGCGCGCCCTTGAGGTCGGTGTGCATCTTCCAGTTCCCGGCGACGAGCATGATGGAGCGGCGTTGGACAGGATCCCAGGGCGAGAGCCGGGACACGTGGAGGAAGAAAAGGGCCTTGCGGCCCCGTCCGGCAGGCACTATGCTGCGCAGACGGCGTGGAAAATACGCCCCCCGCTGCTTCCCCTCCGCCCGATGCGCACGCTCCCAGCCGCCCCCCTCCTCCTCGCCCGCCTGGTCGCCGGGTGCGACCTCATCGAACGCCCCCCGCTCGCCGACGACTTCGGCGCGCCCTACACCCTCCTCGTCGGCGCCCCGAGCGGGGGCGACGGGAGCCGGGCCACCCCCTACATCAGCACGAACGGCGAGCTCGTCGTCACCGTCCGCTACAGCGGCGGGTGCAACGAGCACTTCTTCGGCCTCCGCTCGACCGTCAAGGAGGGGACGGCCCAGCTGTGGCTCACGCACGAGGACTTCGGCGACGCCTGCGAGGCCCTCCGGGAGGAGATGCTCACGTTCCAGCTCAGCGCGACGGTCCTGGCGCAGCCGACCATCGAGCTGCTCCTGCCCGGCGGGCAGACGGTCCCGCTCCGCACGCGGGAGGACGGCTAGGCCACCGCGCCGAGCTTCTGGAGGATCTCCTCGGCGTGGCCCTTCGTGTTGGGGCGCTTGAACACGTGCTGCACGCGGCCGTCGGCGTCGATGAGGAACGTGGTCCGCTTCAGGCCCATCCGCTTCACGCCGTACAGGGTTTTCTCGCCCCACACCCCGTAGCGCTCGCAGATCGCCTTGTCGGGGTCGGCAACGAGGGGGAACGGGAGGGCGTACTTCTCGGCGAACCGCTCGTGGCTACCCTCGTCGTCCGGCGACACCCCGACGACGGCGACGCCCGCGTCCTGGAGGGCGGCGTCGTGGTCCCGGAGGTTGCAGGCCTGCTTCGTGCAGCCGGGGGTGTCGTCCTTGGGGTAGAAGTAGAGGGCGACGGGGCGGCCGCGGAGGTCGGAGAGGCGGAGGGTGTCGCCGGACTGCGTCGTCCCCTCGAAGTCGGGGGCGAGGTCGCCGGGCTGGGGCATGTCGGGCATGGAGGTCCGGGGGGACAGTCGGTGGAGAGAGACGGGGCCGCCTCCCACGCCCGGAGCCGCACGGGGATCCGGGCGCGCCCGCAGGACCCGACGCGGCCCGTCAGAGCCCGCGGATGAGCCGGTTCAGCCGCCCGCGCGCCTCGTCCTCCAGCCGGTCCTGGGCCCGCTCCTGGGCCAGCTCCATCGCCGCCTGCGTGGCCTGGGAGGCCGGGGCGTCTTCGCGCACGCGGTTGAGCAGCTCGATGGCCCGCACGTAGTCCTCCCGGTCGAGCGCGTCGAGCGCCTCGGAGTAGAGCAGCATGGTCTCGACGTTGTCGATGCGGTTGGCCTCCTGCTGGGCGCGGAGGGCGTCGCGCTCCTGGGGCGAGAGCACCACGTCGATGCCCGCGATGAGTTCGTCGGCGAGGCGCTGCTGGAGGTCGAACAGGGCGTTCTCCTGGCCCACCACGCTCGCCGCCTGCACCACCTCGGCCGTTTCGATCCGGACGATCCGAGTGTCGAGCCGGACCTCCGGACTCACCGCCGCGACCGACCCGATCACCACGTACTCGGCGCCGACGAACATCCCGACCTGGAGGGCCGTCGTGGAGTCGAAGTACGCCGTCTGTTGCAGCTCCAGCTCGTCGATGAGCGCCTGGAGCTGCTCCCGCTCGACGAGCTGAAGCTGGGGCACCGCCGTGAGGTCGCTCGTCATCATGTTGGCGAGGCCCTTCCCGAGCACGTCGTAGCGGGTCTGCCCGGTGTTGTTCTCGAAGGCGAGGACGGCCAGAACGGTGGCGCGTGCGGGCGGGCCTTCGGCGTGGGGCCCGGGCGGGGCCGCGTCGGGCCGGGTCACGAACCCGGCGAGGACGAGGAGGCTGGTGGACGCGAGGAGGGCGAGCGGGCGCAGAGAACGGGGCATGGCGAGACACCGGAACGGCCTGGACGTACACCCCTTATGGTAGGGACGGGCCGGGTCTCTTGCCAGTGCCCCCGCAGGGAGCCCGAGGGGCCGCCTCGCTCCGCCCTCATCCGCCCCGGTCGGCCGGCGCCTGCACCGGCGCGCCCCAGTCCCACGCGCTGAGCCGGTCGAGGGCGTCGTAGGCCGTGAGGTCGTAGTGAATGGGGGTGACCGAGACGAACCCGCGCTCAACGGCGTCGAGGTCGGTGTCGCGGCCGTCGTCGAGGTTGACGAACCGGCCGCCGAGCCAGTAGTAGGGCCGATCCATGGGGTCACGCCGCTCCTCGAACTCCTCCTCCCAGCGCCCGCGCGCTTGCCGCGTCACCTCGAGGCCGGCGAGGGCGTCGAGCGGGCGGGCCGGGACATTGACGTTGAGGAGGACGCCCACGGGCAGCCCCTCGGCCAGCACCCGCTCGGCGATGACGCGCGCCCACCGGCCCGCCGCCTCGAAGTCGGCGTCGGCCTTCCAGGAGCACAGCGAGACGGCGAACGACGGGACGCCCAGGATGGCGGCCTCGGTGGCGGCGCTGACGGTGCCGGAGTAGATGACGCTGACGGCTGTGTTCGGCCCGTGGTTGATCCCGCTCACGACGAGGTCGGGCCGCCGGGGGAGCAGCTTCTGGCAGGCCAGCTTGACGCAGTCGGCCGGCGTCCCCGTCACGGCGCGGGCCCAGACCGGCCCGCCGGGGTTGTCGAACGGCCACGGGTGCGCCCGCATCGGGTCGCGGACGGTGATGGCGTGGCCGACGGCGCTCTGCTCGTGGGCGGGCGCGACGACGGCGAGCGTGCCGATCCCGTCGAGGGCGGCGGCGAGGGCGGCGAGGCCGCGGGCGTCGATGCCGTCGTCGTTCGAGAGGAGGACGAGGGGGCGGTCGGGGTGGACGTGGAGCGGGGGCGCGGTGTGGGCCACGGGGCAAGCGGTGGGCGGGGCTCCGTGTAGCCGACGCCCCGCGCCCGGTTCCGACACCCGCCCAGCTTTGCGACGCCTTCGGCTCCCGCTACCTTGGGCGCTCCCCTCCCCCCGCCATGCGCTGCCTCCCGCTCCTCACCGGCATCCTGCTCCTCGCCGCCCAACCAGCCGCGGGCCAGGATGCCGTCCCGGCCCCCGTCACCGTGACCGAGGGGGGCGTTCGGGCCGAGGTCTACGCCGACCTCACAGCCGAGGAGGAAGCCCACCTCCGCCGCCGCCTCGGGATCGGGGCGACGCCGCACGGCCCGGCGCTCACGCTCGACGTGGGCCTCGGGCCCGAGGCCGACAACCTCCAGGCCCTCACGTTCACGCCCTCGGGCGACCGCATCCTGACGGCGAACGCGCGGAGCGACAACCTCGCCGTCCTCGACGCCGCCACGGGCGCCACGCTCGCCGTCGTCCCCGTCGGCGAGAACCCCGTGGCCGTGGCGGCCACCGACGACGTGGCCGTCGTCGCCTGTGCCGACGACGACACGGTCACGCTCGTGGACCTCGAGAGCTACGCCGTCCGCGCCGTCGTGGCCGGTGTCCCGAACCCGGGCGGCGTCCGGATCCTGCCGGGCGGGACGCGCGCCCTCGTGGGCTCCATCCTGGGCGGCGGCGCCCGCGTCCTCGACCTCGCCACCGGCGCCGTCCTCGTGACGATCCCGGGGTACCCGTTCGACAGCCTCGAGCTCACGATCACGTTCCCCTCGCTCCGCCAGTACCGCAACTACCAGCCGCTCGTGGCCTCTGTCACGGGCGACACCCTCTTCGCCGTCACGCTCCAGCCGAGCCCGGCCATCGTCTACTACAGCAGCCGGACCGGCGCCCTCCTGCGGACGGTGCCGGTGGACGTGCCGCCCCGCTCGTTCGCGCGCTCGGCCGACGGCCGGACCCTCGTCGTGGGCAACTTCTACCTCGCCCGCGCCTTCCAGGCCGTGGACGTCGCGACGGGCGCCGTCGCGGACCCCGTCCCGCTCCCCCTCGACCTCGTCGGGCTCGTCTCGTCGTTCGCCCTGAGCGCCGACGGGTCCGCCGCCTTCGTGGGCCTCCGGCGGCCCGACCAGTCCGCCTTTGCCGCCGCCGAGGTCCCCCTCAACGGGTCGCCGCCGACGCTCCTGGAGACGCGCTCGTTCGAGTTCGGCACGGCCGCCTCGCCCGACGGGCGCCACGCGCTCGGCGTCGGCGTGGACGGGGCGGGGGTCTACAGCTTCGAGACGGGAGCGCTGACGGTGTTGACGCCCGGGCGGTGGTACGTCGCGGGCGGCGCCTCGGCCGCCGAGGCGCGGTGGGCCGGGGTTCCCATCAACCACCCCGGCGAGGTGGTCTCGGCCTTCCGCGCCGACCCGTCCCTCCACGACGGCGACTTCCTCCCGGGCGGCCCCGACGAGGGCGACGCGCCCGACGCCCTCGGCCTCTCCGCCGACGGGGCGACGGCCCTCGTCGCCAACATCTACACCTCGGCCCTCTCCCACCTCGACCTCGCCACGCGCACCGTCACGGCCCTGACGCCGGTGTCAAACCTCAACCCCGGCGAGGTCAGCGTGCTCGGGGACGGCCTCGCCCTCGTCACCGGCTCCGACTCGACCGGGCTCGTCCGCGCGACCGCCCTCGTCGCGCTCGGGTCGGGCGCGGAGGTGGGCCGCCTCCCCGAGCTGGGCTTCCGGAGGTTCGCGCGCGGGGTGGCGCCCGTGGTGTTCGGGTGGTCCGACGACGACGCCCTCGTCCAGCTCGCCGCGAGGCCCGAGGTGCTCGACCTCGTCGCGGCGAGCCCCGACTCGCTCGTCGCCGCCCTCGCGGCCTCCGACGACGGGCGGCTCCTCGCCGTCGCCGACCGGGCCGACGGGGTGCGGCTCCTCGACGGCGCCTCGGGGGCTCTCCTGGACCGGGTCGAGGTCCCCGACGCCGCCCTCGTCGCCGTGGCTCCGGGCGGCGGCCGGGCCTACGCGATGGGCGCGGGCGACCTCTCGATCCGCCGCTACCGGGTCGACGGCGCGACGGTCACGGAGGAGGCCCCCATCCCGTGCGGGTGCGGGACCCCCGTGGCCCTCGCCGCCACCGACGCCCTCGTCGCCGCGCTCTCGCCCCCCCTCGTCTACCGCTTCGACGCGGCGACGGGCGCCCCCGAGCCTACGGTCACGGTCCCCTACGGCGCCGCCGTCCGCCTCGCCCTCACCGCCAGCGGCGAGCCCGTCGTCCTGACCGAGGACCCCGACGCCGTCCACCTCCCCGGCCGCTCCTACGACCTCCCCGGGCGGCCGTCCGACTTCGCCTTCTCGGCCGCGGCCGGCCTCGCGCTCTCCATCGACAAGACCACCGACACCGTCACGCTCGGCGAGGCGACGCCCGTCGGCGTGGAGGACGGGCCGGAGGCCGGATCGCTGGCCCTGCGCATCGCGCCGAACCCGGCCCGCGGCGCCGTCCGCCTCGACTACACCTGGGCCGGGCCGCCCTCTCGCGCTCGGCTGGCGGTCTACGACGCCCTCGGCCGCCTCGTCCATCGGACCGCGACGCCGCCGCAGGGCCCCGGCCGCCACACCCTCCGCTGGACCCCCGGCGACCGCGCGCCGAGTGGGGTCTACCTCGTCCGCCTCACCGTCGGCGACCAGACCGCCCAGACCCGGGTGACGCTTTTCCGGTAGAGACCGGACGCACGAGGACGGGACACGGGCCGCGGGACCCGAGAGGCCCCGTGCCCCCGCGCGTCACGGTTCACGCGTCCCCCTCAGTAGCTCTCCGCCTCGTTCGGGAAGTCGCCCAGGCGGACGTCCTCGACGTAGCGCCGGACGGCCTCCGTGATGGTGTCGGCGAGATCGGCGTAGCGGCGGACGAACCGGGGGTTGAACTCCTTGGTGAGCCCGAGGAAGTCGTGCGTGACGAGGACCTGCCCGCTCGTGGCCGGCCCGGCGCCGATGCCGATCGTGGGGATCGAGACGCTCTGCGTCGCCTCGTCGGCGAGGGCGGCGGGGATCTTTTCGAGGACGACGGCGAAGCAGCCGGCCGCCTCGACGGCGCGGATGTCCTGGCGGAGGGCGTCGGCCTCCTCCTCCTCGCGGGCGCGCACCTTGTAGGTCCCGAACTTGTAGATGCTCTGGGGCGTGAGGCCGAGGTGCCCCATCACGGGGATGCCCGCGTCCACGATCCGGCGGATGGAGTCGAGCGAGGCGGCGCCCCCTTCGAGCTTGACGGCGTGGGCGCCCGTCTCCTTCATCACGCGGATGGCCGAGCGGAGCGCCTCGCGCGAGGACCCCTGGTAGGTCCCGAACGGGAGGTCCACCACGACGAGGGCGCGGCTCACGCCCCGCACCACGCACTGCGCGTGGTACACCATGTGGTCGAGCGTGATGGGGAGCGTGGTCTCGTGGCCCGCCATCACGTTCGAGGCCGAGTCGCCGACGAGGAGGACGTCGATGCCGGCCTCGTCGAGGATGCGGGCGCTCGTGTAGTCGTACGCCGTGAGCATGGCGATGGGGACGCCCTCGGCGCGCATCTCCTGGAGCGTCTGGGTGGTGACGCGCTTGGCGGCGGCGACGGAGGGCGCCTGCGCGGCGACGGTCTGCGTGCTCATGACGGGACGGGGGCGAGAGGGGGAGGCCTAGGATACGACGGGCGAGCGCCGACGGGTGCGGGCGCCGCCGCGCTCCCGGTCCGACCGGCGTTGACCTCCCGAGGGGGATCCCCTATCCTCCAGGCTCCCGGCGCGCTCCCCCGCCCTGCCAATAGACCCGATGCGACCTCTCGCGACCCTCCTCGTCGGCACGCTCGCCTCGACCTACGGCGTCCGCGTGGCGGCGCGGGCGGGCGGGGCGCCGGCCACGGTGGCCGTCCGCCGCCTCACGCTGGCCCGGGTATGAGCCCCCCTGAGATGACGACGCCCCGCTCCACCGCGCGCTCCACCGCGCACCCCGCCGCGCTCGCCCTGGCCTGGGGGCTCGGCCTGCGCCTCGGTCTCCGGCTCTGCTTCCGGCTCTGCTTCCGGCTCTGCCTCCTCGCCGGGGCGGGCGCGGCCCTCCACACGGCGCCCGTCGCCCACGCGCAGGACCTCCCCGCGCCGGGGGAGGGGTTCGCCTGGGAGCGCGTCGGCGACCGCCACATCCAGCCCTACGGCCTCGCCTTCGGGCCCGACGCCACCCTCTGGGCCACCGGCAACCGCGGCCCCTACCGCCTCGACACCTCCGCCGGCTTCCCCGGCACCTGGGTCCACGTCCACGACAGCGGGATCATCTCGGGCCCGA
>JAWWCA010000015.1:0-28069 GCA_033720695.1 Rubricoccaceae bacterium
CCAGCCGAGCCAGGTGGGGGAGGGGGCTCTGAGGAGGCACCCGCCGCAGGTCGAGCGTGACGCCGCGGAAGTGGGGGGCCTCGGCCGGGGGATCTGCGCGAGGCGGCTCCGCCTGGGAGGAGCACCCCGCGAGGCCGATGAGGGCGAGAACGAGCAGGAGCAGCCGCGTGTGCATGGGCGCGGGGTCGGGCGGGCAATCTATCGGTAAACTCCCGAAGGCGCGCAGCCCCCCCCCGCGGCACAATAATGGCTCCGCCCCGTTTGCCCTGTGGCGCGCGCCGCGCCTGCCGAAACGACGTCCCCCCATGCTCCGCCCATCCTCCCGCCATCCCCGAAACCGGTCCGGCCCCGTCCTCGGAGGCGGGCGCGGACGGCAGGGCCTCGTCGCCCGGTACCTCGACCTCTACCGAGACCCCGAGCGGCCCGGCTGGAACAAAGCCCTGATCGCTGGTCTGACCGCGCTCGGGGTCCTACTCCTTCCGGTCCTCGGCGTCGCCGCCTACGCCTTCGTCCTCATCCCTTCGACGCCGAACGCGCTTGAGCTTCAGCGGGCGGCAGAGGCCCGGCCCTCGGTCGTCCTTTCGGCTGGCGGCGAGAAGCTGACGCAGTTCGAGGAAGCCCACCGCGAATGGATCCCGCTCGACTCCATTCCCGGGCACGTCGTCGACGCCCTCATCGCCACCGAGGACCGGCGGTTCTACCGGCACGGCGGCGTGGACGTAATGCGGAGCATCGGGGCGATGGTCCAGACGGTGACGGGCGACCGCCAGGGCGGCAGCACCCTCACCCAGCAGCTCGCCCGCAACCTCTTCCCCGAAGAGATCGGACGCCACGGCACCGTGACGCGCAAGCTCAAGGAGGTCATCGCGGCGCTGAAGATGGAGGGCCGCCACACCAAACGCGATATCCTCGAGGCCTACTTCAACACCGCGCCTTACATCTACAACGCCACGGGCATCGAGCGGGCCGCGCTCACGTACTTCCAGAAGTCGGCTTCGCAGCTGTCGGTGGCTGAAGGGGCCCTCCTCGTGGGGATGCTGAAGGGGACGACGTGGTACGACCCCGTGCGGAACCCCGATCGCGCCCAAGCCCGGCGCAACCTCGTCCTCTCGCTGATGCAGGAGCAGGGGGTCCTCGACGCGCCGACCGCGGACAGCCTCCGGGCGACCGGCCTCGGCCTCGACTTCAAGCGGCTGCCGGCGAACGAGAGCCTCGCCCCCCACTTCACGGCGCTCGTCCGCACCCGGCTCGACGTGTGGGCCCAGCGCCGGGGCTACAACCTCGAGCGCGACGGGCTCGTCATCCGGACGACGCTCGACCTCGCGCTGCAGCGGGCCGCCGAGCAGGCCGTGGCCGAGCAGGGGGCCCGCCTCCAGGCCGTCGCCGACGTGGAGTGGAGCCGCCGCGGCATGCCCTCCCTGAGCGGCGCCGACGCGTACGTTGCCTACCGCGACCGGGTCGAGCCCTTCGGCTACTTCTGGCGCCGCGAGGGCGGGCTCGTGGCGCGCCACGTCCGCCGGACGCCCCGGTACCGCGCCCTCACCGCCGCCGGGCTCGACGAGGAGGACGCGCTGGACTCGCTCCGCCGTGACGACGCGTTCATGGACTCGCTGCGCGCGGTGGTGACCCGGCTCGAAGCCGGCCTCGTGGCCCTCGACCCGCGCACGGGCGACGTCCGGGCCTACGTCGGGAGCCGGGACTTCACGAAGGACGAGTACGACCACGTGGCGGTTGCGCAGCGCCAGCCCGGCTCCACCTTCAAGCCGTTCGTCTACGCCGCCGCCCTCCAGCGCGGCTACTCCCCTCTCGACCGCCTCACCGACCAGGCCGTTGCCGTGGACCTCGGGGCCGGCCGGACATGGCGGCCGACCAACAGCGGCTCAGTCTCCGGCGCCACCCTCACGGTGGCGGACGCGCTCGCCTACTCGAAGAACACCATCACCGTTCAGCTGATGCAGGAGGTGGGGCCGGGGCGGGTGGCGCTCCTGGCGCGCCGCATGGGCATCGCGGACAGCCGCCTCGACCTCGTCCCGTCCCTCGCCCTCGGCACCAGCCCGGTCACGCTGCTGGAGATGGTCTCGGCCTACGGCACCGTCGCGAACGACGGCCAGCGGCGCGAGCCGCGCCTCGTCACCCGGATCGAGACCGCCGACGGCCGCGTCCTCGACACGTTCGGGCCGGAGGGCGACCAAGCGCTCTCCCGGCACGATGCCCGCACGCTCCTGGACATGATGCGGGGGGTGGTCCAGCGGGGCACGGGCCGCGGCATCCGGTCCTGGGGCGTCCGCGGCGACCTCGCAGGGAAGACCGGCACCACGCAGGGCAACGCCGACGGGTGGTTCATCCTCATGCACCCCCAGCTGGTGGCGGGCGCGTGGGTCGGGTTCAACGACCAGCGCGTGACGTTCCGGTCGAACTACTGGGGGCAGGGCGCCCACAACGCCCTCCACGTCGTCGGCGACTTCTTCAGCGACGCCCAGCGACGCCTCGACCCGGCCGCGCGGTTCCCCGACCCGCCGCAGTACCGGCAACCCATCGACCTGGACTACGCTTCGGACTCCCTCTACGCGGACCTCGACGCCTACTTCGATCACGACTACGCGACCGAGTTCGACCGCGAGGGGTACTACGACGTCTGGGGCGTGCTCGACGAGCCGGAAGAGGATGAGGCGGAGCGCCGTGAGCGCGAGGAGGAGCGGATCCGTTCGGCCGCGTTCGCCGACGACTCCGACTGGCGGCGTCATCTCGACGGCGTCTGGCCCGACGACGAGGAGCCCGCCCCGCCAGAGCCGGTGGACGAGGCGCGTGGCGAGGGGGCGGTTCGGGACCGGAACGAGCGCCGCGACGATTTCATGACGGCCGAGGAGATGCTGGGCGAGGAGCCTCCCCCGCCGCGCCCGACCCCTCGCAGCGGGCGCGATGACGGCGGACCCAGGAGTGGGGATCTAGAGAATCCCGACGGGTAGCCGGAACGTGGCGGGCGGACCGGAGAGAAAGGACGCCCTCCACCTCCCCCTATCCCCCATGCCCCGCGTCCTCCTCTTCACTGGCAAGGGCGGCGTTGGCAAGACGACGTGCGCGGCGGCCACGGCGCTCGAGTGCGCCCGCCGCGGCCACCGCACCCTCGTCATGTCCACCGACCCCGCCCACTCCCTCGCCGATGCGCTGGACCGCGGGCTCGGCCCCGAGCCCATCGAGGTGGCCGAGCGGCTGTGGGCGCAGGAGGTGGACCTCTACTACTCCATGCGGAAGTACTGGGGGAACATGCGGGAGCTCATCCGCACGGTCCTCCGCTGGCAAGGGGCCGACGCCGTCGCCGCCGAGGAGCTCGCCGCCCTGCCGGGGATGGGGGAGGGGAGCGCTCTGCTCTGGCTCGACAAGTTCTACACGTCGGGGGACTACGACGTGATCGTGCTGGACGCAGCCCCCACCGGCGAGACGCTCACGCTCCTCACCCTGCCCCAGGTGACGCAGTGGTGGCTCCAGAAGGCGTTCCCGCTGCAGAAGACCGCGATCAAGACGGTTGGCTTCGCCGTCCGCAAGACCACCGGCGTCCCGCTCGACAAGGGGTACGCCGAGCTCGACTGGCTCTTTGGGAAGCTCGGGGAGGTCCAGGCCGTGCTCCAGGATCCGCAGGTGACCAGCGCGCGCCTCGTGATGAACCCGGAGCGGATGGTGATCCAGGAAGCCAAGCGCGCCTACACCTACCTCCAGCTGTACGGCTACGGCGTCGACGCCGCCGTCGTCAACCGGGTGATGCCGGCCGCGGAGGCCGGCGGCCTCATGGCGCCCTACGTCGAGGCGCAGGGCGCCTACCTGCAGGAGATCGAGGAGACGTTCTCTCCGCTCCCCGTCTTCCGTGTTCCGCACCTCGGGCGGGAGGTGTTCGGCGTCGAGCTCCTGGAGGAGATCGGCGAGAGGCTCTACGAGGGGCGCGATCCGGCGGAGGTGTTCTACGCCGAGCCGTCGTTCCGTGTGGAGAACGAGGGGGAGGACTACCTCGTGGCGCTGAAGGTGCCCTACACCGACGCCGAGCAGGTCGAGGCCGAGCAGTTCGGCGACGGCCTCGTGGTGCAGATCCGCAACCAGCGCCGCAACGTGCTCCTCCCGAGCTTCCTCGCGTACTACCGCCTCGCCGGTGCTGCCGTCGAGGACGGCTGGCTGCGTGCCCGGTTCGTCCCGGACGACGCGTAGCGTTCTGCTCGCAACCCCCTCCGAGCCCCCGCGTACCTCTGCGCCGACCCCCTAACCCACCGCTGCCACGTCCCATGCGAGCCCTCGCCCTCCCCCTCGCCCTTCTCCTCGCTGTTCCGGCCGCTGCCCAACCCTCGCCGGCGGGCGATTGGGCGGGCGAGCTCGACGTCTCCGAGGTCTTCCCCGGGATGGAGTCGCTGACGGTCGTCTTCCACGTCACGCCTGAGGACGACGGGTTTGTCGCCACGATCGACAGCCCCGACCAGGGCGCCTACGGGCTCCCGGTCGACTCGGTCGGCTACGACGCCGCGAGCCGCCAGCTCCTCCTCCAGGGCCAGCAGTCCTCCTACACGGGGGAGATGAACGAGGACGGAACCGAGATCACCGGGACGTGGGCCCAGGCTGGCCGGGAGTTCCCGCTCCTCCTCGTGCCGTACGACGCGCCGGCGGAGGAGGCCGCGGAGCCCGATAAGGGCGGGCCCAAGGCAGAGCGCGGGGACTACTCGGGCACCTGGGCGGGCGCGCTCCAGATTCCCGGCGGGGGGGAAGTCCGCATGACGTTCGTGCTCGCGCGCGGCGACGACGGGGGCTATACCGCCGTGCTCGACGCCCCCGGGCAGGCGGAGAACCTCGCGCTGGGACCCATCGAGGTCAACGGCCGAGAGGTGACCATCGACATCGTGGGGCAGGCCTCCTTTACCGGGACGGTGTCGGAGGACGAGACCCAACTCGAAGGGACGTTCTCGCAGGGCGGCGAGAAGCTGCCGATGGCCCTGACCCGGAACTGAGAGGCGCTCCAGGAGGCGGATGGCTTAACGACATCGTGGCGCGCGCCGATACCGGCCGGACCACGCACCGTCCGACCCCAATGCCCTCCAACGACGGCTATCGGCTCGAGCCCGATGACTACCGGAGCGCGACCCTCGACTTCGTCCGCATCGAAGCGTACGAGGAGGGGGAGCGCGCCCTCGTCGAGGGCACCATCGCGATCCCGGGGCTGCCCATCTGCCGCATCCGGATGCGGGCCGACGCCGAGCGCCTCTACCGGTACGGCGCCGGGCGCTCGGCGCTCTTCCGCTACATCCACGAGGCCCTCCGGGAGGACGCGCAGGACGAGCTGCCCAGGAACTGACGCCTCGGCCGGGGTCGCCGGCCGGTCGGAGGGTCCCCCGACGGTCAGGGAGCGGCAGGAGCCAGAATCCCGCTATGCCTCCCCGTCAGAGCGTGCGCCGAGCGCCGGCTTGAGGGCGTCAGTGAGTGCGAGGCCCCCGTTGGGGTCGAAGTCGAGCGTCCGGATCGGGAACGGAATGGTTACCCCCTCCCGGTCGAACGCGGTCTTGATGGCCTTCATGGCTTCGCTCTGCGCGCGAAGGAACGCGGCCTGCCCCGTCTCGCCGATCCAGAAGCGGAGCGTGAAGTTGATCGAGGAGTCGCCGAACTCGTTGTAGAAGAGCTCGACGTCTCGCTCGGCGCTCCGGAGGGACAGCGCCGACACGGCCTCTGTGGCGACCCGCTCGGCCTTCTGGAGGTCGTCGCCGTAGCCCACGCCGCAGGCGATGTCCACGCGGCGGTGTGCCGTCGTCGCGTAGTTCGTGAGCGGGTTCTGGAAGACGGCCGAGTTGGGGATGATGACGCGCTGACCCTGGAGGGTGTTGAGCTCGGTCGACCGGAGGTTGACGGCGTGGACGATGCCGAGAAAGTCGTTGGTTTCGATGAGCTGGCCGGGCTCGAATGGGGCGCGGACGGCCAGGAAGACGCCCGCGATGAAGTTGGACGCGATGTCCTGGAACGCGAAGCCGAGCGCGAGGCCGACGATGCCGGCCCCGGCCAGCAGGCTCGTCACGACGCCGTTGAGGTTGAGGATCCCGAGGGCGATGAACGTCCCGGCGGCGAGGACGGCGACGTAGGCGAGCGTTCCCAGGAGGTTGGCGACGCGCCGGGTCGACTCGATCCGATCGCCGACCCGGTTGAAAAGGCCGTGGACGAGGCGCTTCGCCCCGCGCGCGAACAGGGCCGCCACCGCCACGATGACGACCGCAACGAGGAAGTTGGGGAGACCGAGGATGGCCGCCTCGATCCACCCACCGAGCTTCGTCACGAGGGCATCGAAGGCGTCACCGACGGCGAAGGGCTCGCCGGCGGAGGGGGGAGGCGCTTGCTGCTGGGGCATCGGGAGAAGGGGTGGGCGGGAGCTTAGTCTAGCGCTTCCGTGCCTTCCAGTGCCATCCTGTCGAGGGCGTCGAGAAACACGGCGGTGGGTTGGGCGCCGGACAGGGTGTGGCGCCGGTCGAACACGTAGAAGGGGACCCCGGAAATCCCGAGCGCCCCAGCGGCGGACTGGCACTTCTCGACGTCTGCTCGGTAGCGGTCGCTCATCAAGACGGCTCGGGCCTCGGGACCGGGCAGCCCAGCCGCCGTCGCGAGCGCGAGGAGGTCTTTGGGGTCGTTGAGGTTGCGCCCCTCGGAGAAGTAGCCCCGAAAGAGCGTTTGAGCAGTCTCGAAGGCGCGGCCATGCGCCTCGCCGAAGAGAACGATCCGATGCGCGTCGAGGGTGTTCGGGGCCGTGGGCATGGCGTCGAAGTCGAAGGCCAGCCCTTCCCGACGTCCGATCAGTGTGACGGTCTCGAACACGGCGCGGGCGCGCTCGGCGCCGCCGAACTTCCGCGCGGCGAAGGGCTGCCACGGTTGCCACGGGTCGAGGGCGGGCTGGAGCTGGAACGGCCGCCAGCGCCGCACGATGCGGAGGTGCGGCCGGGCGTCGAGCGCGCGTTGGAGCCGAGCGTCGGCGATGTAACACCAGGGGCAAGCGATGTCGGCAAAGACGTCGAGGGTCACAGCGAGGACTGGAAGGGCAGCGGGTCGGCGTGGCTCCGCCCGTGGGAGAAGGGAGGTCTCCGTGACGTGGAGAAGCGGGCGGCGGGTGCGTAAACTCGGACGCTACACCCTCACGGCGTGCGCCGCGTTCCACCCGATGTTCCTCTCCGAGCTTACCGACGCGCAGAAGCGTGCGCTCCTCGTCCTCGCACGCCAGATCATCGCCGCCGACGAGCGGCTCGCGCTCCAAGAGCTCGTGCGCCTGGAGGCCCTCTACCACGAGGCGCACCTCCCCCCGGAGACGGCCGCGGCCCCGGACAGGGTGGCCGACCTCAACTACATGTTCTCGACGGATCGGGAGCGGGCGATCGTCGTCTTGGAGCTCCTGATGGTGGCCGTCGCGGACGCCTCGGTCGACGAGCGCGAGGTCGCAGCCGTCCGCGACATCGCCAACCGGATGGGCGTCGAGCCGGCGCAGTGGGAGGAGATGCGTGCGTGGGCCCTCCGGTACGCCGATCTGATCGACGAGGCCCGCTCGATCGGATCAGCGTGAGCATCCCGTGGCCGTGGAGGTCCTGATCATCGGGGGGGGCATCAGCGGGCTGGCGTGCGGCGTGCGCCTCGCCGAGGCTGGGATGCCCGTGCGCCTCCTCACGAGGGAGCGGCCGGAGCAGACCGTCTCGGCCGTCGCCGCTGCGCTCTGGCATCCCTTCCGGGCCGATCCGCCCGACCGGGTCGCGGAGTGGAGCCGGCTCTCGTACGAGACGTACCGACGGCAGGCGGAGGACGCCGAGACCGGCGTCGTGCTGCGCCCCCTCCTCGAGCTGTTCCCAGACCCCGTGCCGCCGCCCCTCTGGGCCGACGTCGTTCCAGACTTCCGAGCCGTCACGCCTCCCGATGGGTACGGGACCGCATTCCGGGGAACGGTCCCGGTCGTCTCGTCCCCCCGGTACTTGCGGTACCTGGAGACGCAGCTCCGGCAGCGGGGCGTGCGCATCGAGCCCATCCCCGAGGGGGTGGGCTCGGTCCATGACGTGACCGGGCCCGGGCGTGTCGTGGTGGTGTGTGCGGGGCTGGGGACGCGCGACGTGGCCGGCGACACGGCGCTCTTCCCGATCCAGGGGCAGGTTGTCCGGGTCACCAACCCCGGCGTCGAGCAGGTGCTCCTCGACGAGTGCGGCCCCGACGGCCTCGTGTACGTGATCCCCCGAGCCGACGACGTGATCCTCGGCGGGACGGCCGTTGATGGGAGGTGGGGCGTCGAACCGGACCCCGACGTGACGGCTCGCATCCTCCACCACGCCCGCCTCCGGCTCCCGGTTCTCGAAGAGGCCGAGGTGATCGGCGTCTCGGTGGGGCTCCGTCCCGGCCGGCACGAGGTGCGCCTCGAGTCCGAGCGGCTGCCCGGCGGGGGAGCGCTGGTCTACAACGTCGGCCACGGCGGGTCCGGGTACACGCTGGCGTGGGGCTGCGCCGAGGCCGTGCTCCGCCACGTCGAGGCGCTCCTCGATGAGGGGCGTTGACGGAGATGCGGGGCGAGACGCCCGGGCGCCCTTTCTCCGGTTCTCCCATCCCCGGGGCCGGTTCGGGGCCGTAGCTTAGCGGCCCCACTGAGCCCCTCACCGCCGGTCCCCACCGTTACCCCTCCCCAATGGACGACATCAAGTTCGGCACCGACGGCTGGCGCGCCGTCATCGCCGACGGGTACACGTTCACCAACCTCGAGCGCGTCGCGCGTGCCACCGGGCAATGGCTCCGCAAGCACCGTGGCGACACGCCATCGGTCGTCGTCGGCTACGACACGCGGTTTCAGGGCGCGGCCTTCGCCGCTCATGCGGCGCGCGTCTTCGGCTCCCTCGGCATCCGGGTCCGCCTCGCCGATTCGTTCACCACGACGCCGGCCGTGAGCTGGGCCACCCTGCACGGCGGCCACGACGCCGGCATCGTCATCACGGCCAGCCACAACCCCCCCGAGTACAACGGCTTCAAGATCAAGGCGCACTTCGGCGGACCCGCCACCCCCGCCATGATCGCCGAGGTCGAAGCGGAGCTGAGCCGGCTCGGCGACGGATTCACGCTGCGCTCGCAGCCGGAGCTCGAGCGCGAGGGGCGCATCGAGAGGTTCGACTTGCGCAGCGCCTACATCGGTCTCCTGCGCAAGGAGATCGACGTGGAGGCGATCAAGGAGTCCGACCTCCGCGTCGCCTACGACGCGATGTACGGGGCCGGCCAGGGCATCGTCACGGAGCTCCTCGGGCTCGCGCGGGTCGTTGAGCTCCACCACGACCGCAACCCGGGCATGCACGGCCAGGCGCCGGAGCCCATCGAGCGGAACCTCGCCGAGCTGATGGAGACCGTCCCCGAGGAAAGCCTCGCGTGCGGCCTCGCCACCGACGGCGACGCCGACCGGATCGGCCTCGTCGACGAGGAGGGCACCTTCGTCGACTCCCACAAGATCCTCGCCCTCCTCGTCAAGTACCTCCACGAGGAGAAGGGGCTCCGAGGCAACATCGTCAAGACGTTCTCGACCACCGACATGCTCGACCGCATGGGGGAGGTCTATGGGATGGGCGTGGAGACGACGCCGATCGGGTTCAAGTACATCGGCCCGAAGATGATCGACGGCGACGTCCTCGTGGGTGGGGAGGAGAGCGGCGGGATGGCCGTGATGGGCCACATCCCCGAGCGGGACGGGCTCTACATCGGGCTCACCGTCGTCGAGATGATGGTGAAGCGGGAGCGGACGCTCTCGGGCCTCGTCCGCGAGTTGATGGACGAGTTCGGGCCCCACTACCAGAGCCGAGACGACCTCCACACCACCGACGAGAAGAAGCAGGCGTTCCTCCAGCGCCTCGAAAACGAGGGCCTGGACAGGATCGGGGGGCAGGGCGTCAAGGCGGTCGAGACCCTCGACGGGTTCAAGTACCGCGTTCCGGAGGGCTGGCTGATGTTCAGGCCCTCGGGCACCGAGCCGGTCCTCCGCATTTACGCCGAGGCTCCTTCTCAAGAGCAGGCCGACGCGCTCGTCCAGGAGGGCGTCGGCCTCGTCGACGCGCAGTAGGCGCGGTCAGTCGGCGTACACCATCGTCACGACCCAGCCGAGATCCCCGTCGCGGGCAACGCCGACGCCCGCCCGCCCGAACGCAGGGCTCAGCAGGTTCTCGCGGTGGCCTGGGCTGTCCAGCCAGGCCTGCACCGCCTGGGCGGCGAGCGTCTCGGGGGCGAGCCAGTCGTAGTGCGAGACGATGCGGCCGTCGGCACGCCGTTGCTCGTAACCTGACGCGAAGAGGGAGCTCTGGTAGAGGTTCTCCCCGAGGGCCCGGTAGGGGATGCCGAGCCGCTCGACCCGGTCGGCTGCGACGGAGCCGTCGGTCCCCGTGTGGCTGAACAGCCCGTGGAGCGCCAGGTCGTCGCTGTGGCGTCGGGCGGCGACCGTCAGACCGTCGTGTGGTCGCAGCGGGAGCAGGCCCTGGGCCATCCGGGCCTCGTTGGCCTCGGCGAAGGTGAGCGCTTCGAGCCGACCCGCGTCGTAGTCCGGGGGGCGGGGCGTGGACGTGCGATCGGGTGGCGCGGCCGGGCGCCCGACGCCGGGCACGACGCACCCGGCGAGCGCGGCGAGGGTCAAGGCGAAGGCCGCGGCGAAGGGCCGGAGGGAGGGGCGTTCCGACAGGCTACTCTGCCAGGACGGCCTCCGTGGCCGTGGTGTCGACGGGCGGGGCAGGCGCCTCCTCAGACCCGGTGGCGATTCGGTCTTCCAGCGCCGCGAAGAGACGGGCGACCTCGGCTCGGACGGCGGAGAAGGAAGCGTCCGAGCCGAGACGGCCGAGCACGCCCTCGATCTGTTGCCGCCGTTGGACCCATTCGCCCGCCGGGAGCGCCGCGGGCGAAGGAGGTCCCCACTCGGCCTCGAGAGAAGCGAGCCGGTCGAGCGCCGCCGCCCGGAGCGCGGCCGCCGTCGGCGCCAGCTCGATGGGCGCGCGCTCCACGCGCCGCCCCAGCGCAGCGATGTCCGCGTCGATCCGCTGGGTCGCCTCGCCGAAGGCGACCGTCGGCGACCCGTGGAGGGTGTCGAGCGCCGACTGGATGTCCTGACGCTCCTGGCGGATGGAATCGAGCGCACGCCCATAGGCAATGGCGGCCGCGGAATCCGCTTGGTTGGCCGTCCCTTCGAGGAGGGCGATGTCCGCGTCGACCTCCTGGAGCGCCACGATGGCCCCGGTGCGGAAGCGCTCGACGGCCTCGGGAGTCACCGTTTCGACCGGCGAGGGCGCACCCCCGTCCGCACAGCCCCCGCCGGCTACGAGTGAGCCGGCGAGGGCGAGGAGCAGGATCGATCGCGACGTCGCGAACTCGCTCACGTGTTGCGGCGGACGGCGTTGACGATCAGCAGGAGCACGATGGCACCGATAGTGGCGACGACCAAGCTCCAGAGGTTGAACCCGGTGACGCCCTCCTGGCCGAGGAGGCCGACGATGAAGCCGCCGACGAAGGCGCCGATGACGCCGACGAGCAGGTTCATGAGCAGCCCCATCGAGGTCTTGGTGACCTGTTCAGCGACGAAGCCGGCGATGATGCCGATGACGATCCAAGCGAGAAGGCCCATGGGTGGAGGAGGTGGATGGACGGGCAGAGAGTCGAGCAGGAGGGGGCCCTGCTCCGGCGCCTCATACCCTACAAGACCCCTGAGGTTGCACGGAACCCCCAACCGTGGGCCCGCGAACACGGAGCATCGGAGGGCGCGAGGCGGCTCAGCGCGCCCGTGCGTAGGCCCAGGCTGCAGCCACGGCCCCGGCGGGGACATCCGCCGTCAGCCGGGGCGCCCCCGGGACGTCGAGCACGACGAACCGTAGGCCCGACGGCGTCCGCTTCTTGTCCGTTTCCATGGCGACCATGAGCGCCTCGTCGGATGCGCGCAGGGGGGAGGACACATCCAGGGCGCGCACGAGGGCAGACGCTCGCTGAAAGCGGTCTGGGAGCGCCGGCGCATCCCACACCCGCCCCTCGCCGACGCTGGCAGAGAGGTGGAGGGCGGCCCGCAGCCCGAGCGCCACCGCCTCGCCATGCGTGAAGCGACCGTACCCCTCTGCCTTCTCGATGGCGTGGGCGAAGGTGTGACCGAGATTGAGCGCGGCGCGTTGGTCGTCCTCCTGTTCGTCCGCGGACACGACGGCCGCTTTAAACCCGGCGGCTCGCCAGACGGTCTCCGCGACCGCGTTGAGGTCCCGGGCCATCACCCGGCCCAGGATCGCGTGCAGCCGCGCTACAGCCTCGTCGCCGTCGAGGAGGGCGTGTTTGACGGCCTCGGCGAGGCCGGAGCGGAACTCCCGGTCGGGCAGCGTGCCCAGCGTGGACACGTCCACGAGCACGAGGCGGGGCTGGTGGAACGCGCCGATGAGGTTCTTGCCCGCCACATGGTTCACGCCCGTCTTGCCCCCGATGGCGCTGTCGACCTGCGCGATCACGGACGTGGGGAGGTGGACGAGCGGGAGCCCTCGGAGCAGCGTGGCCGCGGCGAGGCCTCCGAGGTCCCCGACGACCCCGCCGCCGAGGGCGAGGAGCGGCGTCTGCCGATCGATGCCGAGCCCGAGGGCCCAGTCGTACAGCGCTCCGAGGGTCTCGATGGACTTCGAGCCCTCGCCCGCCCCGACCACGCGAGCCGCCGGCCGCCATCCCGCGCGCTCCAGCCCGCGGGCGAGGGGACCGAGATAGCGCGGGGCCACGTTTTCGTCGGTCACCACCAGGCAGGGGCCCGTCCGGACGCCGGCCCGTTCGAGGTGCCCCGGGAGGTCAGAGAGGGGGGCGAAACGGATCTCGTAGGAACGGCCGCCAGGGAGTGGAACCGGGATTGTCCGTGACGTGGAGGGCGAATCAGGCGGCATGGGTCGGCGGGGACGGGGAGCCCCGAACGCCCGCGATATATTCGTCCGTTCCCCAACCCTGCCCTTTCTCAATCCGCCATCCTACCCCCCGTCATGCACCGACTGTTTCCCTCCGTGGCCTTGGCCGCCGTCCTCGTCGCCGCCGGCTGCAGCCCGCGCGTGGTGCCCGTTGAGGTCGAGAGCATCGAACCGCCCCCCGCGACGGCGCAGCGCGCGAGCGCTCCGGTGCGCGTCGCGGACGCGTCGACGGCCGACCCGCAGGCCGAGGCGCAGGCCTTCCTCGATGCGTACGCTGCCGCCTTCCAGCCGCTCTACTACGCCTCGGCGCTGGCGCAGTGGGACGCCAACACCCGGATCGTCGAGGGGGACGACACGAACGCGCAGCGGGTGCAGGAGGCCGACGAGGCCCTCGCCGCCTTCACCGGCAGCGTTGAAAACATCGAGCGGGCCCGGGCCCTCCTCGACGAGCGGGAGGCGCTGACGCCTCTCCAGGTCATGCAGCTCGAGGCCGTCCTCTACAGCGCGGCCTCCAGCCCGCAGACGGTGCCCGACTTGGTGAGCGAGCGGATCGCCGCCGAGACGGCGCAGAACGAGCGCCTCTACGGCTTCACCTACCTCCTCGACGGCGACGAGGTGACCACGAACGACCTCGACCGCATCCTCCGAGGGTCCACGGACCTGGCCGAGCGCGAGGCGGCCTGGGAGGTCTCGAAGGGCGTCGGCCCCACGCTGACGCCCGGCCTGGAGCGACTTCGGGCGCTCCGGAACGGCGTCGTCCAGGCCCTCGGCTACGACGACTACTTCGCCTACCAGGTCTCCGACTACGACATGACGAGCGAGGAGATGGTGTCGCTCATGCAGCAGCTCAACGAGGAGCTCCGCCCGCTCTACCGCGAGCTCCACACGTGGGCGCGCTACGAGCTGGCCGAGCGCTACGGCGAGCCCGTCCCCACGCTGCTCCCGGCGCACTGGCTCCCCAACCGCTGGGGCCAGGACTGGACCGCCCTCGTCGAGGTCGAGGGGGCCGACATCGACGCGGCGCTGGAAGAGAAGGGCGCCGAGTGGCTGGTAGAGCAGTCGGAGCGGTTCTTCGTCTCGCTCGGGTTCGACCCCATGCCGGGGACGTTCTACGAGCGGTCCAGCCTCTACCCCCTCCCGCCGGACGCCGACTACAAGAAGAACAACCACGCGAGCGCCTGGCACCTCGATCTCGAGCACGACGTCCGGAGCCTCATGAGCGTCGAGCCCAACCGCGATTGGTACGAGACCACGCACCACGAGCTCGGCCACATCTACTACTACCTCGCCTACACCAACCCGGACGTCCCGCTGGTGCTGCGGGAGGGGGCGAACCGGGCGTACCACGAGGCCGTCGGGAGCCTGATGGGGCTGGCCTCGCTCCAGCCGCGCTTCCTGGCCGAGGTCGGGCTCACCCCGGAGGGGGCCGCGCCGGACCCGATCCAGGGCCTCCTCAAGGAGGCGCTCAACTACGTCGTGTTCATCCCGTGGAGCGCGGGCGTGATGACGCAGTTCGAGCACGACCTCTACGCCGAGGAGCTCCCCCCCGAGCAGTGGAACGCGCGGTGGTGGGAGCTGAAGAAGGCGTTCCAGGGCATCGCCCCGCCCGACCCGGCGCGCGCCGCCGTGGGGGCGCCGTACAACGACGCGGCCACGAAGACCCACATCAACGACGACGCCGCCCAGTACTACGACTACGCCCTCTCCTACGTCATCCTCTTCCAGCTCCACGACCACATCGCCCGGGAGATCCTGAGTGAGGATCCGCGCGACACCAACTACTATGGACGGACCGAGGTGGGCGACTTCCTAAAGTCCATCCTCACCCCGGGGGGGACCGTCGACGGCAACGCGCTCCTCAAAGAAACCACCGGGTCGGCGATGACCGCGCGCCCCATGCTCGAGTACTTCCAGCCCCTCCTCGAGTGGCTCCGGGAGCAGAACGAGGGCCGGGAGCACACGATCTGACGGGGGTGGCGTGCGGCATGGGAACAGAGCGGCAGCGTGAGGGTGGAGGGGGTGGAGGGGCACGCCCTCCATCCCTTCCTTTTTCTCTTCACCCTCCTCACGCATCCCATGGGACTCCTCGATTTCATCCGCGACGCCGGGCGCGACCTCTTCGGCGGCAAGAAAGGCAACGAGGCCGAGCAGATCAAAGCGGAGGTCGAGCGCGAGCTCGGCAACAACATCCGGAACCTCGGCGTCCGGTTCGACGACGGCAAGGTCACGCTCCAGGGCGAGGCCTCCAGCCAGGCCGCCAAGGAGAAGGCGGTCCTCATCGCCGGCAACGTTCGCGGCGTCGAGTCGGTTCACGACGATGGCCTGCGCGTGGCCGGGCAGCAGGCCGGTGCGGCCGTCCAGGCCGGGCCGCAGCCCCGCTACTACACCATCCAGTCGGGCGACACCCTCTCGGGCATCGCGAAGGAGCACTACGGCGACGCCAACCGCTGGAACGACCTCTTCGAGGCGAACCGCGAGGTCATCAAGGACCCCGACAAGATCTATCCCGGGCAGCGCATCCGGGTCCCGCAGGGCTGAATCCCTCGTCCCTCGCCGCGCCCCGCCGACCCTGCCGGCGGGGCGCGGTCAGGTTAGAGGGACCGATGGAGGAGCCAGAGCACCAGGGCCGCCCGCCCCGTCCAGGCCACCGTACGGATCCAGTTCGTCCCGACGAGCCGCGAATGGGCGTCGGGGTCGAAGCCGCCGGAGAGCGCTCCGTGGAGGGGGACCTGCAGGACCGCCGTCGAGAGCCAGACGACGCCGACCAGGGCGAGGCCCGCCCACGCGGCCCAGGACGGCCACGCGTCGGGCCGGTCGAAGACGAACCACAGGGCCGTCCCCAGCTCCACCAGCATCGCAGGCAGGACGATCCAGGTGATCCGGAGGCGGTGCTGCTCGGCGTAGTCCGAGAACCCGTCGGCGCCCACGCCGCTGAACAGTGGGTAGTGGACGAGCTGGATGGTCCAGATCACCCCGAACATCGTCAGGGTGGCGAGGAGGTGGGCGAGGACGAGCGCCTTCATGCGCCGAGGTCGTCCAGGACGGCGTCGGCCGCGTGCCGGCCCGCGACGAGCGCGCCGTTGATCGAGGGGTCGCGGCGCCAGTCGCCCGTGACGTAGAGGCCGTCGTGGAGACGGTACGTCCGCTCCGGCGGGTCGAGCCGCACGAGATCGGGGAGGGCGTGGATCACGCGGTAGAGGCGGAGGAACCGCCACCCATCGACGGCGCTGCCGAACCACCGCCGCATCTGAGCCCGCGCCTCGGCCTCTAGCTCGTCGTCGGAGCGCTGGGGGTTGCCGACCACGGCGGCCGACAGGAGGGCTTGGCCCTCCGGGGCGTACGTCGGCGCCGCGTTCGAGAGGACGGTGAGGCTGTTGACCGGCCCCTCGCCCTCCCCGTCGAGCACGAGGAGCGGGCGCTCCACCGGGGGGGCGTCGGCTGCCCAGTAGAGCGTCGTGCTGGCCCGGGAGCCGGGCGAGTCGAGGCCGTCGAGGAGATAGGCCGCCTCGGCCCCGTCGGTCGCCACGACGATGGCGCGGCCCTCAACGCGTTCGCCCCCCTCCAGCGTGAGGACGCCGGGTGCGATCGAAGCTGCGCGAGCATGGAGGCGGACGGTATCGGCTGGCAGGGTCGAGGCCATCTGCTCCGGGAGGGCCTGCATGCCCTGGGCGGGCAGGGCCGTCCGGCCGTCGGCGAACATGCGGAACAGGAACTCGAAGGCGCGGCTGCTGGACCGTTCGAGGTCGCGGTCGAGGAGGATCCCCCCGAAGAAGGGGCGGAAGAACGGCTCCACGATCGCGTCGGAGAACCCGTACCGCTCGTAGAGCGCCGCTGCCACAGAGACCTCCGGCCGCCGCCATAGCCGCTCGGGCGGCCCACCGAGGACCGCCGCTCGCAGCTTGAGCACCCGCAGCTTGTCGGCGATCGTCCCGACGTCGGCGAGGAGGGTTCGGGGGAGGTCGAGGGGGTGGCGGAGCGGATCGGTGACCCTCGCGAACCCGCCCCGCCGGTACACGAGGGCGCCCGCGTCGAAGGGCCGGAGGTCAAGGTCGTCGTAGTCGAGCTGCCGCTGCGCCTCGGGGTACGCCGTGAGGAAGACCTGGAAGCCGCGGTCGAGCAGGAAGCCGTTCACCCGGTCGGTGCGGACCCGCCCGCCCACGGCGTCGGACGCCTCGAAGAGGCGGACGGACAGGCCGCGGTCGGTGAGACGGCGGGCGCAGGAGAGCCCCGAGAGGCCGCCCCCCACGACGAGGGCGTCGTAGCGCGCCATGAGGTCAGGGGCGGGGAGCGGACGGGGAGAGGGTCGCCGTGGCGACGGGGTCGCCGCCCCCGGCCGGGACGAACGAGACCTCGATGGCGTCGTCGGCGAGGAACGGCGCGGCCTCGGCGAGGCGCCCCTCCGCCGCGAGCGCTCGGGCCCGCGCGACGTCGATGCAAAGCCGCCCGAGGGCCTGGCGGACGATGAGCGTGCCGCGCCGGGTCAGGGGGAGGTCCTCGTCACGCTGGTCGGGGTCGGCCCGGAGGTCGAGGCGGATGCGCGCCGTGTAGCCGTCCCCCTCGGGGTAGAGCGAGAAGCCCCCGATCCGCTCAGCCGGGGCCTCGGGGGACGGGGTGAGCACGTAGAGTGCGCGGAGGGTGTCGCCGTCGGCCGAGAGGCCGAGCTCGGCGAGCCGCACCCGACGTGCGCCCGTCTCCCCGGCGATCGGAGCGCCGAGGAGGGCGTAGGGCTCCGCGGGGAAACTGCCCGTCTCTGCGTGGAGGAGGGCGGCCGTCGCCGCGAGCACGGCGGGGGGCTGGAGGTGGGGGAGCAGGTCGCTCGCAGCGGCCTCGGCGTCCTGAGCCTGGACGGGCAGGGCCGTCAGGATGAGGGCCGAGAGGAGGAGGCGTCGCATGGGGGAGCAGGGGGTGGCGGGGCGAGCGGGGCGCGTCGTCAATCCACCGACGTGCGGCCGAGGAGGTGGCGGAGGGCGTCGTCCAGCGAGGGATACGCGAAGGTAAAGCCGGAGTCGAGCAGGCGCTGCGGCAGGACCCGCAGGCTCGTCAGGGCGGCCTCGCGCGCCATCTCGCCCGCGGCGAGGGTCAGGAGCGACGGGGGGGCAGGCAGGGCGGCGGGCCGACGGAGGACGGTTCCGAGCGCCTCCGCGAAGCGCTTCCCTGTGACGGGGACCGGTGCCGTGAGGTTCACCGGCCCCTCGATCTCATGGCGCAGGAGGTGGAGGATGGCGTACAGGACGTCGTCCAGGGCGATCCATGGGACGAAGCGGTGCCCCCGGCCGACGTACCCCCCCAGCCCGACCGAGAAGAGGGGAAGCAGCTTCGCGAGCGCCCCGCCGGCGGGGCTGAGGACCGCCCCGATGCGGAGATGGACCGTCCGGACGCCCGCCCCCTGGGCCTCCGTCGTGGCCGCTTCCCAGGCCTGCGTGAGCTCCGGAAGGAACCCCTTTCCTGGGGCGTCGGATTCGGTGAGCCGCTCGTAGCCGCGGTCGCCGTAGTAGTGAGCGCCCGAGGCGGAGAGGAGCACGCCCGGGCGTGGAGACAGCCGGGCGAGGGCGCGAGCGAGAATCTTCGTCCCCTTCGTCCGGCTCTCCCAGATCCGCCGCTTCTTGGCGTTGGTCCAGCGCGGCCCGTAGACCGGCTCGCCGGCGAGGTGGACGACGGCGTCCGGCGCGGCGTCGGCCAGGGCCCGCTCATCGATCTCGCCGTCGTCGACGCTCCAATACACGGCCCGTTCGGCGTCGCTACGGTGCAGGGCCTCGGCGACCTCGCGGGAGCGGACGAGCCGGACGACCCGGTGGCCCCCCGTGAGCAGAAACGCCGCGAGCGCCTCCCCGATCATCCCCGACGAGCCGGAGATCGCGATCGTGAGCGGCGGGAGCGCCGCCGCCTCGTGACGCTCGATGTCCTCCTTCGTCACGCGGTGCCGGTACCCGAAGAGCCGGTCCAGCTCCCGACGGGCGAGCGGTCGGAACGGAGCGCTGAGCGGCTGGAGAGGCAGACGATAGGTGACGTCGTCCTCGAGGATCGACCGCTCCTCGTCGAGGGGGAGGAACCGGTGGAGGTGCCGCCACGCTGCGAACGGTCCCTCGACCTGGGTGTCGGAGAACGAGCGCCCCTCGACCCGTGGCCCGTGCTCGGCGACCCAGCGGACCGACGCCGGCCCCGCGTGGAGCCGGATGATGGCCCGGTCCCCCTCCTCGATCCCCTCGTGCTGCTCCACGCGGACATCCTGCCAGGGCGGGGTCAACCGCCCGAACGCTCCGGGGCGGGCATGCCACTGGTCGAGCGCGGACGCGGGGGCGGCGATGGTCGTGCGTCGGACGAAGTGGGCCAAGGGACGTAGGAAGCGGCGGAGAGGCGGCGTGGGTCGCAGCTACTCGGCGTCGTCTGGAGGCGTGAGCACCTCCGAGACGATGTGGACCACGCCGTTCGAGACGTTAACGTCCGGCGTGATCACCTCCACCGCGCGGCCCTGTGCATCCCGGACGACGACGCCCGAGGGGGTCGCGTCGAACGTCAGCTCTGCCCCCGCGACCGTGCGGACCTCGATGGGAAGAGGGACGTCGGTCCCGATCCGGCCGGGGACGACGTGATACTGAAGAAGCCGCTCCAGGCGAGGCCGATTGGAGCCGAGGGTGAGGCTGTCGAGGCTGGACTGTGGCAGGGCCTCGAACGCCTCGTTGGTCGGAGCGAACAGGGTATAGGGGCCCTCCCCGCGGAGGAGGGGAACCAGGCCGGCCGTGTCTGCGAGCGCGATCAGCGTCGTCAGCCCGGCGTCGGAGGCGGCGGCCACCAGGTCGTCGGGCGCGACCGGAACGCCTGGCTGGACGGTGCCGGAGGGCTCCGTGGGGGGAGCGTCTTCTCCGCAGGCGAGCAGGGAGAGGGGGAGGAGGACGAGGAGGAGGGAGCGGCGCATGGACGGGGTCGGCTGGAGGATCAACCGTGGGCGAGGAGCGCCGATGGAAGCAAAGGATGGGCGCGTGGGTTCCGCAAGGAGCCCGCCATTCAAGACGAAGGGGTGCCACCGTCCAGAAGGTCGGGGAAGTGGTCCCGGAGGAGCCGGTACAGCCGATGGAGCGGGAGGCCAACGACGTTGTAGTAGTCGCCTCGGATGTGGGCGACGAAGAGAGCGCCGTGGTCGTCCTGGATGCCATAGGCGCCGGCCTTGTCGAGCGGGGACCCCGAGGCGACGTAGCGCTCGATCTCGCGATCTGAGAGGGGGGCAAAGGTGACGTCGGTCGCCTCGTGTGCGGTGAGGCTTCGCTCCGTGGCGGGGTGGACGAGCGCGAGCCCGGTGTACACCGTATGGGTGACGCCGCTCAGCTTCCCCAGCATGTAGCGCGCCTCGTCCGCGTCGCTCGGCTTCCCCAGCACCTCGTCGGCGAGCACCACGACGGTGTCGGCGCCGAGGGTGAGCGCCTCAGGGGCGGAGCGGGCGACCTCCTCCGCCTTCTCCTGGGCGAGGCGTTCGACGGCGTCGCCCGGTGCGCAGTCCTGGGGCCACACCTCGTCTGAGGAGGCGGGGCGGACGTCGAAGGTCAAGCCGAGGCGCTCGAGGAGCGCGCGGCGGCGGGGGGACCGGGAGGCGAGGACGAGCGGGACCTGGAGCCGGAGCACGGGCGAGGGGGGCGGGAGTCGCCCCCGCACGCCTCACGATGGCTCCGGGTTCGCCGTGGCTCTCTTCGGCTTGCGGAGAAGCCCAAGCAGCAGCGTCGTCAGGAGGAACCACCCGCTCCCGAACATGGCGAAGCGGCCGGGCCAATCCCCGAGTCGGGTGTAGACGGTCACGCCGGATTGCAGCGGCACCATGCGCACCGCGACGTCCTCCTCCATCCACTCCGCGAGGGGGACGACGACGCCGTCGGGGTGGACGAGCGCCGAGGTGCCGCTCGCGTTGGCCATGACCACGGCCCGACGGGTCTCGATGGCCCGGAGCCGCGTCATCGCGAGGTGCTGCCGGGCCGCGTGGGCGCTGCGCCACCACCCCCCGTCGGAGAGCGCGATGACGAGGTCGGCCCCGTCGCGGACGAACTGTCGCACGTGGTCCCCTCGCAAGGACTCGAACCCGATCACCGTCCCGATCCGGTAGCCCTCGCCGTCGAACACCACCGGGGTCCCTCCCTGGGCGAACTGCCGGGAGGTCGTCGGCAGCGTCATCGGTTCCAGTGCCGGGCTTCGTCCGAAGAACGGGAGCTGCTCCACGAGGGGCGTGAGGTGGACCTTGGTGTACTCCTGGACCGGGCGGCCACGCTGCAGGTAGACGGCGGCGTTGCGGAGGGGGGCACCCGGAGAAGGCTGCACGAGGGCGCCCGTGAGGAGAGCCGATTGGCGGTCGCTGCTCCAGAGCGCGAGGCGCCGGTAGAGGCGCTCCTGCGCGCTTGCATCGGGGGAGGGCGGGAGCGCGGCCTCGGGCCACACGAGGAGCCGCGGCGCCGGCCGTGCCGAGACGGAGCGGACGACCGGGGGGCTGTGATCAGCGCGGTCGCCTCGGTCCGAGAGCTCTGCGAGCCGCTCCACCCGCTGCCAGTCTGTGGCGTCCCCCCACCGCGCGGGGGGTTCCGCGGGCTGGACCACCGAGACGTGGAGTTCGTCCTCGGAGGGGGGGAGCTGAGCCCGCCGCTCTTCGCCGTACACCGCGATGCCCGAGAGGAATGCGGCGGCTAGCAGGACGAGGAGGGTCCGCCCCCCCGGCATCAGGCCCGGCCGCCTGGCTGTCCGGACGAAGACGTACCCGAAGACGTTCACCACCAGGACGAAGAGCGACAGGAGCCCGACGCCGCCCAAGTCGGCGATCTGGTTGAGGGCGAGGGCACTGGCCTGGGTGTGGCCGAGGAGCAGCCATGGGAGGCCGCCCGGGAGGTGGGAAACGAGGAACTCCACCGTCAGCACGTTGAGCACGAGCGCGACGACGCCGATGAGCAGGCCGTGGCGGGCCCGTGCGAGGGAGGCGAGCCCGAAGGCCGCGGCGTGGGGGAGCGGGAGCAGGAGCAGGCCAAGGCCCGCGAAGAGTGCCGCTTCCATGCCCTCGTGGAAGAGCATCCAGAACCCCGAGCCAACGGCCATGAAGAGGAAGGCGACATACGCCTCTCGGAACAGGGTCCACCCATTCCTCAGTCGCTCCAGCCGCACCATCAGCGGGACGAGAGCGATCCAGGCGAGGGGGAACACCCCCAGCGGGGGCATGCTCAGGGCGAGGAGGGCGCCGGCCCCCATCGCGCGAGTCGGGGTGTTGAGACGTTGGAGGAGGGGGGTCGGCATGGGCGGCGGCGGTCCGGGCCCTCGGGATATCGGCCGCTCGGGGGCTCCGCTATAGCGCAGACTGGACGGAGGAGGGGGGCGCTCGGTCGGGATGTGACGGGACCCTCGCTCTGTGCTATTTTCGGCGCCGTCCTGCAGGGGCAGGACCACCGATCGCTGCCTATGCCCGTCGTCACCGTCTGCAACCACAAAGGCGGCACGGGGAAGACCACCACGGTCATCCACCTCGCCGCCGCCGCCGGCCTCGCCGGCCTCCGCGTCCTCACGATCGACCTCGACCCGCAGGCGTTCCTCACGCGCATGCTCGGCGTGTCGGAGCCCAAGCCGGAGCACGCGTCCCTCGCGCTGCTCGACCCCCAGGGGGACCTCCGCGCGCTCCCGACCCACAGCCTCAGTGGGTTCGAGCTCCTGCCGGCCTCCGGCGCCATGAACAAGGCGCAGCGCGCCCTCACGAAGCCGACCGACGTGTTTTGGCTCAAGGAGACGCTCGCGCAGGGGCACGACTACGACCTCGTGCTGCTCGACACCGCCGCGGCGCTCTCCGTCTTCACGATGAACGCCCTCGTGGCGAGCGAGCACGTCCTCATCCCCGTCACCCCGGAGTACCAGCCCGTCGTTGGGGCCGAGCAGACGTGGCAGACGGCCCGGCTCGTCCGGGAGAAGCTGAACCCGGCGCTCGCCGAGCCGCGGTTCCTCCTCACGCAGGTCGACGCCCGGAAGCGGGACCACGCCTCGTACGCCCGCTACCTCTACGACACCTACGGCGACCACGTCCTCCGCAGCGTGATCCGAACGAGCGCGACGCTCGCCGAGACCACCCACGACGGCCGCACCGTCTTCGATCACGACGTCGCCTCCCGTGGGGCGCACGACTACGCCAACGCCGCCGACGAGCTGACCCGCCTGTACTTCCCCGCCTCCGAGCCCGCGTCGCTGGAGGCGGAGCCGGCCCCGCCGGTCGCCGCCTCCCCGCCGGCCTGGGGCTCGATCCCGCGCCCGACCTAGCGCGGCGTCTCCCCGCTCCCCCTCTGTCGATGGCTGCACCCGACCGCGCCGACGCGCAGCGCTTCTCCTCCAGGCTCGCTCTCGTCCTGAGCGTCCTCGGGATTGCGGTCGGCACCGGCAACATCTGGCGCTTCCCGCGCATCGTGGCGCAGAACGGGGGCGAGGACGGCGCTGGGGGCTTCCTCCTCGCCTGGCTGTTCTTCCTCCTCGTCTGGAGCATCCCCCTCATCATCGCCGAGTACGCCCTCGGGCAGCGAGGCCGAATGGGGGTGATCGGGACGTTCGTGCGTCTCTCGCAGGGGAAGCTCGCGTGGATGGGCGCCTTCGTGGGGTTCGTGGCCGCGGCCATCATGTGCTACTACGCCGTCGTCAACGGCTGGTGCGTCTACTACTTCGGCACCTCCCTCCTCGGGGGGCTGCCCGACGACCACGCCGCGGCGATGGCTTCGTGGGAGGCGTTCCAGGCCTCCGGCCTGCCCGTGGCCGGTCTCGCCCTCGCGATGGGGCTCGGCGGCCTCGCCGTCGCCCGGGGCGTCGGCGCGATCGAGCGGATCAGCCTCGTGCTCCTGCCGACGCTCCTCGTGATCGTGCTGATCGCCGTCGTCCGGGCCGTGACGCTGCCGGGGGCGGGGGAGGGGCTGGCCTACCTCTTCACCCCCGACCTCTCGGTGCTGGCGCGGCCACGGACGTGGCTGGAGGCCCTCACGCAGAACGCCTGGGACACCGGCGCGGGCTGGGGCCTCATCCTCACCTACGCCGCCTACATGAAGCGCGAGCACGGGGTCGTCCGGAACGCCGTGCTCACCGGCGTCGGCAACAACCTCGTCTCGGTCCTGGCCGCGACGATGATCTTCGGGACCGTCTTCGCGACGCTCGGTGCGACGACGGCCGTGGATGGCGAGGCGCTGACCCGGCTGGAGGTGATGCAGAACAGCGGCCCCGCCTCCACGGGCCTCACGTTCATCTGGATGCCGCAGCTCTTCGCACAGATGCCGTTCGGGCGGGTCCTGGCCGTCCTCTTCTTCCTGGGCCTCTCGTTCGCCGCGTTCACCTCGCTCATGTCGATGATCGAGCTCTCGGCCCGCGCGCTCGTGGACTGGGGGATGAAGCGGACGCGTGCCGTGGCCGTCATCGTCGGCGCCGGGTTCCTCGTCGGCCTCCCGAGCGCGCTGAACCTCGACGTGCTCGGCAATCAAGACTTCGTGTGGGGTGTGGCGCTGATGCTCTCGGGTGCCTTCATCGCCTTCCTCGTGTGGCGCTACGGCACGCGGCGGCTCCACGCCGAGATCGCCACGCCCGCGGACTGGCCGCTCCCGCGCGTGTGGGACGTCCTCATCCGGTGGGCCGTCCCGCTCCAGGCCGTCGTCCTCCTGGTGTGGTGGATGTACCTCGCCGCGACGGTCTATGCACCCGACTCGTGGTACGACCCGTTCGATCCCTACAGCGTCATGACGTGCCTCGCGCAGTGGGGCGTCGTGCTGCTCGCCTTCGTTCTCCTCAACCGGTGGATGGCGCGGCAGATCAAGCGCGCGGGGCCAACGTCAGGGCCGGCCGACGTCTACCCCGATCCGGCCGACGCCGAGGCGGGGATCCCCCCGACGCCCTGAGGGAGCGGGGGGGTGTTCGCCAAGGATTTCCAGGCTGGAGGTTACGTGGCGCAGGCCGTGCGTGTCTGTTAAGGCAAATCACGCCATAACAGCGCCATGTCGGTCGTCCCGCGTCTCGTTCTCGTGGTCGGGCTCCTCTCGACCCTGCCGGTTGCGGCACAGGTGGACTCGCTCGAAGCCACGGGCGAGATCCACGAAGTGGGAGGGCCCGTCAGCGAGCTGAAGAGGCCAGAGGTCCTCGACCCCGAGGAAGTCGAGCGGCGGCGTCGGAGACAGCTCGTGGCCGCCTTTGAGCTCCGGCTCCGATCGGAGATGCTCCGCGCCGGATCGAAGTGGTCGACGGCTGACAGCCAGCGGATCAAGGGACTGCGAGACAGCCTCAGCACGTACGGGGGGGTGGCGGCCTATGCGAGGGCCGATAGCCTCATCGCGAGGCAGGAGCGGACGAACGTCATCCGGCTCAGCTGGCTGTACACCTGCCTCTGGATCCTCGGCCTGTTCGGCGTCATCCTCCCCGTCACCTACTACGGCGGGCGCATCCGGCGCAAGGTGACGCTCGACAACGGGGAGGTCGTGACGTGGCGGCTGATCAAGAACCCCCGCCGCCTCACGGCCCAGCTGTACGCCGTCGGGCTCTACCTCCTCGTCGTGCCGGCGGCCGTCTCCCTCGCCCTCACCCTGGCACCTCTCACCGACCACCTCCTCAGCCGACTCGACGTGGAGAAGGTCACCTCCGCCGGGGCCGTGATCGATGGCGTCTGGGCCATCGGGGCGGCGGAGGTGCTGCGCCAGCAGGTCTACCTCATCGTACTCACGGGGGCCCTCGGGGCGCTCGGCGGCACCATCAACATCTCGCTCGAGCTCGCCGACCGGACCCCCTGCCCAGACGGCCAGGTCCCCCCGTTCATGTACTACTTCTTCCGGCCGTTCAACGGCTTGTTCATGGCGAGCGTCATGTACGTCGCCCTGATGTCGGGGCAACTCGTCCTGTTCGGGGAGAGCGCCGCCACGCCGTCCGTCTGGGCCGTCGCCTTTCTCGCCCTCCTCACCGGCCTCTACTCCGACGATGCCAAGAAGCGGCTGACGAACCTGGGGAAGACGATCATGGGCCAGGACCCCCCGGGGCAGGCCAACAACGACCCCCCCAGCCGAGACGAACGCGAGGGCGCCGGGCCCGCCGAGCCCGCTTCGACCGAGGCGGGAGCGGATCAACCCCCGCCGCCGGACCCGCCGTTTGCTGGGGGCGACGGATACTTCGGGGGGGCGGAGACGGAACGAGAGGGAGGCGCGGACCTCGCCTCGCCGCGAGACGACCGGTCCTGAGGATCAGCGGCAGGCCGCAATGGCCGTACCTTCCCGCGCCGCTTGCCAGTAGCGCCGTTGTCCCCCCTGCTTCCCCTGTCACGCCCGTACCTCCTCGCGCTGCTCGCGGTCGCACTAGGAGCAGGGGTGCCGGACGGACGGGCCCAGCGGAGCAGTCTCGACACCCTCCTGTCCCGAGCCGAGCGCACCGGCTACGACGAGACCGGCCGTTACGCCGACGTCGTCGCGTTCCTCGACGCGCTCGCGGAAGCCTCAGAGGCCCTCCACGTCACGTCCTTCGGCGAGACGGTCGAGGGGCGGGCCCTCCCCCTCGTCGTGTGGGGAGCGCCCGACGCGTCGTGCGCCAGCGTTCGTGCGCCCCGCCGCCTGCGCGTCCTCGTCCTCGCCACCATCCATGCGGGGGAGGTGGCGGGCAAGGAGGCCTCCCTCGCGCTCCTCCGCGACCTCGCCCGAGGCGAGCACGCAGCGTGGGCCGACTCCCTCGTCCTCCTCGTCGCGCCCATCTACAACGCCGACGGCAACGAGCGCGTCGCCTACGACCACCGCCCCCTCCAGCTCGGCCCCATCGGTGGGATGGGCCAGCGGCCGAACGCACAGGGTCTCGACCTCAATCGCGACCTCATGAAGCTTGAGGCGCCCGAGTCCCGAGCGCTCGTCGGGCTCCTCCGCGCCTACGACCCTCACGTGGTCCTGGACCTCCACACGACCAACGGAACAACCCACGGCTACCACCTCACGTACGCGCCCCCGCTGCACCCCAACACGCCCGCCCGCCTGGCCGACGAGCTCTGGGCGCGCTGGCTGCCCTCGGTGACCGAGGCCATCGAGAGAACGGAGGGGTGGGCGTTCTGGCACTACGGCAACGTGCCGCCCCCGGAGTTCGAAGCGCCTCGGGCGTGGTACACCTTCGACGCCCGCCCCCGGTTCAGCACGAACTACATGGGCCTCCGCAACCGGTTTGCGATCCTCAGCGAGGCGTACAGCTACGCCCCATTCGAGGAGCGGGTGGAGGCCACCCGTCGGTTCGTCGAAGAGGTGGTGACGTACGCGTGGGCGAACGCCGGCCGCCTGAAGGCGCTCACCGACCTGGCCGATGCGGCGACGGTCGTGGGCGACTCCCTCGCGCTCTCGGCCACGTGGGCGTCGCTCCCGGAGCCAGTGGAGGTCCTCCTCGGCGCGGTGGACACCGTCTATCACCCCGTCACCCGTGCGCCGATGCTCCGCCGACGCGACGTCCGGACGCCCGAACGCATGCCGGCGTACGTCCGCTTCGCGCCTGTCGAAACGGAACGCGTGCCCGTGGCCTACTTCGTCCCCGGCACGCGGGAAGAGGTGATCGATCTCCTCGACCTGCATGGCATCCACTACCGCCCCGCCGCGCCTCCCGAGGAGGGGGAGGCGTTCGAGATCGACAGCGTCGAAGTAGCCTCGCAGCCGTTCCAGGGGCGCCTCGCGCGGCGCCTCCATGGGCGCCACGTCCCGCTGGCCGGACCCGACGGGGCACCGGGCGTGCTCGTCCCGATGAACCAGCCGCTGGCCCGACTGGCGTTCTCGCTCCTGGAGCCCCGGTCCGACGACGGCCTCGCCGCGTGGGCGGTTTTGCCCGACGAAATCCTGCAACCGGGTCGGCGCTATCCCATCCTCCGCGTGCCGGCCTCGAGGCGGTGACCCGCCGGGCACCATTCTCCACCCCGCGGCGTTTCTGCAACCCCGTCACTGTCCCCCCACCCTCCATGCCACTGTTCGCTGGGCGCACGCTCATCGCATCGCTCGTCCTCTTCGTCGCCGGCTGCGCACCCGGTGGGGGAGAAGTGCCCGAGGCCGACTCCTCGGGCGTGCCTGAGGCCACCGCCCCTCCGGAGCTCGTCGCCGTCACCGCCGACGCGCTCAGGGAGGAGGTCCGCGAGCTCGACGCCGATGTCGTCGTGCTCAATGTCTGGGCCACGTGGTGCGGACCGTGCCGCGCGGAGTTCC
>JAWWCA010000016.1:0-26453 GCA_033720695.1 Rubricoccaceae bacterium
CCCACCCCGAGTTCGCCGAGGACGAGGGCCGCGTGCAGTACGTGACGTACGCCCACGCGACGGGCTTCCTCCAGCAGGTCCTCCCGCTCGTCCGCGTCGAGTTCGGGGATCCCACGCCCTGACCCCGCCATGAACAGCCCCATCGACCCCCGCGTGGACGTCGGCCACGTCCACCTCAAGGTGGCCGACCTGGAGCGGGCGCTCGCGTTCTACCGCGACGTGCTCGGGTTCGAGGTGACGCAACGGATGGGCGATTCGGCCGCGTTCCTGAGCGCGGGGGGATACCACCATCACCTCGGCCTGAACACGTGGGGGAGCCGCGGGGGGCCGCCGCCGCCGGCCGGCACGACGGGGCTCTTCCACGTCGCCTTCCGCTACCCCGACCGCCGCACGCTCGCGGACGCGCTGCGCCGCGTGCTCGCCGCCAGCCTGTCCCTCGACGGTGCCGCCGACCACGGCGTCTCGGAGGCGCTCTACCTCCGCGACCCCGACGACAACGGCGTCGAGCTCTACCGCGACCGGCCGGCCGAGGATTGGCCCCGCACGCCCGAGGGTGCCCTCGCCATGGTCACCCGCCCCCTCGACCTCGACGCCCTCTTGGCCGAGGCGGAGCCTGTGCCGTAGCCCCGTGCCGCCCCGCCTCAAGGTCTGCTGCATCGCCGCCGTCGAGGAGGCCGCGCTGGCCGTCCGCTGCGGCGCCTCCGCCCTCGGCCTCGTCTCGGCATCGAGGAGGCGCTCATCGCCGAGATCGCGGGCGCCGTGCCACCGCCCGTCGCCACGGTCCTCCTCACCAGCCGCACCGACGCCGACGGCATCGCCGCGCAGGTGCGCGCCTGCCGAACGAGCGTGGTGCAGCTCGTGGACCGCGTGGACGCGCCGACCTACCCCCGCCTCCGGGCCTCGCTGCCCGGCGTCAAGCTGGTGCAGGTGGTTCACGTTGTGGATCATGCCTCGGTGGAGGAGGCGGAGGCCGTAGCGCCGCACGTGGACGCCGTCCTCCTCGACTCCGGCAACCCGGCGCTCGCCGTCAAGGAGCTGGCCGGGACGGGGCGCGTCCACGACTGGGCGCTCAGCCGCCGGATCGTGGAGCAGGTGGCCACGCCGGTCTTTCTCGCGGGCGGGCTGCGACCGGACAACGTAGCCGAGGCCGTCCGGCAGGTCCGCCCGTTCGGCCTCGATGTTTGCAGCGGCGTCCGCACCGACGGGCGGCTCGACGCGGCGAAGCTGCGGGCGTTCGTGGCCGCCGCGGCCAGCGCCTGACGCCTCGGCCGTGGGGATGGAACGCCGCGGCAGGCCGCCCGGTCTACACCCCCCCTCTCCCGCCCCTCCCCCACCCCCATGTCTCAGTCGCTCGGGCTCGTCCACGGCTACGGGCTCTCCGGCGCCGGCAGCAACCTCTGGACGCGCAGCATCGTCCGCGCCCTCTGCCGGCTCGGCCACACCGTCCACCTCGTGTGCCAGGAGAGCCGCCCCGAGGCGTACGAGTTCGTCGGCGAGGCCCGTGCATACGACGCCGACGGGGCGCCCCAGCCCCTGTTCACGCGCGAGACGCCGTACGAGGGGCGGTGCGTGGTGCATCGGCCGGCGCTCGCCGTCCTGCCCACGTACGTCCGCCCCCGCCGCCGGTCCGAGTACGTCTTCGCCATCCCCGACCTCGACGACGACGCCGTCGAGGAGTACGTGGCGCGGAACGCCCGCGTGCTCGCGCGCCTCGCCCCCGAGGTCGTCGGGTTCTGCGTCAACCACGTCGTGCTCTCGGCGCAGGCAGCGCAGCGGGCCAAGGCCGAGACCGGCGTGCTCTTCGCCGTGCTCCCGCACGGCAGCGCCATCGAGTACGTCGTCAAGAAGGACCCGAGGATGATGCGGGCGGCGAGCGAGACGCTGGCCGCGGCCGACCGCGTGTTCGCGCTCAACGGCGAGATGGAGGGCCGCCTCCGCGACGTGTTCGGCGACGTGACGGGCTTGATGGAGAAGGTGGCGCGCATGCCCGTGGGCGTCGACACCGAGGAGTTCGTCGTCGCGGCTCGGAGCGACCGGCCCTCCCGCGTCGAGCACCTCGCCGATCTTATCGCGGACGTCCCGCGCGGGCGGACGGCCGAGCAGCAGGCCGCCCTCCGCGACGGCCTCCGAGGAGACCTCTCGGAAGACGGCCTCGCCGCGCTCCTCCGCTCCGGCACCGACTACGTCTCGTCGGCCCCCGACGCCGACGCTGAGGCGAAGCTGCGGCAGGTGGACTGGGCGGAGGCGCCGGTCGCGCTCTACGTCGGCCGCCTGATCGCCGCGAAGGGGCTGCCCACGTTCGTCGCAGCGATCCCGGAGGTGGCGGCGCGCGTGCCGGAGGCCCGCTTCGTGATCGCCGGGACGGGCGGGTTGCGCGAGGCGATGGAGGCGCTCGTGTGGGCCTTCGCCCACGGCGAGGTCGCACTCGCCCGCCGCATCGTCGCAGCGGGTGCCGCGCTCGACGACGCGGGGGCTCGCCCCGAACCGTTCCCGCACGCCGCCGCCTACCTCGACCGGCTGGAGGCAGAGGGTCGCCTCGACGCCCTCTTCGAGCGCGCCGCGCAGCAGCTCCGAACCGAGCACGTCGTCTTCACTGGCTTCCTTGACCACGGCCCCCTCAGCGAGCTCTACGCCGTGGCCGACGTGGGCGTCTTCCCGTCGGTCGTGCGCGAGGCGTCCCCGCTCGTCGTGCCCGAGGCCGCCGCCTCCGGGACCCTCCCCATCGGGACGGATCACGGGGGGATGGGCGACAGCCTCCGCACCCTCGCCGCCGAGCTGCCCGAGGCGGCCCGGGACCTCGTCCTGCTCCGTGCTGAGCCCGAGCACACCGTCGCCGACCTCGTCGAGCGCATGACGACGGCGCTTCAGGAGCCGGGGCGGTACGCCGAGCCGCTCCGCGCCGCCGCCGTGGCCCGGTACGACTGGCGGTCCATCGCCGCCCGTCTCGCCGAGTCCCTCGCCGCTCTCGCCTCACCGCCCGCCTGACCCCCCCGCCCGTGTCCGACCCGACCCTCTCCTCGAAGCAGCGCGCTCATCTCCGCGGGCTCGCACACGCGCTCAAGCCCCTCGTCCACATCGGCAAGGAAGGGGCGACGGTGCCCACCATCCGCGCCCTGCGCGAGGCCTTCAACACCCGGGAGCTGGTGAAGGTGCGCGTGCTCGACAGCGCGCCGTCGCCGCCGCGCGAGGTGGGAGAGGCCCTCGTCCAGGAAATCGAGGGGGCCGTCGTCGTCCAGGTGGTCGGGCGGACGGTCGTGATCTACCGGCCCGACCCGGACGCCCCAGAGATCAAGCTCCCTCGCTGAGCCGACTCAGCCTTCCGACGCCTCGTACCGGGAAACCTCGGCCTCGAGCGTCGTCACCGTCAGATCCTCGTCGTGGAGCTCGATGCGGTAGCGGTCGAGCCGGCCGAGGTGCTCGATGGTGAGCGTGTAGGTCCCGTCGGCGAGCGAGAGGGGGAAGTCCGCCCGCGCCGGCCCGATGGCCGTGGCGCACGCGCTGACCTCGGCGATCCCCTCAATCTCCACCAAGAGCCGGCTCCCGTCCACGTCGAGGTCCGCCGCAAGGGGGAGCAAGCAGTTGTACGACGCCTCCGTCTGGACGATCAAGAACCGCTGTGGCTCGGCCGGACCGTCGCCGTCGAGGTCGAGCACCGGGAGCGAGAAGACGACGGGGCCGACGGCCCCCCGGTCGGCGTCGCTCGCGAGCAGTGAGCATCCGGCGAGGAGGGTCAGGGCGAGGATCGGGAGGCGGCGGAGCATCGGGCGGACGGCGGGCGGAGGACCGACCCCATGCTAGGCGAGACTCGCCGTGCCGCGGGAGGCCATTCCGGACGCCCTCACTCGACCGTGACGCTCTTGGCGAGGTTGCGCGGCTGGTCCACGTCGCAGCCCCGCATCACGGCGATGTGGTACGAGAGCAGCTGGAGCGGGATCACGGTCAGCAGCGGCTCGAAGCACTCCACCGTCCTCGGCACGCGGATCACCGCCTCGCACAAGCCGTCGAGCTCGTGGTTGTCCTCGTCGGTGATGGCGATGACGAGGCCGCCGCGCGCGACGACCTCCTCGATGTTCGAGACCACCTTGTCGTAGGTGGCGTCCTTCATCGCGATGAAGACGACGGGCATGAACTGGTCGATGAGCGCGATGGGCCCGTGCTTCATCTCGGCCGCGGGGTAGCCCTCGGCGTGGATGTAGGAGATCTCCTTCAGCTTGAGGGCGCCCTCGAGCGCGACGGGGAAGTTGCAGCCGCGGCCGAGGTAGAGGAAGTTGTTGGCGAAGCGGAAATCCCGCGCGAGCTGCTTGATCGTCCCGTCGGTGTCGAGGACGCGGCGGATCTGGTCGGGGACGGCCGAGAGGGCTTCGAGGTGCCGCCGCATCGTCTCGTCGGTCACCTCGCCGCGCTCGCGGCCGAGGAGGAGGGCGAGCATGGCGAGGACGGTGACCTGCGCCGTGAACGCCTTCGTGCTCGCCACCCCGATCTCGGGCCCGGCGTGGAGGTAGACGCCGGCGTCGGTCTCCCGCGCGATCGTGCTCCCGACGGCGTTGCAGATGCCGAGGGCGAGGACGCCGCGCTCCTGCGCCTCGCGCACGGCGGCGAGGGTATCGGCCGTCTCGCCGCTCTGCGAGATCACGAGCACGACGTCGCCCTCGTTGAGGATGGGGTTCCGGTACCGGAACTCACTCGCGTACTCGACCTCCACGGGGATCCGCGCGTGCTTCTCGATGAGGTACTCCCCCACGAGGCCGGCGTGCCAGGACGTCCCACAGGCGCAGATCACGATGCGCTCGGCGGCGGCGAGCTTGTCGAGGACGTCCTCGATCCCGCCCAGCTTGATCCGGTTCTGGTCGAGGCGCAGGCGCCCACGCATGGCGTTCTCGAGCGCCTCGGGCTGCTCCATGATCTCCTTGAACATGAAGTGCTCGTAGCCGCCCTTCTCGATCTCCTCCAGGCTCCACTCCAGCTCGTGGACCTCCTTCGCCACGGGGGCCCCCTCGATGCTCATCACCTCGTAGCCATCGCGGCGCACGACCGCGAGCTCGCCGTCGTTGAGGTAGACCACGTTCCGGGTGTGCTCGATGAACGGGCTCGCGTCGGATCCGACGAAGTACTCCTCCTCGCCGATGCCGAGGAGGAGAGGGCTGCCGTTGCGCGCCACGACGAGCTGGTCTGGCTCGTCCTTCGACAGCGCCACCAAGCCGTAGGCCCCGTTCACCTGGGTCAGCGCCTGCCGCACCGCCTCCACGAACGAGAGCCCCGCCTCCTTCTGCACGTCATCGATGAAGTGGGCGAGCACCTCGGTGTCGGTCTCGCTCTCGAACGTGTACCCCTTCTCCAGGAGGCGCTTCTTGAGGGCGGCGTAGTTCTCGATGATGCCGTTGTGGATGATGGCGAAGCGCCCCCCTCCGGCCGTGTGCGGGTGCGCGTTGAGGTCGCTCGGCGCGCCGTGCGTGGCCCACCGCGTGTGCCCCATCCCGATGGTCCCCTTCACGGGGTTGGTCGACAGGAGCGCGGCCAGCTCGTCCACCTTCCCCTCCTTCTTGCGCACCTCGACGGCGCCGTTAAGCACGGCGACGCCGGCGGAGTCGTACCCGCGGTACTCGAGCCGCTTGAGGCCTGTGACGAGGAGGTCACCGGCCTCCTTGCTTCCGATGTATCCGACGATGCCACACATAACGCCAATCCTGAAAACGGGGGCCTGAAGATAGCCCGCGGGTTGTGGGGGGAGGAGATGGGGTCTACCCGGGGGTCCCCCCGCCCGTTCCACCCCTGTTCCACTTCCCGGGTCCCCGAACGGGGCTCCGGAACGACACGCCCGCTAGGCCACGGCCGCGTGGGAGACCTCGAGGCCCTCGTCTTGCGGCTCCTGCACCGTCCGACCAACAGCCTCGGCCACGCTCCGGGCCGCCTCCATCATGGCGGCGAAGTCGCCGAGGTAGAGCGACTGCGGGCCGTCCGAGAGCGCCCTCGGCGGGTCCGGGTGGGTCTCCACCATCAACCCGTCGGCGCCGACGGCGACGGCGGCGCGAGCCAGCGGCGCGACGAGGTCGCGGAGGCCGACGCCGTGGCTGGGGTCGACGAGCACAGGGAGGTGGCTCTTCGCCTTGACGACGGGCACCGCCGAGAGGTCGAGCGTGTTGCGCGTGGCCGTCTCAAACGTGCGGATCCCCCGCTCGCACAGGATCACGTTCGGGTTGCCCTCCGCCAGGATGTACTCCGCGCTCATCAGCCACTCCTCGACGGTCGCACTCATGCCGCGCTTGAGGAGGACGGGCATCCCGGTGCGACCCACCTCCTGGAGGAGGGGGAAGTTCTGCATGTTCCGCGCGCCGATCTGCAGGACGTGGGCGTAGCGGGCGACGGTCTCGATCTGCTCGGGGCGCATCACCTCGGTGACGGCCTTGAGCCCATGGCGGTCGGCGGCGGCGCGGAGCAGGAGGAGCCCCTCCTCGCCGAGCCCTTGGAACGAGTACGGCGACGTCCGGGGCTTGTAGGCGCCGCCCCGGAGCATCCGGGCGCCTGCCGCAGCCACCGCCGCGGCCGCCTCCTCGATCTGCGCCTCGCTCTCGACGGCGCACGGTCCCGCCACCACGACCACCTCTGGCCCGCCCACCGGCACCCCGTCCACGTCCACGACCGTATCCTCGGCGCGCCACGCGCGGCTGGCGAGCGTGTATGGGCTCGTCACCCGGAAGGCGTCGCGGACGCCGTCGAGGACGAGCACGTGGCGGAGGTCGAAGTCGGGCGCGGAGCCGGAAGCCGCGAGGATCGTCTGCACGCTCCCGTTCGCCTCGGCTTCGGGGCGCTGGACCTCGAAGCCGTAAGAGCGGAGGCGGGCCGCGATGGCTTCGGTGCGGTGCCGGCTGAGACCCGATTCGAGGACGACGACGACGTCGGTCACGGCGGTTGGGAGGCAGGTTGGGGGCAAGATACGCGGGATGGGCCGACACGTTTCACTCGGGAGTGAAAGTCGCATGACGCCGGTCCGGGCGTCCCGAGCACCCCTCCCCCGCCGGTGTCAGCGGTACCGCTCCAGCGTGAACTTCTCGCCGAGGTAGCGGCGGCGCACTTCCGGGTCCTCCGCGAGCGCCTCGGCCGTGCCCTCCTGGAAGATCTGCCCCTCGTACATGAGGTAGGCCCGGTCCGTGATGGCGAGCGTCTCGTGCACGTTGTGATCGGTGATCAGGACCCCGATCCCTTGCTCCTTCAGCCCGGCCACGATCTCCATGATGTCCTCGACCGCGATGGGGTCCACCCCGGCGAAGGGCTCGTCGAGGAGGAGGAACCGGGGCTCGGTGCAGAGCGCCCGGGCGATCTCGGTGCGCCGGCGCTCGCCGCCGGAGAGGACGTAGCCCTTCGAGCGGCGCACCTTCTCCAACCCGAACTCCCGGAGGAGCCGCTCGACGCGCCCCTCCCGCTCGGCCTTGGAGAGCGGCTGGAAGTCGAGCACAGCCCGGAGGTTGTCCTCGACCGAGAGGTTGCGGAACACCGACGCCTCCTGGGCGAGGTAGCCGATGCCCCGCCGGGCGCGCCTGTACATCGGCATCCGCGTGATGTCGCGGTCGTCGAGGACGATCGTGCCGCGGTCGGGCCGCACCATCCCGACGATCATGTAGAAGCTCGTCGTCTTCCCCGCGCCGTTGGGGCCGAGGAGGCCGACGCACCGCCCCTGCCGCACCTCCAGCGAGACGCCGTCCACCACGTTGCGGCGGCGGTAGCGCTTGACGAGCCCCTCGGCGCGGAGCACCGACGGCGGCGAAGCAGGAGCGGGGTCGGACATGCGGCGGAAGCTACGGCTGCCCCGCCCCCGCCGACGGCGCCGGCCCGGCGTAGCTTCTCGCACGCTGACGTCTCCCGCCCCATGGCCTCGTCCAACCGCACCGAGTACGCCGTCCTCGGCCTCCTCGCCCTCGGCGCCCGCACCGGCTACGACATCAAGAAGATGGCCGACGGCGCGCTCTCGCACTTCTGGAACGAGAGCTTCGGGCACATCTACCCCGTCCTCCGGCGCCTGGAAGGGCGCGGCCTGCTCACGAGCACCGTCGAGCCCCAGGAGGGACGGCCGGACCGGAGGGTCTACGCGCTCACGCCCGAGGGCCAGGCCACGCTCCAGGCGTGGTTCGCGCAGCCGGTGGAGCCGGTGCCGCCCCGCAACGAGCTCCTCCTCAAGCTGTTCTTCGCCCCCCTCGCCTCACCCGAAGACCTCCGCCGCCAGATCGAGGCCAACCGCGACGCCCAACGAGCTGCGCTCGACGCGCTCGACGCGCTCGCGGAGCGGGTGACTCGCGAGGAGGCGCACAACCCCAACCTCCCCGCCTGGCTCCTCACCGTCGACCATCGCCGCGCCACGCTCCGCGCCCTCCTCGACTGGAGCGACGACGCGCTCGACCAGCTGCCCGTCGCCGCCGAGTCATCCGCCGGCTGAGGAGGCCCCTTCCTGGACCGGCGCGAGGGGCCTCCCCTCCGGCGGATCCACGCCCTCGGCCTCCGATTCTTCCCGCCCGGCGTCTTCCGCGAGCCACGCGGCTTCCCAAGCGTCCGGCGCCAGCAGCGAGGCGCGCGTCGGCCGCGCGCTCGGGTCGAAGGCATAGTTGGGCAACCGGAACGGCTCCGGGAGGATCAGCGGGCCGTACGCGACGCCCTCGATGCCTCGGCTCCCGGTGATCTCGCGCAGCTCGCCATCCCGGAAGTGGAAAGCGAGGCTGTCGGCCGAGAGGCGATCCCCGCCCGCGAGGAGGCTGTCCCCCGTGGCCCGGTAGGTGATCGCCTCGGCCGTGGGCCAGACGGAGAGGACGCGGAGGGTGTCGTCCCGGAAGCGGGCGAGCATCTGGCGTCCGGCGAGCTGGCGGACGCGGCCCCGCACGCTGTCGAGCTGGGCCGCGAACGCGCCGCTGGTCACCTCCAGCCGCTCGACCGACTCGTCCCTCGCGTGGGCCACGAGGGTGTCGCCCGTGAGCTGCGCCCCCTCGGTCCACACCGAGGGCCGGGGCGGGCCGTAGAGCGCGAGCCGGTCCACCACCGCCGCCAGGGAGTCGGCCGGCACCAGCCGCTCGAAGGCGGCCGAGTCGGCGACGGCGGCGAGGCGGCGCTGGACCAGGCGCACGGCCCCGACCCCGAGGACCTGCGTGAGCGTCCCCGCGAGGGTGTCGCGCCGGAGGGCGTCGAGGCGACGCGCCCGCACGAGCGTGGTGTCGGTCGCGCCCGTCGAGTCCGTGCGGAGGCGGACGAGGAGCGGGTCGTCTCCTCCGTCGCCGACGACGCGGCTGGTGCCGGCCCGCCCGTCGTGCTCGCCGCGGGCCCCGAAGAGGAGGACGCGACGCGTGGAGTCGGGGGGAGCCGCGCCCTCGGCGTCGTCCGTGCGCTCGTCGCCGAGGCGCTCGAGGACGACGCGGCCGCGGGCCAGACTCCTCTCGGTGCTGCGGAAGTGCGTGAGGGAGTCGGCGTCGAGGCGGACGTCGCGGCGGCGGAGCCGCACGTCGTCCGTGAAGTCGGCCCGCTCGGCGCGGGCGTCGTAGACGCCGCGCTGGCTGGTCAGCACCATCGTGGAGTCCCGGAGCTCGACGCCGCCCTCGACGGTCGCCACCTCGCGACGGCCGTCGTAGACCCCGCGGGGAGCCGTGAGCGTGACGCCGTCCTGGTACAGCACGCCGCCCTCGTTGAACGTCGAGACGCTGGTGCGCCGCTGGTGCCGCGCCGACGGGGCGAGGAGGACGGAGGTGCTGTCGGCGATCCGGACGTCGCCCTCGGCCACGGCCTCCTCGGTGGTGGCGTCGTAGACCACGCGGCGGGCCGTGAGGGTGTCCGTCCCGCTGACGATGCGGACTCGCCCGTCGAGCGTCACGAGTCCAGCCTCGACGCGCTGCACCGCCCGGTCGGCCCACAGCTGCGTCGTGTCCTGCCGCAGGGCCACGTTGCCCACGAGGGTTCGGAGGGTCTCTCCCGTCGTCGCGTCCACCACAACGGAGTCCGCGTTGACGAGCTGGACGAGACGGGGCTGTGCTCCCGCCGCGGTGGACAAGACGGCGAGGGCGGCGAGTACGGGGAGCCGCACGCGCCAAGCCCTCCACGCGGCGCCCGCCCTCATTGCTCCACCTCCAGCTCGCCAGAACCCTGGCGGAACGCGTAGCGCGAGAGGTCTTCGGAGGCGACGAGGCCGACCCCCTGGACGCGCTCGGCCGGCGAGACGAAGCGGAAGTACCCGTCGGCGCGGAGCTGCTGCCTCCGTTCGTCCCAGGCCACCTGCTCGCTCTCGAGCCGGCGGTCGGACGCCGTCGTCACCTCGACGCCCCCCTCGGCCACGAACCGCCGTTCCTCGTCGTGGTAAACGAGCCGGTCGGCACGCACGGTGGCCGATGGGGCTCCCGCCTCGTCGTAGATCTCGACGCGGACGCGAGCGGAGTCGCCGCCCATCGGATCGGGACCGAGCCGGACGAACAGGCTGTCGGGCGGGCGGTCGAACCGGGCCAGGTAGGGTGCGTCGAGGACGAGGCGCGGGCGCCCTCCCTCGTCCACGTGGAGGACGGCGTCCCAGCTCTCCTGGTCCGGCACCGCGGCGAGGTCGGCCTCCGTGGGCAGCGCCTCGTCGTGGGAGCGGGCGCACCCGGCGAGGAGCACGAGGGCGAGGACGACGAAGCGTGGAGGCACGGGGGCGGTGGCGAGGCACGGCGAAGATACGGGGGGCACCCGAGTGCGGCGGCCAGTCGGAAGGTCGGAGCGGTCCGTTTCGGTTCCTCGCTCGGTCGTTCCGAAACCGTGGGGGGCAGGAGTGGAACGAGGGGAGCCGCGGCCCTGGTGCGTCTCCCCCGGCCTCTCTGCCGGAGGCCAGGGCACCGAGGAAGGCCCGGCGCGTATGGGAGCGGCGATTGTCGCTCTGCCGGGACAAGAGCGGCGGGAGGTTTGCCCACGGTGGTACGATATTGGTCGCGTAGGGAGCAGCGCCGATACCCGACGGCGCACGGCCCGTGCACGGCTGCCTCCCCCGCCATCCGCCCTCGTCATGAGTTTCTCCATCCAGAAGACCTCCCCCACGCTCGCCGTCGTCCGCGTCGGCAAGGCGCTGGACTTCCGCAACGCAGCCGAGTTCAAGGCGAGCTGCCAGGAGCACGTCCGCGCTGGCGTCCGCCACTTCGTCCTCGACTTCTCGGGCACCGGCATCCTCGACTCCACCGGGCTCGGCGTCGTCTTCTCGCTCTACCGCCAGCTCACCCCGATCGGCGGGCAGGTGGTGTTCGCGAGCGTGAGCCGCCCCGTCCAGGTGGTCGTGCAGCTCACGCGGACCTACAAGGTGTTCCGTCAGTTCCCCACCGTCGACGCTGCCGTCGAGACGCTGAGCCGCCCGGCCCCGGCGCCCGCTCCTGGCCGCCCGACGGGCACGGCCTGAGCGGGACCCGGCGCCCGCTGCGGTGCCCGCCGCGGCGCCCCCCACCCGGCCCTGCCCATGCCCGGCTCTTCTCCGTCGTACGCCTGCCGCTTCCGGGACCTCGACACGATTGTGGATGAGGTCCATGCCCTCTTTGCGGGGTGGGCCCGCGCGGGCACCTTCGCCGAGACCCTTGACGCGTCGGGGATTTTCGTCGCCCAGCTTGCCGTGCACGAGTGGGTGGCCAACCTCGTCCAGCACGCCGCCTTCGGCGGCCGGGCGGTCGAGATCGACCTCTCGCTCACGGTCGAGGCCGGGGGCCTCCGCTGCGTGATCGAGGACAACTCGGACGGGTTCGACTTCGAGGAGCAGGTCGACCGGCAGGAGCGGCTCGTGCAGGCGCCGGAGCCGAGCGAGCGGGGACGCGGCCTGCTGATGCTCATCGCGTGCGCCGAGGACCTCCGCTACGAGTCGGCCGGGCGGGGGCGCCAGCGGATCGCGTTCGTGGTCCCCGCCTCGCTCCCCCCCGAGCGGCTCCTCTCGCTGTTCCCCCCCGACCACCTCCGCGGCGACGCGGCGCAGCCGCAGCCCGCCGGGCCCACCTCGTGAACGCTCTCGCCCCGCGCTCCCCCACCGTGCCGACGCCGCACCCGGCCGTCCACGAGCACTCCATCCTGATCGTCGAGGACAACCCGACGCTCCGGCGCCTCCTGGAGTACCGGATCGGGAAGCACTACGCGGTGCGGACGGCGGAGGACGGCGAGAAGGCCCTCGCGCTCGTCGAGACGGCGGCGCCCGACCTCATCATCTCGGACATCATGATGCCGAGGATGGACGGGTTCGCGCTCCTCTCGGCGCTCCGCCGCGCCGAGCGCACCGCCGCAATCCCCTTTATCTTCCTCACCTCGAAGACCGACGACCTCTCCCGCGCCAAGGGGCTCTCCAACGGCGTCGACGACTACATCACGAAGCCGTTCGACATCGACTACGTCCTCGCCCGCGTCGAGCAGATCATCCAGCGCAGCAAGGTCTACCAGACCCAGCTCAACGCCCGCATCGGCCGGGACTTCTCGGATCGCCTCCTGCCCAAGACGCTCCCGCGGGAGCCGGGCTACCGCGCCCTCTTCTTCTCCCAGCCCCGCGAGGACGGCGGCGGCGACCTCTTCGACTGGGTCCGCCTCGACGACGGCTCCTACCTCTTCACCGTCGGCGACATCATGGGGAAGGGGCTCCAGGCGAAGTTCTATGCCTTCTCGTTCCTCTCCTACATCCGGAGCACGATCCACGCCGTCCTCAAGTCCGACGTCAGCCCGGCCGCGCTCATGCGCCGGGTCAACCGGATGCTGATCCAGGACGAGGTGCTCGAGGAGACCTTCGCCAGCCTCCTGCTCCTGCGCTGGCACCCCGAGCAGCACCGCGTGACGTACTGCAACGCCGGCCACTGCCGCCCCATCCTCCTCTCGGCCCCGGGCCCCGGGATCGTCGAGTACTCCGACCTCATCCTCGGCCTCGACCCCGCCACCGAGTACGTGGACAAGGCGTTCTCGCTCCCGGAGGGCAGCGTGCTGCTGTGCTACACCGACGGCCTCAACGAGCACGTGGCGCGGGGCGGGCGGCCGTTCGGCGAGGGCGGCGTGGCCCTCGCGGCCGCCGAGGCCCACCATGCCGAGCAGCCCATCAAGGCGCTCCTCGAGACCATGCTCGCGCGAAGCGAGGAGCCGCGCTTCTGCGACGACATCCTGGTGTTCTGGCTCGAGCGGCAGGCCTGAGCGCCCCGCGCCGTCATCAGTTGTCGAAGAAGGGGCCGCCGGGCATCTGGGCGCCGTTGTCCCCCTTCCACCCATAGCGGTGGAACGTCCCCTCGAACGATCCGAGTTCGGCGGCGTCGAGGATCGGCTCACCGACCCCCTCGTTCATCCACCTCAGCTCTTCCCGAACCTTCTCTAGGGTGTCGCCGCAGAGTCGCGTCGGGGGGATGGCGAGGCCCAGAAGCATGCCGTCGGCGTCGTAGAACGCCTCGTGGAGGAAGAGCGTGCCGCTCTCGTGCCGGACGAGGCGGTAGCCCCACTCTGAGATCCGGTCGAGGGTCTCGGAGTCGCGGATGGTGGTGGCAGCGATGTCGAACCCGCAGGACGGGTCGAATGGCGTGCGGGCCATAGGGAGTGTGGGCGGACGAGGATTCGCAAGGTACCCGCGGCGGACCCCGGCGGGGTGGACGGGGGGTGCGCTATTCCTTCCCGCGCTGCCAGGCCGCCCGCGCGCTCTGCTCCAGCGCCGTCAGCTCCGGGAGCCGGACGCCGTGGCGCAGGGCCGCCCGCAGGACGTGCGCCCGCAGGACCTGATCGGCTGGCGGGAGGGGGTAGAGGCGGCGGTAGGCGGGTGCGAGGACCGGCGCGAGGAGGGCCTGAACGGCTCCCAGCCGGAACCCCACGAAGCCGGCCAGCCCCACGAGCACGGCGGCCACCTCGCCCCCGAGGCCCAGCCAGCTCAGCACGACGACGTAGTAGAGGCCCTGGACGAGCGGCTTCTCCACGACGGCCAGCACCCCGCCGGCCCAGCGGCTCGGCCCCGCGGGCAGCGCCAGCGCCGCCGAGGCGTAGAGCGCAAGGGCGAGGAGGCCGGCCGCCCACGGCGGCACGCCGAGGAGAAAGATGGGGAGGGCGAGGAGGGCCAGCGTGGCCGGCCCCCGGATCCACACCTCGGCCCGGCGCACGATCTCGCCCAGCGGCTCGTGCTCGAACACCGGCCCGGCCCATTCCACGAGCAGCGTCTCGGTCGTCCGGAAGCGGGTGCCCGCGGGGGTCACGAGCCCCGTGGGCGTGTCCACGTAGGAGGGGGTCGAGCGGGAGGCGGATCGAGACAACGCGGGAGCAACGGCCCTCAGAGCGGGACGTCAGCGCTTGCGGGTGAGCCAGAGAGCGATCGGGGCGGCGAGCCACGAGGCGCGGCGGAAGGCGCGCCCCTGCGGCGTCAGGAAGAGGAAGGCCCGGAGGGCCCAGCGAAACGGGAGGACCCGAGAGAGGGTTCGGAGCGCGACGACCATGGCGGGGGGACGGGTTCGGAGGATGGGTCGGCAGTCCTACCCGGCAGCCCCGTTCGTTCTCCCGGCTCGCAGCCTCTTCACGTCAGCCCGGCGACGCCGGGGGCGCCCCCTCCAGCTCTAGGACAGTCCCGCCCGGCAGGCGGAACCGGTAGCGTGGCGACGCGAGCCCCGCAGCCTGGAGCGGCGGCGTGAGCAGGTGCGCCATCGCCTCGGCCGTATGGAGCCGCGGCGACTCCGACTGGTCGAGGAAGCGCTCGGCCGAGGCCCGCATCGCGGGGCGCACCTCCTGGAGGGCGAGCTGCTCCACGCGCTGCCCGCTGCTGCGGTGGAGGCGTGCCCACCCCACGTCGGTCCGCATCTCGGCCCGCTCCAGCTCGGGCTCGACCGAGAACACCTCGAGCGCGGGGAGGTCCACCTCCACGACGCCGTCCTCGGTGAAGCCGATGTCGGAGGGCCGCAGCCTGCGGACGTCGAACCCGTAGGCGACGCGGCCGGGCACGCGCACCTCGGCCCGCGTGGTGCCGAGGTCGAGGTTGAGGAGCCCCGGGAGCAGGGTTTTGTCGCTGCGCCCCTCGACCGTGGTCGCGAACGTGAGCGTGCCCGTGATGAGGAACGAGGCGGGGGCCTCCTCGGCCAGCGTCGTGACGATGGCCGTCTGCACCGCTTCCTCCGTCAGCCGGGGCCGCGACCCCCACAGGGCCAGGACGGCCAGGACGGCGACGAGACCGAGCACCAGCCCTGCGACGAGCAGGCGCGGCGCCCGGTGGCGCGAGGGAGAGGCGGAGAGAGCGTCGGACATGGGCGCGGGGGGTCAGAGCAACGCGCGGCGCGTGCGCGGGAGTACGCGGGTCACCGGGGCGCGAGAAAGACGAGGGCGAGGGCGGCCAGGCCAAGACCGAGCCAGTTCCACCGCGTCAGGCGCTCGCCCCACACCCCGACGCCCAGGAGCGCCGCCCCCATCACGATCGCGACGTTGTTGGCCGGGAACACGAACGTCCCATCCAGCCCCTCCAGCGCCCGGAGGATGAACTCGACCGAGCCGTAGTTGACGAGGCCGAGCGCGGCTCCCCAGGCCAAGACGACGGGGCGAGGCCAGCGCCCCGTCCGCACCCCCCGCCTTCCCACCAGCCCGAGTCCGACGAGGAACGCGACCCCGAAGACGAGGAGGAGGAAGAACGGCCGGCTGTCCGGGCCCGCGAAGGCTTCGTCGAACAGCTTCAGCGCCACGTCCACGGTTCCCCCTGCGAGGAAGAGGAGGGCGAGCGCGGTGAACGTCCGGGCATCGGCGGCGGGTCGGCTCGGCCCGCCTGCCTCGGGACGCCCCGGCTCCGCCGCGCGCCGCGCCAGCAGGACGAACGCGACGCCCGCGAGCCCGAGCCCGACGAGCTGGCCGCTCGTCGGCTCCTCGCCCCACACCAGCCACGAGGCCAGGAACGGGAGCACCACAGCCAGCCGCATCACGCCGGCCGCCAGCCCCATCCCCGCCTCGCGGATGGCGAAGGCGAACACGTAGAACCCCGCGATGAAGAGGACGCCCGTCGCCACGCCTAGCGCGATCAGCCCCACCTCCGGGGCCGCTCTCCCCCCCCCGAGCACGACCAGGGAGAGCCCCCCCGCCACGGCGTAGTTCACCGTCAGTAGCGCGGTCCGGTCGAGCGCTCGCCGCTCGCTGAGCTTGAAGAGCACGGCAATCGCGAGGCTGCAGGCGACGGCCAGAGCGAGCCAGAGCATAGGGATGGGGAGCGGGGGTCGTTCGGGGGGCGTCCTCGGGGTGGGGACCGACGAGCCGGTCGCCCGATGCGTCGATCACTCCCGGACCGTGTAGTATTCCAACCGGCGGGGCTCCAGGCGGACGTCCTGGATCAGCAACCCCTCGGGGATGCGAGGGGCCACGGGGACGGTCCCCGCCGTGGTGTCCCGCAGGATGTCGGCGTAGTCCACGACGGCGTAAAACGCGTCCGAGGTCTCGGCGCGCTCGTAGTGGTCGGCCTCGGTCGGCACGAGGTAGGTGGCGCGGACCCGGGGCGGGATGAGACGGACGGCTGAGACCCCCGGGGGCACCCCCTCCACCCGCACGCTGAGCGTCCGCGTCCCCTCCGTGAACTGCCCGATGGCCAGCGTCACCTCCACGCGGTCGTGCGAGACGTCCACGAGCGAGGCGAGGGTGTCGGCGAGCGGGACGAGGGTCGTGACGGTGCGCCGGAGATCGGTGAGCGCGACGGGGACCGTCGGCCACGCCTCGAAGCCGTCGAGCAGGGACCGCGCGCCCCACACCGTGACGGTGTCGGGGTCGAGGCGGGGGCGGCGGAGGAGGCCGTACCCCGGCGCGAGGTCGATCTCGCCGGCGACCTGCACCGGGAGCCGCCGCGTCGTCGAGGGGCCGAGGGCGAGGTCGAGCGAGGTCGGCCGCACACTCCGAACCGAGACCCCCAGGGGGAGTTGGGACGACTCCGAGGCGGCCCGCAGCAGGTTCACCGTCGTGCCGTCGGCGTCGACGGGGACGACGGGGGGGGTCCGGCTGAGGGCGAGGAGGGCCCACCCCACCCCCTCGTACTGCACCTGGACCTCCGGTGGCAGGGGCTCGCGGAGCGCGAGCCCATCGGGGAGCCGGGCCATCGTCAGCGGGCTCCCCAGGGTGAGCGTGTAGGTCTCCCCCATGTTGACGGTGAGCCAGAGCAGGAACGCCACGACGAGCGAGAACCCCATGGCGAGGAGGCGCCGCCGGGCGTCTGTCGGGTCGCCCCCCTCGCGGACGGTGCGGGGGAACAGCTCGCGGAGGCGCTCGAAGGGGTCGGTCGGCATAGGCGCGGGGCGGGCGCGGCGGTCAGGTCAGGGGCGGCGCGCGGCGGGTCCTCCGGCGGTCCGCCGCCTCACGCCTCGCCGGTGCGGAGGAAGCGGAGCAGGTCCGCCTTCGTGGCGCGGGAGACGGCCCTCCCGCTGAACGTGTCGTGCTCCTGGGCGCGGGCGAGGCGGCGCAGCTCCGCCACCGTCTTGTCGGCGAGGCCGTCCCCCGCACGGGCGCGGCGAGGCGCGGCGGGCGGGGCGGGCGCGGCGGCCACCACGGGCCACACCTCCGGAGCCGGGCGCGGGATTACGTGGGCGGAGACCACCCTTCCAACCCGCTCGGCGGCGGCGCGGCCGGCCTCCACGGCCGCCCGGACGGCCGCCGTCTCACCGACGATCGTGCTCGTGATGAGGGCGGGCACGGTCCGCTCCTGGTGGAGGAGCCGGACCTCGGCCGCCTTGAGCATGGCGTCGGTGCCCTCGATGGCGGCCACGAGGCCGTGCGTCTCGAGCAGCCCGAGGGCGGCGTCTTGGAGGGGCGCTGCGGCCATGGCCGGCCCCGGCTAGCCGCCCTGCCCGTCCGGCAAGATCGCCTCGACGTCGGCGTGCGGGCGCGGGATGACGTGGACCGAGACGAGCTCGCCGACGCGCTCGGCGGCGGCCGCCCCGGCGTCCGTGGCCGCCTTGACGGCGCCGACGTCGCCCCGCACCATCACGGTCACGAACCCCCCGCCGATCTTCTCCTTGCCGATGAGCGTGACGCGGGCCGCTTTGACCATGGCGTCGGCCGCCTCGACGGCGCCGACGAGCCCGCGCGTCTCGACCATGCCGAGGGCGATGCCGTAGTCGTTGGAGGGCATAGAGGGAGGGGGTAAGCCGGAGGGAGAGGTCGGGCAATATACCGGCCCCCTCGGAAGCAAGTCAACGCGGCGGGAGCACGCCGCGCCGGCGCCTTACCCCTCCTGCTCCGGCCCCGACCGCAGGACCGTGAGCGGGGCGCGGAGCAGCGTGCGGACCTCCTCGCGCGCGTACAGCCCCGCCAGCAACACGCCCGCCGGGTAGGCGGCGATCAGGGCGAGCCGGAACGGGAGCCGCGCCGCGGTGCTCCACCCCACCGACGGCTGCGCCAGCACCCACAGCCCGAGCACGAGGAAGAGCACCGACACCAGCGCATCCCAGCGGTAGGCCACCGCCGCCTCGCGCCGTGCGCGCCACATCGTGAGCGCCGCCAGGCCCGCGTAGGCGGCGAGCGAGGCGAGGGCCGCCCCCATCGCGCCGTAGCGCGGGATGGCGAGCACGTTCAGCGCGAGGTTGGCAGCCGCCGCCGCCGCCACCCCCGCGGCGATCGTGCCCGTCCGCCCGCCGGCGTAGAGCAGGTTCATCGCGATGTAGTAGATGCCGTAGGCCATGAACCCGAGGGCGAGCGGGAGCACGAGCGGCTCGGCCTCAAGGAAGGCGGGGTTGGGGGAGAGCGCCGCCGTGACGTCCCGCGCGAGGAGGGCGACGCCGAGGACGCCCCACCCCGTCAGCACGACGAAGTGCCGGAACGTCCGGCGGTGGACGTCGGCCCCCTCGCCCTCGGGCGCGAGCGCCTTCAGCCCGATGACGGCGAAGGCCATGTTGAAGCTCTGCACGAAGAGCATGTTGACGAGCCCGGCGTACTTCGCCGCGAGGCCGTACACGCCCACGGTGTCGGCGTCGGTGAACGCCTTGAGCACGAAGCGGTCGCCGGCGTTGAGCGCCACGGCGGCCGCGCTCGCGACGGCCAGGGGGGCGCCGAACGCGAAGAGGGGGCGCAGCAGCGAGGCGTCGAACCGCGGCGGGTACCGCACCAGCATGAGGGCGGTCAGGGCGAGGGTCACCCCGCCGGCCGAGACGACGTACCCCGCCATCACCCCGTTCAGCCCGTGCCCCGCGTCGAGGAAGACCACGACGGTGCCGACGAGGAGGGCGGCTTCGGTCGTCGCCGCGAGCGCGAACAGCCCCGCGCGCTCGTAGGCACGGAGCACCATGAACGGCACCGCCTCGACGAGCTTGAGCCCGACGTAGAGGGCCGCGAAGCGGACGGGCCAGACCGCGCCCGCGTCGTCCACGAGGAACGCGGCCAGCGCGCGCTCGAAGAGCACGAGCAGCCCCGCCGCGACGACCGCGCAGAGGAGCGTCCCGGCGAGCGTGGTCCAGGGCAGCGCTGCGCGCCGGTCGCGGTAGCGGGCGTCGTGGAGGAACTTCAGCATCCCGGCCGCGAGCCCGAACCCGCCGACGAGGACGAGGAACTGGGCCGCGGCTTCGAGGAGCTGGAAGCGGCCGTAGTCGGCCTGGGAGAGGAGGGCCGGGTCGAGGTAGAAGGCGAGCAGCACGAGCCCCGCCACCTTGACCAGCAGGTTGCTGAGCGTGTACATCCCCCCCTGCCGCGCCACGCGCATGAGCGCCCCAGCTGGCCTCCCCCTCCCGGACGCAGCGGCCTCTCGGTGTGCCTCGCTTTCCATGCTCATGCCCCCCCCGCCTCGGGAGCCCAAACCTCCCCGGCGGGATGGCCAGAGAGAATCCGGTCGTAGAAGGCAAGGAGTCGTTCTGCCTCGCTTCGCCAACTGTACCGTGCCATCACGGCCAAGCGGCCACGGGCGCCCATGGCTTCCGCCTCCGATGGATGCTCGAGGAGCCACCGGATCGCCTCTGCAAGGGCGTCGGAGTCGAGTGGGTCGACCGTCAACCCGCACCCGGCGTCATCCACGATGGCTCGCCAGCCGGGGAAATCGGAAACGACGGCCGGGAGGCCGACGGACATGTACTCAAACAGCTTCGTCGGATAGGCTTCGATGTACTTGCGCACAGGGTGGAGGATCGCGAGTCCAACCCGAGCCTCGGCGAGAAGGCGGGCCACCTCCGGTCGGCTGGCGTACCCCACGGTTCGGACGTGGGGGCAGCTCGCCACGTCAGAGGCGAGCGAGGCTGGGTGGAAGCTCCCTGCCAACACCAGTTCCGCGTTCAGGGCCGGCGGGAGGGCCGAGACGGCCGACACCATCTCCTCGATCCCCCGCACACGGCTGATCCCTCCGACGTACACGATGCGGTTCGCACGGCTCGCGTACGGCGGCGAGTCGGTCAAGACCAACTCGTCAAGGATCGGGTAGTTGTGAAGGGTGATCGTCTTGGACGCGGGGAAGCGCGCCGCATTGAGGGGCTCCGCCGTGATGATCCCGTCGAAGAGGCGCCCGGCGCGGCGCTCCCAATGCGCGTACAGCGCCGCGGCGATCGGGCGCAGACCGGTGGGGATCCAATGCTGATACCGCATCTGCTTCGGGGTGTCCTCGTGCGCATCGTAGACGACCCGGTACCCGGCCCTCTTTAGCCGGAATCCGACGCGGAGAAGGTCCGAGTCATGGAGATGCATGATCGCGTCTCGCCCCTGCTCCATGGCCCGCTCGTAGACGGCCTGGACGGTGGCCGTCAGTCGTTCCCGACCCGAGTGCGGGACGGGCACCGTCTGGATCTCTACTCCGTCGACGACCTCGTCTCGCTCGCCCGGCACCACGTACACCACCTCATGCCCGGCCGCTGCGAGCGTGCGGCATTCCTTCTGGAAGATGCGGGGGTCACGGGGCCGATGGGTGGTGGCGAGGTGTACGATCCGTGTGGGCATGGCTACCTGCTCTCGCGGATCGCCTCGACGGCGTACCAGCGCGGTGTGAAGCGGCGTAGGATGGGGCGAATGCCGAGGGGCACCCCCCCCGGCCTCGGGACCCAGTACTCCCGCTGCACGATGCGCCATCCAGACTTCCTTAGCAGCCAGTCGAACTGCCAGTCCTCGAACTCGTGGAAGTGCCGGTCCCACGGGTCTGCCTCGTTGCGATAGGCCCTCGCGAACCAGAGCCGGAGCGGGACCGACGCGAAGAGGCGAGGCGCCTTTATCGCGCGGAGCACGTTGTAGGGTGCAACGAGGTGTTCGAGCACCTCAAACGCGGTCACCGCATCCGCCTCGACCTCCCTGACGGTCTCTGGCATGAGGTCCAGATCGCCATCGGTGTTCGAGACCGCATACCCCTCGTGCCTCATCAGATCTGCGAGCGGGTTCGAAATCCCGAGGTCGAGGAGGTGCGCGGGCGGAGGCAGCGCCGCCTTCACCAACGAGACGGAACGCGCGAAGCGGTCGGCCGTTGCGCGATCGTCGGGCGTTGGGAGGTGCGCACCGGGAGCGGGGTCCGTCATGGAGGTGAGGTCGAGCGCCGGAAGTTAGTCCCCCTGCGCGATCACAGCGTCGAGCACGGCGGCGATCTCCCCGGTCTCTGTGCGCCTGGAATAGGAAGCCGTGGCATCAGCGGGGGCCCCCGGACGAGGCGTACCCGCTGCCCAGGCGTCGTAGTGCGCCTTGACGAAGGCGGCGATCCCCGCCACGTCGTCCCGTGCGAAGAGGTGGCCTCCTTGCGTCTCTTCGAGCAGTCGCGCTGCGTCGCCCTCGACGGGACCGAGCGCCAGAACGGGGCGGCGGCTGGCGAGGTACTCGTAGAGCTTCCCCGTGAGAATGCCCCGCTCGTTCTTGCAGGGGTCTACGACGAGGAGCAAGAGGGCCGACGTCGTCATCGCACGCACGGCCTCCTCGTGGGGAACGTACGGGACGACCTCCGCGATGGTGTCGAGGCCAGTCTTGGCGAGGGCGTGACGCACCTCCTCCCCCACACCGCCCACGAGCCGCAGGCGAAGGCGCTCGACGCCCCCGGCCCTGACGAGTGCAGCCAACGCGTCCCAGACGGGGATCGGGTTGCGCGTCGCGTACATGCTCCCGACGTAGGCGAGGACGAAGCGGTCGCGGGCCACGGCCGCCGGTCCCAGCGGGATGCCTTCGAAGTCCTCTTCGTCGTATCCGTTCTGCACGACCACGACCTCACCGCGTGGACGCTGGCCGAGCGCCGCGAGCTCGTCGGCCCAGGTGGGGCTCACGGTAATGACGCGATCCGCTTCGCTGAGAACCGAGCGCTCAAGCCGACGATCGAGCCGCCGCGCCGCCTCCGTCATGGGCAGCTCCTCGTAGTAGTTGATTCCCGTCCAGGGATCGCGAAAGTCGGCCACCCAGGGGACCCCCGCCCTCCGCTTCAGCGCGCGCCCGATGAGGTGGTCCGAGTGCGGCGGTCCCGACGTGAGCACGGCGTCGAACGGTCGCTCGTCATGGAGGCGAAGCGCCTCACGCGCGGCGAACGGGGCCCACCCGACGCGGGCGTCCGGGAGGAACATGTTGGCCCGGACCCACTTCGCCAGGCGCTCGACCCAGCGGTCTCCTCCGATGCTTCCTACCGGCACGGCGTCGGCCTTCCGTTTCCCCGTCACCCGGGCGTACACCCCGAACGGATCGAACGAGCGTGTGCGGTGCACGGCGACTCCGGCGGGGACATCCGCCGCAAGCGAGGGATCGTGCTGCGGGTAAGCCCCGTTCGCCACCGTCAGCACCTCCGGTTCGTAGCCGAAGCCCCGGAGGTACTTCACCGTCTTGGCCATGCGCTGGACAGCTGGCCCCCCCGCCGGTGGGAAGTAGTACGTGACAACGAGGACGCGGCGCAGGAGCGGCTCCATAGCGACGGAGGAAGAGACGGGCGCGAGCCACCGCTCGCCTCCGAATATCGCCCCGTCTCTCGTCGGCGTCAGTCCAGGAGCGTGACTTTCACGACCTCCTCGTCTCCACCTTGCTGCACCCTGAGGACGTACATCCCGGCTGGCGCCCGCCCCCCGCTGCCGTCCCTTCCGTCCCACGAGAGCCGGACCGTCGCACCCGCGGCGCCCTCGCCCTCCAGAACGGCGAGACGTCGCCCGAGGACATCGAGCACCTCCGCACGAACCTCTCCATCCCCTCCCGAGCGCACGGGGATCGTGACGCTTCCTCTCGACGGATTCGGGTGGGCCTCACCCACCTCAAACGACGCGAGGGCCTCCACAGGGCCTGCGCCCCACTCGGGAGCCTCATCGGTGGACGCAACCACACCGTCTCCGACGGTGATGGCCTGGTTTACCGCGACGTCGTAGAGCACCGTACGGTCGTCCGAGACCCCCTGTGGCCAGTCCACCACGAGAGAGTCCACGACGGTGGCGTCGGCGAGACCGAAATGAACACGATACCCGGCTTGCGCCTGCCGGCCGGAGTTCGTGTGCATGGGTCTGAGCTGCACGCCGGGCACTCCGTCGATCGTGGCGTACGCGTAGACGTGCGCCCCGACGCCATACCGATTGGGCTCGCCCGGCCTCCGGAGGGCGACGGCGAGCCAGTTCCCCACCCCGTCCGTCGCGTTGCGGTAGAGACGGTTCTGCTGGAGAAGGTTGAACCCGCCGTAGGTGATGTAGAGGTCGAGGTCGCCGTCGAGGTCGTCGTCCACCAACGTCGCGGCGACGCCGTGGCCGTAGGAGGCATCCCCGAGCGGGATCTGTGCGAACTGGTCGTCGCCCTCGTTGAGGAACAGCATGCTCGCCTCGTCGACCCGCGCAATGACCAAGTCGAGATCGCCGTCGTTGTCCACGTCGCCCCACGCACTCCCGAAGGAGTCGGTCACCGCTCCTCCGTCGAGGGCCACCTCCACGGCGACGCCATCGTCGAAGCGGAAGAGGCGATCGGGCGACCCGACATTGGTCACGGCCAGGTCGAGGTCTCCATCCGCATCGTAGTCTCCCCACGAGCAACTCTGCGAGCGTCCCGAGTCATTGACGGTCGGCTGATCCGTGACCCGTTCCATCACGCCCTCCACGTTGAGGAAGAGCTCGTTGGGGTCGAAGCTCGTATTCACGACGTACAGATCCGGCCGCCCGTCGTTGTTCACGTCCCCCCAGCACGACGATGCCGTGTCGTACGGCCGCTCGCTGATCGCACTGGGCATGAGGAGCATCCCGCGATCGAGGTCGTTGCGGACGAGCAAGTTGGTCTTGTTGAACCGCCGGAGGATAACCCCGTCGAGGTTGCCGTCGCCGTCGTAGTCAGCCATGTCTACCGACCGTTGATCGTCGAAGTCGTCGAGCCGGGTGAACCGGTGGACGAAGTTGGGGACGCCGGCTTGGCTGCCTCGGTTGAGGAGCAGGCTTCCGTCGTTCAGCGATGACGTGATGAGATCCAGTTGGCCGTTCACCCTCAGATCGACCCATGAGCCGCTGTTCGTGATCGCCGACTGCGCATCGTTGGTCTGGAACGAGAGCGCGGTGAAGATCCCCCCCCCCTCGTTGCGGAAGAGCTCATCCAGGGAGCCGTTGTCTGCGTCCGTGACGAGGAGGTCGGGGTCCCCGTCGCTATCGTAGTCGCCCCACAGCGCCGCGATGGAGCGCTCGGCGCCCTGCACGAGGACGCTCGTGAGGTCTTCGACGAAGGGCGCCGTCTGGGCCGAGGCCATCGGCGGGACGACGAGAACCAGGAGGACCACGAGGAGGCGTTGCATGGCACCCGAAGGGCTGACCGCGTAACGCCCCAATGTAAGAGACGTAACCGAATCTGCAAGCACATTCTAGGGCGCCCCTCTCCGCCTACGCCTCACCCCTTCGGGTGCCCGCGGCGGTACCACACCAGCCCCCCCAGCACCACCACGCCGAGGTAGACGAGGAGCGACGCGAGCAGGCTCACGACGACGCTCGTCCGGTGCGTCGGCGGGTCAAACGCCATCGTGACGATGTGCTCGCCCTCAGGCACGAGGACCCCGCGGAGGAGGTGGTTCACCTGCAGGATCTCCGCGGGCGAGCCGTCCACGGTGGCGCCCCACCCGGCCGGGTAGTACACCTCGCTGGCGACGAGGAGCCGCGGCCGGTCGGTCTCCACCTGCCACACGATCTCGCGCGGGGTGTACCGCTCGAGGTCCACCGTCGCCGTGCTCGCCGAGTCGATGGGGGCGGGCGCGTACCCCGCCGGCGGCGGCTCGTAGAGATAGGCCGTGCCTCGGAGATCGGCGTCGGGGGCGAGGAGGTGCTCGAACATCGCCGCCTCGGCCTCGACCACCTCGACCCGCTCGGCGAAGAACGCGCGCGGGAGGGCGTCGGGGTTCTCGAGGACGAGGAGCCCGGTGGCGTCGTCCTGGAACACGGGCGTGGTCCCGGGCAGGGGCTGCGCGGCCACGACGTAGCGCGCGCTCAGGAGGTCGACGGCGTTCTCGTTGACGGCGCCCTCGGGCGTGAGGAGGAGGCGGTCGAGGTAGTCCTGGAAGAGGGCGAGCTTGGCGCCGTGGTACCCGGCGACCGACTCGTAGAAGAAGGAGGAGCGTGCGTCGGAGGTGGGGCTCGTCGAGAGCGGGAGGACCCGGAAGTGGCCCGGCCCGCCTGCCATCTCCACCTTGTTCTGGAGGAACCGGTCGAGGTCGTACTCCGGGATCGTGGCCGCGACGTCGCGGCGGGGGCGGAGGGCCGGGTGGTCCTCGTCGAAGTAGCGGCGGTCGACGCCCCAGAGGTCGACGGTGACGAGGAGGACGAGGCCGGCGACGGCCAGCCAGGGGCGGATCGTCTGGCGGCGGTAGAGGACGAGGAGCCCGGCCGCGAAGGCGAGGAAGAGGAGGGCCCGGCCGGCGTCGGCGCGGAGCATGCTGGCGCGCTCGTCGCGGATCTCGGCGAGGAACTGCCCCGCGGCCTGCTGCACGCGCGGGTCGCTGAGCCCGACGCCGTACTGCTGCGCGATCGCGGCCTCCACCTGCGCCCCCTCCCCCGGCCGCGCGAAGTCGAACAGCGAGGGGCCGGCCGCCCACAGCAGCGCCACGAGGGCGGCGGTCCCTCCGAGGCCGGCGTAGAGCCAGCGGGTCTTCCGGGCCTCGGCCCCGTCGGTGGCCTCGCGCCGCTGCACCCAGTAGGCGCCGTAGCCGGCGAGGACGGCGAGGACGAGGGCCACGGCCGCGAGCCACGTCTCGGGCACGCGGAACGCGCTGAAGAGCGGGAAGAGCTCGTACATCGGGCGGTTCACGAGCGGGAGGTGCTCGCCCAGCGCGAACAGCGTCATCAGGAGGGCCGCGATGCCGAGCCCCGTCGTCGCCCGGCGCGCCACGCCGAAGACGCCGTAGACGGCCAGGAGCAGGACCAGCACGCCCACGTAGTGCGGCCCGGCGGTGAACGGCTTCGGCCCCCAGTACAGCTCGTCGCCGCCGTAGGCGTCGGCGAGCGCGAGCGTGACCAGCTCGCCGACGCCCTGGCTCCACGCCATCGCGTACTCCCACGCCAGCCCGCCCCCGCCGCCGTCGCCGCGGATCGAGAGCGCCTTGTACTCCCACTGCGTGAGGTACGGCTGCGCCACGACGGCGAGGGCGAGGAGGGCGCCGAGCGCGAGCACGCCCG
>JAWWCA010000017.1:0-25606 GCA_033720695.1 Rubricoccaceae bacterium
GGCGAGGCGGAGCGGGACGCCCTGCACCTCGTACTCGTTGAACTTCCAGCCCGGCCGGTACTGGTCGCGGTCGTCGAAGACGACGCGGAGGCCCGCGCCGCGGAGGGTCTCGGCGATCCGGTGCCCGGCGTCGAGGACGGCCTCGTTGCCGTCCTTGCGGAGGATGGGGACGACGGCCACCTGGATGGGCGCGAGCCGGGGCGGGAGCACCACGCCCTGGTCGTCGCCGTGCGTCATGATGAGGGCGCCGATGAGCCGCGTGCTCACGCCCCACGACGTGGCCCAGACGTGCTCCTGCTCGTTGTCCTGGTTCTGGAACGTGCAGTCGAACGCCTTGGCGAAGTTCTGCCCGAGGAAGTGCGAGGTGCCGGCCTGGAGCGCCTTCCCGTCCTGCATCAGCGCCTCGATGCAGTAGGTGTCCACGGCGCCGGGGAACCGCTCGCTGGCGGTCTTGACCCCCTTGAGGACCGGCATCGCCATCCACTCCTCGGCGAACCGAGCGTAGACGTCGAGCATCTGGCGCGTCTCCGCGACGGCCTCCTCACTCGTGGCGTGGGCCGTGTGGCCCTCCTGCCAGAGGAACTCGGCCGTCCGGAGGAACAGCCGCGTCCGCATCTCCCAGCGGACCACGTTGGCCCACTGGTTGATGAGGATGGGGAGATCGCGCCAGCTCTGGATCCACCGGCTGTAGGTGTCCCAGATGATGGTCTCGGACGTCGGCCGGACGACGAGCGGCTCCTCCAGCTTCGCGTCGGGGTCCACCACCAGCCCGCCCTCGCCGTCGGACGTGAGGCGGTAGTGCGTGACGACGGCGCACTCCTTCGCGAACCCCTCGACGTGCTCGGCCTCGCGGGCGAGGACGCTCTGCGGGATGAAGAGGGGGAAGTACGCGTTGCGGTGGCCCGTGGCCTTGAACATCCCGTCGAGGCCGCGCTGCATGTTCTCCCACAGCTCGTACCCGTTCGGCGGCATCACCATCGAGCCACGGACGGGGGAGGTCTCGGCGAGCTTGGCGGCGCGGACGACGTCCTGGTACCACTGCGCGTAGTCGTCGGCGCGCGGGGTGATCTTCTCGGCCATGGCGGGGGAGGGGAGGCGTAACCGCCCGAAACAGGCGCGGTCGCGCGGGGTTTATCTTCGCACCCCGAGCCCGGCTCAGGGCCGCGGGGTGCCGGTGCGAAAAGCCGCCGACCCGCCCCCGGCGCGTGTTACTCGCGCGGGCGGTGCGGCGGCTCCGTAAGGGGCCGGGAATATACCGGGCGGCGCGCGCGCCCCGCCACCGTGCGCCGCCGGCTCCTCCACCGCTTCACCGGCTGCCCTGCGCTCCTCTGTTCTTTTCGGCCGCGGCCGCCTCGGGCGCCGCCGGCTCCAACCCCTCCTTCCATGACCTCGCCCCGCGCTCACCCCCGGCTGCTCGCCCTCGCCGCCGCGCTCGCCCTCGCGCCGCTGGCCGGCTGCTACACCCAGCTCGGCACGTCGCGCCCCGCGGCGCCGGAGGCCCCGCCCGCTGCCACGGCGGCCCCCGCCGCCGACGAGGTGCAGCCCCGCATCGGCGTCGCGAACGACCCCTACCTCGACCCCTACGCCGCCGACGCCGCCGTGGAGGACGAGGCGGCCTACGCCGAGGCACCCGGGAACGACACCAGCGTCGGGTGGGGCGTGACGCCCGCGGAGTCGGTCCGCCAGTACGCCGAGTACGACCCCGACGCCGTCTCCGTCTCCCGCTACTACTACGACGACGAGCAGACGTACTACTACGACGACGACCGCTACGGGTACGACGGCTACGACCCCTACGACGACGGGTACTACTACGGCGGCTACTACGCCGACTACTACCGCTACGCGCCGGGCTACACCTCGCCCGTCTACGTCTACTACCGCCCGTACTACACGTACCGCCCGTACTACCGCTACGCCTGGTATCGCCCGTACCACTACCGCCCGTACTACGCGCCGTACCACGCCGTCGCCTACTACTACGACCCGTTCTACTACGGCTCGTGGTACTACAACCCCTGGGTGCCCTGCTACCGGCCGAGCTTCGGGATCTCGCTGTGGTTCGGCTCCGGGTACTACGGGCCCTACTACGGCAGCTACTGGGACGGGTACCACGACGGCTACTACGACGCCTCCTACGGCTACGGCGGAGGCTACTGGAGCGGCTACTACGACGGCTACGGCCACGGCTGGCACACGAACCAGTGGCGCCGCCACAGCTTCGACGAGGACGGGGACCGCGGGCCGGTGACGCTCGCCGGACCGGTGCGTGTCAACGACGGCCGCCTCGGCCTCGGCCGCACCCTCGTCTCGCCGACGCGGAGCACGTTGGCGCAGTCGGGGCCGACCCGCTCTCTGCTTCCGCCCGCTCGCGCCCAGCGGACGCCGCAACGTGCCGAGCGGACGCCCCAGCGCGCCGAGCGGACGCCGCAGCGCGTGGAGCGCCGGCCGGAACGAGCCACGCAGCCCCAGCGGGTCGAGCGCACGCCGCTGCGGGAGGAGCGTGCGCCCACGCGCACCGAGACGCCGCGCCCGCAGCGCGCCACGCCGCCTCGGCAGGAGACCCGCCGCCCGGAGACCCGCCGTGCCGAGGCGCCCCCGCCGCGCCGCACCTACACCCCGCCGCGCGAGGAGGCGCGTCCGGAGCGGCGCCCTGAGCCGCGCCCCGAGAGGAGCTACAGCCCGCCGCCGCCGCCCCGGGAACGGACCTACTCCCCCCCGCCACGCGAGGAGAGCCGCCCGTCGTACACGCCCCCGGAGCGGACGTACACGCCCCCGCCCCCACGCCGCGAGGAGAGCCGTCCGGCCCCGCCCCCACGGCAGGAGTCGCGCCCGGCCCCGCCGCCGCGGCAGGAGTCTCGGCCCTCGCCGCCGCCGCGGCGGGAGTCGAGCCGCCCCTCGCGCTCGCGCGGCAGCGAGTCGCGGAGCAGCGGGCGGTCCTCGCGCGACGACGGACGCAGCAGTGGGCGCTCGTCCCGTCGCGGTGGTCGCTGAGCCGCGCCGTCCCTGCGCTGGGAGGCCCGCCGCCTCGGGGGCGGGCCTCCGCTGTGCTCCCCTGTCCGCCTCCTCGCCATGACGCTGCTGCTGCACCCGAGGCTCCTGCTGCTCCTGCTCGCCGTCGTGCTCGCCGGTCCAGCGACCGCACAGACGGCCGACGACCTCTACCGCCTCGGGCAACGCGAGCCCGCCATCGGTGCGCGGATGACGGCGATGGGCGGGGCAGCCGCGGCCGGGCTGGGTGACTGGACGGCCGCGTTCGCGAACCCTGCGGGCCTCGCTTACCTCCGGAGCCGCCAAGCCATCGCCGCCGCGCACGCGTTCACGCGAGAGACGGACGGCACGCGCGGGCGCCGCTCCTCGGGAGAGGCCGAGGCGGCCACGCTCAGCGCGCTGGGCTTCGCAGCGCCGCTACCAGTCGCCCGCGGCGCGCTCGCCTTCGGCGGCGGCTACCAGGAGACCGCCACCTACGCACGCGTGGTCTCCGACGGCCGGTTCCCCTCGCTGCAGGAGGAGGGGTGGCAGGGGGAGGCCTCGCTGGCGGGGGCCGTCGCCCTCACGCCGCGCCTGATGGGGGGGCTCTCCGTCAACGCCCCCGTCGGTCGCTACCGCCGCGAGGGCGCCGATCCCAACGCGCCGCGCGACGCCGCGCCGTGGTTCGACGCCGAACTCGCCGGCGTCAACGTGCGGGGCGGCCTCTCGCTCGCGCTCGACTACGGCGTGCGCCTCGGCCTCACCGTCGAGACGCCGACCTACCTCCGGGTGGAGCAGGTGGGGCGGGTCTGGACCGACGACGTGGTGCCGCCGCGCGACGTGGCCCTCGTGACGCCCTGGCGCGTCGCCCTCGGGTTCCTCGCCGGCAGCGAGACCCTCCTCGTCACGGCCGACGTCGAGGTCGTGGACTGGTCGCAGGCTCGCTTCGACACCGACGGCGACGCCGACCTCGTGCGGGAGAACGCGTTCGCAGAGGCCCTCTTCCGCACCGTCCTCAACTCCCGCGTGGGGGGCGAGGCGCGGCTCGGCGCGGTCGCCCTCCGCGTCGGGGCCGCCTTCCAGCCCGACCCCCGCTTCGACGGGCCCGTGCCCGAGGCCGTTCGCCAGCAGTACGCGCTCGGCGTCGGGGTGCAGCTGCACCCGCAGGCGCGCCTCGACCTCGCCTTCACCCATACCCGCGACGAGGACGCGTTCGTCCCCCTCGACGGCGTCGTCGGGCGCCGCAACGCCCTCCAGGTCGGGCTGGACCTCCGCTTCTAGCGCGTCGCTAGACGGCCTCCGCAGGCACCGCGGCCGCCCCGACGGTCGGCGTCCGTGGCCGGCGGCGGTGCACGAGGAGCCGGGCAAACCCCGCGTTGAGGAGGAGGAGGCCGATGATGGCCTGCAGCGCCAGCCGGGGCTCCGTGAACGTGAGCATCTGAACGATGAGCACCGCGATGGCCTCGGGGATCGAGACGAGCAGCGGCATGAACCGGCTGCCGGCGTCGAAGCGGTCGCCGTGGCGTGCGAACGGGGGGCGCCGGTGGAGCACCGCGTGCACGCGTGTGATGAGGGCGAGGGAGGCGTACCAGAACCCGGTGTGGAGGAGGGCGTGGCTCGGCGGCATCTTCGTCAGGAGCACGAGCGTGAGGACGGCGTGGAGCGGGAGGAGCACGCGGAACTGGAGCGCCTGCTGCGCGCCGAGCTGGAGCAGCCGCGGGCGCGCGCCCGGGAGGGCGTCGAACACCCACGCCGCCTCGGCGTGGTCCGAGAACTGGAGCGTCTTCACGAGCGACTGCCCGCAGAACAGGAGGATCACGACGACCGAGAGGTGGAGCCGCGTCTCGGGGAGGGCGAGGACGTTCTCGGCGCCGTACCGGAACAGGTCGCCGAGCCCGCCCATCCACCAGCCGAAGAGGACGAAGCCGAGCGGGAGGAGGGCCGCCGGCCACAGCCGCCCCCGCACGAGGCGGTCGTCGCGGAAGGCCGAGAGGGCGAAGCCGTAGGCGGCACGGGCGGCGGGCGCGCGGACGAGGAGCCGCTCGGGGAGCAGGAGCGTGCGTCGCTCACGCGCGCGCCGGTCGGCCTCCTCGGCCCCGCTGGCGAGGCGGTGGAGGAGGCGGAAGTACCGGTTGGGGAAGTACACCGCGAGCGCCGCCACCAGCAGACCCACCGAGCCGAGCAGGAGCGCCAGCCCCCGCGTCGGGCGCCCCGCGAGGCCGTCGGCGAGCCAGGCCGCGGGCCACCACGGCGCCGTCATCACCTCGGGCTGCGAGCCCACCCACTGGTACCCCAGCACGAGCGCGGCGATGAGCAGCGTCCGCGTCGTCGCGACGGCGGGGCGGAGGACGCGGAAGGGGAGCCCCAGCGTGAGGGCCCACAAGAGCGCCACGGCCGCCGTCGCGGTCCATACCATCCCTCCGGTCACGAGGACCGCCACGCTCAGCCCGGCCGCCAGCCCGTGTGCCATCGCCACGCCCACGCCCACCGGCAGCGACACCGACACCGCGATGAGGACGACGTAGAGGCCGATGCTCACGAGCCGCGCGGCGTACTGCTCCGCCTCGCTCGCCGGCAGCGTCACCAGCCAGGCGTTGTCCTTCGGCCGCCCCATCAGCTCGTCGTACGACCCCGCCACGCCGAAGGCGGCGAGGACGAGGCCGAACGAGCCGGCCACGTAAAGCACGGTCTCGGGGGCGGCGGCGCCGAGGGAGGCGGCCAGGACGAGGCCGGAGAACCCGTACGCCAGCGCCGTCAGCCCGACACGCGAGGCGGCGAAGCGGCCGCTTCGGGGGTGCCGCAGCTCCTGCCGGAGCTGGGTGGCGGTGAGCGTTCGGACGACGCGGGCGTTCATGCGGGAAGAGAGAGAGGTCAGCGGGTGGTGCCCGGGGCCTGGAGGCGGGCGAGGGAGTCACGCTCGGCGCGCTCCCGCGCGCGGCGGAGGCGGACCTGCTCCGAGAGCCAGCGGCTCCACTCGTCGGCGGCCTGGCTGTGCTCGGTGGCCGTCCGGCTGAACCGGTGCCGCCCGTCCCCGCCCGGCTCGGCGACGAAGAAGAGGTAGTCGTGCGCCTCGTTGTCGAGGACGGCGTCGACGGAGGACTCGGACGGGTTCGTGATGGGGCCCGGGGGGAGGCCGTCGATGAGGTAGGTGTTGTAGGGGTGGGGGAAGCGGTAGTCGACGCGGAGGAGGCGCCGCATCGGGCCGCCGTCGGTCTCCATCAGGGCGTACTGCACGGTGGGGTCGGCCTGGAGCCGCATCCGCCCGGCGGCCGTCCGCCCGAGGAGCCGGTTGAGGTAGACGCCCGCGATGCGGGGCCGCTCCTCAGGATGGCGCGCCTCCCACTCCACGATGCTCGCCAGCGTGAGCACCTCGTCGGGCGAGAGGCCGAGGGCGCGCGCCTTCGCCTCCCGCTCCTCGGTCCAGAACCGCTCGTACCGGTTGTGGATGCGGCGGAGGGCCTCGCGCGCGTCGTCGGTCCAGTACACCTCGAACGTCTCGGCGAGGAGCCGGCCGTGGAGGTGCGCCACGTCGGTGCCGAGCGACTCGGCGAAGGCGGTGTCGCGGAGCGCCTCCACGACGGCCGTCGAGTCGGTGCCGAGCTGGTTCCGGAGGACCCGGGCCATGCGCCCCGGCCGCGTCCCAGGCGGGATCGTCAGGGTGATGGGGTCGCGGAGCCCCTTCCGGATCTTGTCCATGAGCGCCCAGTTGCTCGCGCCGGACTCGAAGCGGTAGTGCCCCGGTTTCACCTGCTGGTCCCAGCCGGTGAGCGTGGCGAAGAGCTCGAACGAGCCGCGCGAGGCGAGCAGCCCCGCCGCCTCCAGGGAGTCGGCCGCCGCGTCGAACGACCGGGTGGGGAGGCGGACGCCCCGCTCGCCCTCGTAGGCGGGGGTGTTCGGCCAGAAGGCGAGCCAGAGCCCTGTAGCGGCCACGACCACGGCGACGAGGAGAGCAACGAGGAGGAGCTTCTTCATGGGGGACGGGCAGGCGGGTCACAAACCACGCCGGAGCGGGGGGAGTCCGTTCAGGTGCAAGGAATGTCTAAGCGGGCCGGCGAGGGCGGGCCCGCTGGGCGGCGCGACGCAGGAGGGGGCGCGGCGGGAACGTCGGGGAGCCGGCGGCGCGTGTGCGATTCCACGCCTCCCTAGTCCTGTGCGCGGCTGTCGACCGTGCACGTCGTGTTGATGCCCCCCCGGACGTTGTAGACCGTCGTGACGACGAGGTAGTCCGGGTCGTCGAGGTGGCGGAGGAGGTCGGCGTAGAGGAGGGCCGTGATGTCCTCCTGTGCCTGCCCGATGTGGCGCCACGAGAGCAGGTAGTACTTCAGGCTCTTGAGCTCGACGAGCCACGAGCCCGGCACGTACTCGATGCGGACGGTGCCGAAGTCGGGGAGGCCTGAGAAGGGGCAGAGCGCCGAGAACTCGCCCGGCTCGGTCTCATACACCACGACCTGGCGGGCGTCGTGGCGGTAGGGGAGGCGGTGGATCTCCTGCTGCCGCGCGTCGGGCGGGAGGAACAGCCCGACCCGGCCCTCGGGCCGGATCCCGTAGCGGGCCATGTGCTCGATGGAGAGCCGGGTGTGGCGGAGGGCCTCCTCCTGGAGCGCCTCGATCTGCGCCTCGACCGGCGCGTCGTGGCCGTCTCCGCTGGGCGGGGAGGGCTCCGGATTCGGATCGGGTTGCGTCATGGGTCCTCGGAGTGGGGGCGCAGCATACGGCGCAGGCGAGAGGGGGTTCGCCGTCCCGCGTGGTCCGAGCGACGGGGGGCGAACACGGGCGAGGGCGCCCCGTTCAAGCTCCCCCTCTCTCGATCCCCATCCCCATGCAGACCGGTCACGCCTTCCTCGCTGGCGTCGCGGGTGGCGGTGCCATGAACGCGGCCATGGCCCTCGCCCGCTGGATGGGCCTGGAGGTCCACCTCGAGCAGACGCTCGGCACGATGGTTCTCGATCCTGGGGCGGCCGCCTGGTTCGTCGGCCTGGTGCTGCACCTGGGGATCTCGGGCCTCATCGCGCTGCTCTACGCGTGGGGGTTCGAGCACGTCGCGCGCCGCGCCGGGGTGGCCGTCGGCCTCCTCTTCGCGGTGCCCCACCTCCTCCTCGCAGGCGTGTTCATGGGGGCGGTCCTCCCAGCCGTTCACCCGCTCGTCCCCGAGGTCCTGCCCGCGCCGGGGTCCTTCATGCTGAGCCTCGGCGCCCTCGGGGCCGCCGCCTTCGTCCTGCTCCACCTGCTCTATGGCGCCGTCGTGGGGGGGATCTACGGGTCCGTTCTCCAGCCGGGCAGCGCCTCGCGAGCGACCGCCTAGCCCGCCCCCGATGCCTCGGACCTCCTCCGCCGTCTTCGCCCACAACCAGCCGGACCTCCGGTTTGCGTGGTGCGGCCCGGCCCTCCTTGCGCTCCACAACGACGGCACGTGCCGCGGGGACGGGCCCACGGGCTTCTTCTTCCGCGAGGCCCGCTTCCTGAGCCGCTTCGGGCTGGAGATCGAGGGTGAGGCGCCGACGTTCTGCTCCGTGGCCTCGGACGAGCCCCACGCCCTCGAGTTCGTCTACAGCTACCCGCCCGTCGAGACGGCGGGCGGCGGCGGGAGCGGCTCGGGGATGAGCGGGCGGAAGCACGGCCTCCTCTTCCGCGCTCTCGACCTCGCGCTCTGCCTCGACGTCCACCCGGCCCACATCGACGCGCGCCTCGTCGTGACGAACCGGTGGAACGAGCGCGCCCGCTTCTCCCTCGCCTGGTCCCTCGGCGCCGACTACGCCGACCTCCTCGAAGTGGGCCCGAGCGCCACGCGCCAGCAGGAGGCGCCGGTCGAGGCTGCGCCGGTGGCGGGCGGCGTCCACTTCCGATACACCCACGCCGACCTCCCCTTCGAGACGCGCGCGACGACGGAGGGCGACGGCGACTGGGCCTGGGCCGGCGAGCGGCTCGCGGCGTCGTTCGACCTCGCGCAGGGGGAGGCGGCCGAGGTCGTGCTGCGCCTCCGGGCCGTGGACGGCGGGGACGCGATGAGCGAGGAGGACGAGCAGCGTCGGGAGGCGCGGCTGGCCGCCTGGAACGAGCGCGTCGCGCGGCTCCACGCCCCCGGCGGCAGCCCCTTCGCCGAGATCACGAACCAGTCGGTCGCGCTCCTCGGCGCCTCGGCGCTCCTCGACGGCCCCGAGGACGAGTGGATGGCGCCGGCCGCCGGCTTCCCGCTCTACCCCGCCTTCTTCGGCCGCGACGCCCTCACCGCCGCCTGGCAGGGCCTCGCCCTGGACGGCGGGCTGCTCGCGGACACCCTCGTGCGCCTCCACCGCCTCCAGGGCACCGAGGTGGACCCCTCCCGCGACGAGGAGCCGGGCCGGACCGTGCAGCAGGTCCGCCGCGGCCCCCTCGCCCGGCTCGGCCGGAACCCCTTCGACCGCTACTACGCCGACCAGGCCAGCCCCTTCATGTTCGTCGTCGCCCTCGCCCAGCTCTACGCCTGGACCGGCCGCGACGACCTCCTCGACCGCCACTGGGACGCCGCCCGCCGCGTCCTCGACTGGGCCCGGGAGGACGGCGACGCCGACGGCGACGGCTACGTCGAGTACCTCACGAAGGCGCCCGAGGGGCCGAAGCACCAGGGCTGGAAAGACTCCGACAACGCCGTCGTCTGGCCCGACGGGCGGCAGGTGGAGCCCCCCGTGGCGGCCTCGGAGGTGCAGGGCTACTGGTTCGCCGCGCTCCAGCTCACCGCCGCCCTCTGCCTCCTCCGCGGCGACCGCGGCGACGCCCGCGCCTACTGGGACGAGGCGCAGGCGCTCAAGGAGCGCTTCAACTGCGACTTCTGGGTCGAGGGGGAGGGGACCATCGCGGGCTGGCTGAAGCCGGGCGAGGGGCTCGTCGAGACCGTGACGTCCAACGCCGGGCACTGCCTCGCGGCCGGCATCGTCGCGGACGAGAAGGTGCCGCGCCTCGTCGAGCGGCTGTTCCAGCCCGATCTCTTCAGCGGGTGGGGCATCCGCACGCTCTCGACCCGCAACCCGGCGTACAACCCGCTCTCGTACCACCTCGGCAGCGTGTGGGCCGTCGAGAACGCCACGACGGTGCTCGGCCTCCGCCGCTACGGCTGCAACGCCGAGGCGCTCCGCCTCGCGGGGGCCGTCTACGACCTCGCGAGGCTGTGGGAGGGGCACCGCATCCCCGAGTGCGTCGGCGGGTACGCGCGCGACGAGCGGGCGCACCCCGGGGCCTACCCCCGCGCCAACCCCGTGCAGGCGTGGAACCTCTCGGCCTTCCCGCTCCTCGTGCAGGCCTTCCTCGGGCTCATGCCGCTCGCCCCGAAGCACACCCTCGCCCTCGACCCCATCCTCCCCGCCTGGCTCCCCGAGCTGGAGGTCCACGGCCTCCGCCTCGGCGAGGCGACGCTCTCGCTCCGCCTCACCCGCTCCGGCGACGACGGCGCCGCCGACTACGAGGTGCTGGAGCAGGAGGGCACGCTGCACGTCCTCCGCCAGCCGCCCATCGACGACCTCAGCGTCGGCCTCCTCGGCCGCCTCGGCCTCCTCGTCAAGGACCTCCTGCCGTTCTAGCCCTGCAGGAGGGACTCGGCGCCGTCGATCCAGACGGGCGTGCCGGTGATGTGGCGGGCGCGGTCGGAGACGAGGAAGAGGGCGAGCTGGGCCACGTCGTCGGCCGTGCCCGGCGCCCCGTCGGTGAGGGGGATGTCGCCGGCGGGGTACTCGACGGGCTCGGCCGCCTCCTCGGTGTCGCGCCGCTCGGTGTTCTCCTCGATCTTGGTGTCGATGGCGCCGGGGCAGATCACGTTGACGCGGATCGCGTGCTTGGCGAGCTCGAGCGCGAGGATCTTGGCGAGCGCCACCTGCGCCGCTTTGGTGGCGGCGTAGGCCGAGGCCCCGGCGCCGGTGAACCGCCGCGTGCCGTTGATGGAGGCCGTGATGAGGACGGCGCCGCCCTGCCGCTTGAGGAGGGGGACGGCGTAGTGGAGGGTGTAGAAGGTGCCGTGGAGGTTGACGGCGACGGTGTGCTCCCACTCCTCCGGCGCCAGCTCGTCCACGGGCGCCCAGACGCCGTTGACGCCGGCGTTCGCGAAGACGATGTCGAGCCGGCCCCAGCGGTCCTCGACCGCCTGGACGGCCTGCTCCACGCCCTCCGGCCGCGAGACATCCGCCACGACGGCGAGGCCCTCGCCGCCGGCGTCCTCGATCTCCCGAACCGTCCGGTCGAGCTCGCTCTTGGTGCGGCTGAGGACGGCCACGCGCGCGCCTTCCGCGGCGAACCGCACCGCCGTGGCCTTGCCGATGCCGCTGCCGCCGCCCGTGATGAGGGCGACCCTACCGTCGAGTTCCATGGGGAGAGGAGGATGAGAGGGGAGGGCGCCTACGGACGGCGCGCGGAGAAGTGCCTCGGGGATGTGCCGATATTGCCAGCCCCTCGCTCCCCCGCCGGCCTCATGCGCTCGCTTCTCTTGCTCGTCCTCCTCGCAGGGCTCCCCGCTGCCGCGCAGCCCCAGATGCATCCGCTCGTGATCCCGCCCGAGGCGCGCCAGCTCGTCGTCGTCGTCACGCCGGATTGGGAGTCCACCGAGGCCACCCTCCGCCGCTACGAGCGGGACGGCGGGACGTGGGCGGCCGTCGGTGAGCCGGTCCCCGTCGTCGTCGGGCGGAGCGGGCTGGGATGGGGGCGCGGGCTCCACCCCGACGGCCTCGACGGGCCGCAGAAGCGCGAGGGCGACGGCCGCGCGCCCGCCGGCGTCTTCGCACTCACCGAGGCGTTCGGGTACGCCGAGCGTGCCGAGACGGGGCTGCCCTACCGCCACGCCACGCCCGACCTCGAGTGCGTGGACGACGCCGCCTCGGCCTACTACAACGAGGTCCTCGACCGCACCGGCGTCGCGCCCGACTGGGACAGCCACGAGGAGATGCGCCGCCGCGACGACCTCTACCGCCTCGGCGTCGTCGTCGCGCACAACCAGCCGGCCGCACCGGGCGCGGGCTCGTGCATCTTCCTCCACATCTGGCGCGGCCCCGGCACCACCACCGCCGGCTGTACCGCCATGCCGAGCGACGCGATGGAGACCGTCGCGGCCTGGCTCGATGCTGAGGCGGCCCCCGTCCTCGTCCAGCTTCCCGCGGACGCGCACGCCCGGCTGAGGGAGGCATGGACCCTGCCCTGAGCGGAGGCGACCAGGGCGGGAACCGCCGCCACGCCCGCTGGGCTGAAATAGAGAGGAGCCGCCCCCCTCAACGGGAGCGGCTCCTCGCACCGGAAGCCGGTGCGGCTCGCTAGATGGAGAGGGTCAGGTTCAAGCTCGCCAGCGAGTACGACGGCGGGAGGTAGCTGCCCGAGAGCGCGAGCGGCGCGGCGGTGCCGCCCGCATAGGGGCTGAGGCCGAAGGGGCTCGCCGCGTAGCCGCTGGATGGGTAGAAGCCCGTCGGAGCGACGTAGTAGCGCGTCCGGAGGACGTAGTTCGTCGGCTCCGCGACGTAGTAGCGCTGCGGGAAGAAGATGGCCTCGAGGAGGCTCGCGAGGAGGCCGCCGCTGCCGTAGGAGGCCCGGTGGTACCCGTAGGGGTCGCGTCCGTAGGGGTCGTAGCCGTAGGGGTCGTAGCCGTACGGATCGTGGCCGGCGTAGTACGGGTCGTAGTCGTCCTCGTACCAATCGTCGTACCCCGCCGAGCTGTAATACGGGTCGTAGCCGTAGGGGTCGTAGCCATACGGGTCGTGGCCATACGGGTCGTAGCCGGTGCCGTACCCGTAGGAGTCATAGCCATACGGGTCATAGCCGTACGGGTCGTGGCTCCCGTAGTACGGATCGTAGGGCCGTCCGTAGTACCGGTCGCGGTCGTCGATGTAGACGTAGTGGACGACGCGGCGCGGCCGGTGGTAGCGGGGCCGGTGGACGCAGCGGTCGTGGCCGTAGTCGATGTAGTACCGGTCGCGGTCGTCGATGTAGACGAACCGGCGGTTCTTGGGCCGGTGGTGGTAATGGTGGTGGTGGCGCGGCCGGTTGTAGCGCGGACGCCAGGAGTCGTGCCGGTCGTAGTCGACGTAGTACCGGTCGCGGTCGTCGACGTAGATGTGCCAGTCCCGGTCGCGGGGGGGGCGTGGCCGGTCGTATCGGTCGTTCCAGCGCTCGATCCGCCGACGGTCGTCTCGCCGGTCGACGCGTTGGGCGGTCTCCCACGTGTCACTGCGGCGGGGGAGCTGCACGCTGCGCCGGTTGTCGCGAAGGAGGAGGTTGCCGCGGGCCTGCTGCCGGTCGGCCTGGCGCGTCACCGAGAGGGCGCTGCTCCGGTTGTCGTCGCGGCGGGTCCGCTGCGGCGCGGCGCGCTGCGGCTCTGCGCGGCGCTCGAGCGGGCGGGCGCCGTCGGGCGAGACCCTGCGCGCAGGCTGCCGTGCGCGCTGGCGCCGCTCGGTGCGCTCTCGCTGCGTCCGCTCAGCCTGCCGCTGCGAAGCGCGCGCCTCGCCAGCCCGCGGGCGCTCGCTCCGCGCCTGCCGGGTGCGTTCGACGCGGTCCTGCTGGACACGCTGCTGCCGCTCGGCCCGCTGCCGCTCGGCCCGCTGCCGCTCGGCCCGCTGCGGCTGCGAGGCACGCGCCTGGTCGGCCCGCTGCCGCTCAGCCTGTTCCGGGGCTCGACGCCGTTCCTGGCGGGCGCGGGATCGCTGTTCGCGCGGCTGCTGAGCACGCTGCTGTCGCGGCCCTCGCTCGCGGGGGGCCCTCGCTGAGCGCTCGTCTCGGGTGCGCTGGCGCTCGGCCCGCTGGCGCTCGGCCCGCTGGCGCACCGTGCGCTCCTGGGCTGAACGGCGCTCTTGGTGGGCACGAGATTGCCGGTCGCGTTGCGGTCGGGCTTGTTGCCGCTCGGCCCGCTGCCGCGCCGCGCGCTCTTCGGTTCGTCGTTGGTCTTGGCGGGCACGGGGCTGCCGGTCCTGCTGTGGCCGGGCGCGCTCGGTCCGCTGGCGCTGGGTCCGCTGGCGCTCGGTCCGCTGGCGCTCGGCCCGCTGGCGCTCGGTTCGCTGGCGCTCGGTTCGCTGGCGCTCGGTCCGCTGCGCCTGCTCGCGCCGCGGCTGCTGGCTGCGCTGGGAGCGCTCCTGGCGGTGCTGCCGCTCGGGCCGCGCCCGCTGCGGCTCCTGCCGGTCTCGCTGGCGCTGGGTGCGTCCCTGGCGGGCATCGTCCTGGCGCTCGACGCGCTGGCGGCGGTCGCCGTCGCGGCCGTCGCGCTGGGCGTGGGCGTCGGGGGCGAGGAGGGCGAGGAGGAGCGCGATGGATAGAGCGTGGAGGGGGGTACGCATGACTCCGTCGGCGTTCGCCGGAATATGTGAGAGTAGTGGGAGGGAGGTTCTGCAGAGCCGTCCCTCGCCCGCTCGGAGTAACACGCCCCCGCCGAACGACGGAATCCACGGTGCCTCAGCCGTCAGCCGAGGTCGAAAAAGCGCCGGATCTTCTGGAGCAGCGAGGCCTGCCCCGGCGCCCGCGGCGCCTGGGAATCGACCTGCGCCAGCGCCTCCGTGCGCTGATCGAGGCGGGCGCTGACCTTGCGCGCGAGGGCCTCGGCCAGGGCCTCGTTGCGCTCGAGCACCGCCCGCATCTCCGCCTTCCGGACCTCCACCACCTCCACCTCCTCCTGCGCCCACGCGTCGGCCGAGCGCGGCTCCCCCGTCAGCAGCGACATCTCGCCGAAAATCTCCCCCGGGAGGATCTCCGAAACCGGGACGCGGCGGCCGTCCGGCGTCGGCACCCGGATCTCGACGCGGCCGCGGAGGACGACGAACATCGAGCCGCCCTCGCCGCCGCTCTCGATGATCTGCTCGCCCGGCCCGAAGAGCAGCGTGCGGGACTCCTCGGCCAGCCGGTGCATCTCCTCCGGCGCGAGCGGCGCGAAGAAGTCCACCTCGCCGAGCCACCGCTCCCGCTCCTCGACCGGGCTCTCCTCGCCGTGCCCCAGCCCGCCGTCGAGGGCCGGGGGCTCGTAGGGGACCTCCACCTCGTGGGGATACGGGAAGCCGATGCCGTTCCGCGCGAACACGTACCACACCCGCTCGCGGATCTTCGCGTCGATGCCCGCCACGCCGTGGTAGTCCTCGACCCAGTAGAGCACCTCGTAGCCGACCGAGGAGTCGTCGTAGGAGCCGAGGCGGACCTGCGGCGGCTGCGTCTCGGCCAGCCCCGGGACACCGGCCAGCGCCTCGCGCACGAGCCGGATCACCTTCTGCGGCGCCACCTCGTAGGGGGCCGGGATCGTGAGGGTGCGGCGGTTGAGGTCGGCGCGGGCGAAGACCTCGACGGGCTCCCGCGCCACGACCGCGTTGGGGATCACGACGCGGGCGTCGCTCACCGTCCGGATCGTCGTCGCGCGCCAGTTGAACGACTCGACGCGGCCCTCGTGCTCGCTCAGCCGCACGACGTCGCCGAGCCGGAACGGCTGCTCGGCCTGGAGTGCGATGCCGGAGAAGAAGTTGCCTAGCGTCTCCTGCAGCGCGAGGCCGAGCACGACCGAGGCCACGGCGCTCGTGGCGATGGCGCCCGTGAGGCTCTGGCCGAACACGCCCCCCGCGATGAGGAGCCCCAGCGCGAAGTAGAGCGCGAGCGAGACGACGACGTGGATGAGCGCCGGCGCGCGGTGGCCCTGCGACCGCAGGAACAGCACGTCGATCACGAAGAACCGCACCACCTGCACGCCGAAGACCCCGAGCGCAGCGAGGAAGGCGGCGAAGAGCCAGCGGAGGTGCGGCGCCTCCAGCCCGAGGCCCATCGGCGAGCCGGCGAACACGTATGCCGCGATGTAGGCCACGCCGAGGAGGACGGCGAAGACCAGCGAGCGGCGGAGCCGGCGGAGAGGGGAGACGCTCATAGAGGGGGCGTGCGAGGGCGCGGCACGCGGCGGCGGAGGCTGTGGCAAGATCTAGCGGGGAGCGCACTTCTGCAACGGGCCTTCCGCGCGGGCCCGCACGCGCCGTATCCTCTCGGCCCGCCCTCCCGCCCCGCCGACCCCATGCGTCTGCTCCTGCTCGCTCTTGTCCTGCTCGCCCCGGCCCTCGCCGTGCGGGCGCAGATGCCGGCCGACACCATCCCTCCCCATCCGGCGCAGCCCCTCCCCGAGACCAACATCTACGCCATCGAGACGCCCCGCGGCCGCCTCATCGTCCGGCTCTTCGACGACACCCCGATCCACCGCGACAACTTCAAGCGGCTCGTGCAGGAAGCGTTCTACGACTCCACCGCGTTCCACCGCGTCATCGAGGGGTTCATGATCCAGGGCGGCGACCCGAACTCGCGCGACACGATCGCCACGAACGACGGGCAGGGCGACCCCGGCTACAGCGTCCCGGCCGAGATCGGGCACCTCCACGTTCGCGGCGCACTCGCCGCCGCGCGCCAGCCCGACGAGATCAACCCGCGGCGGGCCTCCTCGGGCAGCCAGTTCTACATCGTCCAGGGCCGCGCCATCCCGCCGCACTACCTCCGGCAGATGGAGGCCCGCGTCCAGCTCGCCACCGGCGACTCGACGTTCGCCTACACCCCGGAGGCGGCCGACCGCTACGCCGAGCAGGGCGGCGCGCCGTTCCTCGACGGGCAGTACACCGTCTTCGGCGAGCTCGTCGAGGGCGGCGACGTGCTCGACGCCCTCGCGGCGGTGGACACCCCGCGCAAGCGCGGCGAGCAGGGGCCGCTCATCGACCGGCCCACCGAGCGCCTCTGGATGGTGATCCGCCCCCTGGAGGAGTACACGCCGCCTGCGCCGGAGACCGCCGCGCCGGAGACCGACCGGTGACCCCGGCGCGGCAGGGCGACGGGGCCGCTAGGGCAGGATCGTGACCCGACCCGTCTGCGCCTGGTCCCCGACGACGAGCCGCCACGCGTAGGTGCCTGCGGGCACCAACGCGCCGTCGAAGCGGGCCGCGTGCGTCCCGGCCGCGACGGGGCCGTCCACGAGGAGGGCGATCTGGCGTCCCAGCAGATCATAGATGGCGAGGTGGATGTCGGCGTCGCGCGCGAGGGTGAACCGGAGGGTCGTGCTGCGCCCGGGGTTCGGGGAGGCCACGACCTCCTCGACGCCCTCGGCGGTGCCCGCGGTCACGAGCGTCGGGCCCGGGAAGGCGCCGGACACGGGGATGACGGACGCCTCCGTGGACGGCACCTCATCGGTGGCTCCGCTGCCCGCCTCCTTCACGATCTTGAAGCTGTCGGCGTAGAGCACCATGCTCCGCTCCGTGTTGTAGGCGCCGACGTGGACCATGAGGTGGTAGTTGCCCGGCGCGGCACGCGCCTGGATCCGGTCGGTGAACGTGAAGGGGCCGGCGACCTCGCCGGGCCCGATCGTCATGAACTGGACCGGGCGGATGGGGTCGGTGACCACCTCGCCGGGCCGGGCCGCCAGGACCCAGATGCACCCGCTCAGCTCGTCCTGCGTGTTGTTGGTGACGGTGACGGTGTAGGTGAACTCGCCGCCGCTCGGCGGCAGGATGACGTCGCCGCCCACCGGCTCGATGTCGACGACGAGGTCGAGGTCGAGCGCGGGCGGCGGGACGGTCGGTGAAGCGAGGGCCGCGCTGGCGATGAACAAACTGAGAGAGAGGAGGATGAGAGGTTTCATAACGACGAACGGGAAGTGAGGTGGGGGCAATGTACGGCTCAGGTCCTTATGATAAAAGTGGTTTGGCCGTCTTCGAAAGGGGGGTGGCAGATCGCCGAGGGAGAGCCCATCCAGCGGGGGTGGCCCGTGGCCCGGGAGCCTGGGGTCGGAGCCTCCGCCGATGACAGGGACCCCCGCAGGGGCCTCCGCTCCGAGGCGGGATTCGTGGAGGAGGCGGGGAGGCCGTGCGCCGCGTGGCCCGGTGGAACCGCGTACGCCGCCCTCGGTAGCCAGCCCGCACCCACCCTCTCCTGCTCCTCCCTCATGGTCAGCGACTTCGTCAAGTTTGCCAAGGGCCTCACCTCCCTCCCCGACGGCATCTACAGCGGCACCCTCGACGCCGCCCCCATCGCCGGGCTCGTCCCCTACGTCATCGAGCAGACCTCGCGCGGAGAGCGCGGGATGGACATCTTCAGCCGCCTCCTCCGCGACCGCATCGTCATCCTTGGCACCGCCGTCAACGACGTCACGGCCAACCTCGCCGTGGCCCAGATGCTCTACCTCGCCAGCGAGGACCCGGACAAGGACATCAACTTCTACATCAACTCCCCCGGCGGCCAGGTCTACTCCGGCCTCGCCATCTACGACACCATGCAGTTCATCAAGCCCGACGTGGCGACGATCTGCGTGGGGCTCGCCGCCTCGATGGGGAGCGTCCTCCTCACGGCGGGCACGCACGGCAAGCGCGGCGCCCTCGCCAACAGCCGGGTCATGATCCACCAGCCGCTCTCCGGCGCCCAGGGCCAGGCCTCCGACATCGAGATCCAGGCCCGCGAGGTGCTCCACATCAAGCAGCGCCTCTTCGAGATCCTCGCCGAGCACACCGGCCAGGACTACGACAAGCTCGAGAAGGACGCCGACCGAGACTTCTTCATGAGCCCGCAGGAGGCCAAGGACTACGGCCTCATCGACACCGTGCTCTCGCCCGGCCACAAGCCGGACCGCCCGATGGAGGACGAGGCCGACGACAAGGAGTAGCCTCCCGCCCTCCGGCGCATCCTCACGAGGCGCGGCCATCCACCGGCCGCGCCTCGGCTCGTTGAGCCCCCCGGCCGCTAGCGCCGGACGAACGGGACCGCGCGCATCCCGCGCGGCGACTCCAGCCGGATGATGTAGACGCCGGCGGGGAACCGGTCGGGGCCGAGGGGGACGTCGTGGTAGCCGGCCTCGCGGCGGCCCTCGTCCAGCACGGCGACGCGGCGGCCCACGAGGTCGTAGACCGTGAGCCGCACGCTCGACTGCGCGTCGAGGCGGTAGGTGATGCGGGCGAGGCCCGAGGAGGGGTTCGGGCGCGGGGCGTCGAGGGCGAAGGGCTCCGGTGGCGTCGGGCTCGGCCGGGGGTCCTCCCCGAGCACGAGGGCGAACGGCGTCGCCTCGACGTCGAGCGGGGCATCGGTGGCCGTGACGAAGGCCTGGGCCTCCTCAAGCGGGAGGTCCGGCGCCGCGTGGAGCTGCTGGCGCTCGAAGCGGAGGCGGTAGAGCTCGCCGGGGATCGTGGGGTCGGTGTTGGGGAGCCGCCCGGTGACCCGGACCCCGCTGGCGCCGTAGAGCGCCGCGTCGCCGGTGCACTGGCGGACGGCGGCGGGGGCCTCGTCGTGGTAGTACGAGCTCGGCTCGACCCAGGGGATGTCGGTCGAGATGTCGTAGGCGAGGACGATCGTGCCCTGCTCGCCCTGGACCATCTCCCAGGCCAGCTCGCCCTCGGAGGCCTGCTCGGGCTGCCCGTCGAGGAGGAAGCCCTCGGGGTCGAGGTTGCTGTAGCGGAGCATCCCCGTGGCCGCGGCGCTGTAGTCGTTGTAGCCGAGCGGGCCGCTCTCGACGGAGTGCCCGCGGTGGTAGAACGTCGTCGCGATGTGCCGCTCGTAGAACAGGATGTCCTGCTGCATGAAGTGGCCGCTGTTGAACCCGAGGACGGACCGGATGCCGCGGACGGGGCCGCTGCGGTTGGCGATGAAGGCGCCCCGGCCCGCGGAGCCGGTGTACTCCGAGCGGTAGCAGTCGCCGGGCTCGGGCTGGATCTTCCACCGGTCGAGGAGGTCGACCCCCGTGGCGCCGCCGGCGTAGACCTCGAGGCCGTCTTCGATCCAGCGGTCGGAGAAGTGGCGGCGGTAGTACGCCGTCACCACCTCGGTGTCCTCGGGGTTGGCGCCGAGGGCCTCCCCGACGGGCTCGTCGCCGAAGTCGACCCCTTTGAGGTCGTAGGTGGCGAGGTAGTCGCCCGAGAGCAGCTCGAACCGGTAGTCGACGTAGGGACGTCCGGCGTCGCCGGGGTAGCGGCCGTCGTGCCAGAAGAGGTAGATGTAGGCGGGCTCGTCGTCGCCGGGCACTCGCACGGCCACCTCCACGCCCGAGCTGCCCAGCGCGCCCGGCGGGGCCTCGACGCCGGAGGGGGCCCGCTGGCCAGCGTCCTGCGCCATGAACACCACCTCGTCGTCGGGGTCCACGAACGGGTCGCTGTCGGCGCCGGTGAAGGTGCCGGGGTCGGTGTAGACGGTGTAGACGGCCGAGCCGCGGTCGAAGCACCAGGCCGACCCGGCGCAGCGGGCGTTCTCACGCCCGTTGTAGACCCAGGCGAGGTCGAGCGCCTCGCGCTCGTCGACCTGCACCGGGACGGGGACCCAGCCCTCGTCCTGGTAGCGGAAGGCGGCCACGCGCGTCGGCGTCGCCCCTGCGAGCGGCGTGAGCGCGTCGCCCGTCACGACGACGGGCTCGAAGGCCCGAGACGGGGGGAGCGATTGGGCTACCGCTCCGGCCGGCGCCACCGCGGCCAGCAGGAGGAGGAGCCACATGGGGGACCATCTCATCGGGGGGACGCGGTGTCGCCACATGGGGAGCCGTCTGGGTCTGCATCGCGGCGTGCTGCCCTCACGCCGCCATTGAACTGAAATATAGAGCTTGCTCTGTCGCGGGTCGCACGATTCGTGTGTGAATGAGCGCCGATGGGCCTGCCCTCCGGCGGGCCGGGGACCGGAGGCGTCCCCAGGAGGGGCCGGGCAAGCAACGGCGGCGTGCCAGAAGAGGATCGGGTGACGCGGCGAGGCGCGCGTTTCGAGGCCGCTTCTGTCGTGCCCTGGTTGCGCCTGCCGTGGGGTGTTCTCACGGGATGCCCGGCTCCTCGTGCGGGCGACCGCCACGCGCGCGGTCGGGCGAGCGAGACCGGCTGCGGCCGGTCATGAACCTGAGACAGCTGCAATTCAGGGCCCCCCGGAGAACACGTGGGGTGGCCACAACAGGGGGTCGAAAGCCTCGAAATCGGGATCTGGCCGGCGATTTCCTGGGCTCCTTCGCCATGGTCACCGGAGCCACGAGCCGCCCGACGCGCACCGCGTCCGCCGACGATCCATCCCCGTCGACTGCAGGGGGAAGGGGTGAGGGAGGGTGCGCGGTCCGACCGCCGTCGGACGAGGAGCACATTCGCTTGGTTTATGGTGTGTTCAGCCTCCGAAATGGCCGTATCCTGTGGCGAGGGCCGCGTGGCTCTCGGGCCCACGCGGAAGGGACCCCTCCGGTCCCGGGCTCTCTGAACCCCATTGACACGACGATCTCCCCGAAAGGGGCCTTCCCCAGGGATCCAGCGCCAACACGCGCGGGCCGTTCGTGGCCCGCTCCGGCAGGGGATCTCCCGCCGCCGCTCAGCCGGTGGCAGACCTTCAATCCACTACGATCCCGCCTGCCAAGGCCGGCATCTCGCCGGGGAGTCGCCCCGAGAGGCCGCGGCGGCACGGCTCAGAGTCCTCGCGCTGCGACGGTGATGACTGCGCCACAGAATAACGCCTGCATCTTCATCCGCCCCCCGGCCCCCCTCCTCGCGCTGGTCCTCGGTCTCCTGGCGCTGCTCCCGGCGCGGGAGGCGCAGGCCCAGCTCCCGCCCAACTTCGTCGACGAGGTCGTCGTCAGCGGGCTGAACCAGCCGATCTCGATGCGGTTTCTGCCGGACGGGCGCCTGCTCCTCCTCCAGAAAGAGGGCGAGGTGCTCCTCGCCGACCCCGCCCAGGGGTGGGCGACGGCCACGTACATGACGCTCACGGACATCCACTCCACCGACGAGCGCGGCCTGATCGACATCGCGATCGACCCCGACTTCGACACCAACGGCTACGTCTACCTCTACTACATGCGGAGGACGCCGAGGCGCGCGCGCATCGCCCGCTTCACGCACCAGGAGAACAGCGGCGGCCTGACGAGCACGGGCGATCCCGGCTCCGAGTTCGTCGTCTGGGAGGAGACCTGGCCCGGCGATCCCTACGAGAACTGCTGCCACTACGGCGCCGGCCTCGACTTCGGCCCCGACGGCGCGATCTACCTCACGCCCGGGGACAAGTTCGACGGCGCCAACGCGCAGGACCGGACCACCTCGGCCGGCAGCATCATCCGCATCAACCCCGACGGGACGATCCCCGCGGACAACCCCTACGTCGGGAATGCGAACGGCTGGGACGAGTCGATCTGGGCCTACGGCCTCCGCAACCCCTTCCGCGCCCGGTGGGACCTCACGCCGGGCGAGGAGCGCCTTTTCATCGGCGAGGTGGGGGGGAACGACCAGAGCCGGTCGTGGGAGGACCTCCACCTCGGGGAGGCCGGCGCCAACTACGGGTGGCCCTACTGCGAGGGCCCCTTCGACCGCCCGAACCTCCTCGACGACTTCCCCGAGTGCGACACCACCCTCTATACGGGGCCGATCTACGCCTACGACCACCTCGGCCCCACGCCGAACGGGGGCTCCATCACCGGCGGCTTCGTGTACCGGGGCGGCACCTTCCCGGGGTCGTACGAGGGCGCCTACTTCTTCGGGGACTACGCCGCCACCTACATCCGCTACCTCACCTTCGACCCGACCGACCCGACGGTCGTGACGGGCGACTTCGACTTCCAGCCGGATGCGGGGCCCATCGTGGCGCTGGACCAGGGGCCCGACGGCGCGCTCTACTACATCCAGATCAGCGGATTCCTGCGGCGAATCGTGTTCGGCGGCCTCTCCGTGACGTCGTCGGCCACGCCCACCAGCGGGCCCTCGCCCCTCGCCGTCTCCTTCGACGGGGAGGCCACCGGCGGCGGCGGGCCGCTCACCTACACCTGGACCTTCGGCGACGGCACCGACTCCGGCCCGCTGAGCGACCCGGCCACCTCGCACACCTACACCGCCGACGGGGCCTACGACGCCGTGCTGGAGGTGACGGACGGGACCCTCACCTCGACGGCCCTCCCCATCACCATCCAGGTGGGGACGCCGCCGACGGCGACGGTCCTCACGCCCACGGACGGGGCGCTCTTCCGGGCCGGCGACACCATCGCCTTCAGCGGCGACGGCAGCGGCGGCGCCGGCGGGCTGGAGCTCTCGTGGACGGTGCAGTTCGGCCACAACAACCACTTCCACCCCGTCCTCAGCGACTTCATCGGCGCGAGCGGGACCTTCGACATCCCCACCTCCGGCCACGACTACGCCGACTCCACCCGGTACGAGATCGAGCTCACCGTCACCGACGCCCTCGGGCTCACCGCCACCGACCAGGTGACGGTCTACCCCGACAAGGTCGACATCACCTACGAGACCGTCCCCGTCCCCATCCCTGTCACCATCGACGACCTCCCGGTGACGCCCCCCTACGTCATCGACGACCTCATCGGGTTCGAGCGGACGGTCAGCGTGCCGGCGTCGCGGTGCGTCGCGGGGACGGAGTACGTCTTCGACAGCTGGTCCGACGGCGGCGCGCGCGAGCACCTGATCGTCGTCCCGGCCACGGATGCGACTTACACCGCCACCTTCACCGACAACGGGGCCTGCACCGGCGTCCCCATCACGGACGGGCTGGCGCTCTACCTGGAGGCGGACCGGGGGGTGACCGAGACGGGCGGGGTGGTGAGCGCCTGGGCGGATCAGTCCGGGCTCGGGAACGACCTCACGGCAGCGGGGGACCCCTCCATCGGCGTCGTCACGACGCCCAGCGGGCTGCCCGCCATCGCCTTCGACGGGGCCGGCGACACGCTGGAGCGGGCGGCCTCGCTCAACGGCCTCCCCGCCGGAGGCGCCGACCGCACCGTGTTCCTCGTCGCGGAGTACGGCAGCGACGGCTGGGGCGGCTTCACCTACGGCGACACGGGCTGCGACGAAGCCTTCGGGCTCGTCGTCGACGACACGGGGGACCTCGCCGTCCAGAGCGGGTGCGACGGGTACCCCACGGGCGAGGCCGGCAACGGGGCCGGGTGGCTCACGCAGGCCGCCGTCCTCTCGGGGACCACGCTCACGCACTACAAGGACGGCGCCGTGATCGACACCGAGCCGGCCGCCAGCTTCAACACGGTGCTGACGCGGATCGTACTGGGGGCGGAGATCGACGCGAGCCCGACCCTCGACATGGACGTGGCCGCCGTGCTCGTCTACGACCGCGCGCTCACCGACGCCGACCGGCAGCAGGTCGAGACGTACCTCTACGACAAGTACCTCGACGTGCCCCCCCCCGTGGCGCTCGCCACCATCACGAGCCCGGCCGACGGGGCCTTCGTGCTGGGCCCGGACGTGACGGTGTCCTGGACGGCCTACGGCCCCGGCCAGGGGGACCACGTTCACCTCACGCTCGACGGGGCCCCGCACGTCACGGTGCCGCTCAACGGGTCGTACACCTTCACGGGCCTGGCGGACGGCCCGCACACCCTGACCGCCGAGGTGGCGAGCATCGGCCACCAGGTCTATGCCGGCTCGGAGGACACCGTCGCCTTCACGGTCACCAGCGGCGGGACCCTCCCGGGCGGTGGGCTCGTGCTCCGGCTCGAGACCGACTTCAACGTCGTCGTGAGCGGCACCGACGTCGGGGGATGGCTCGACCAGTCGGGCAACGGCAACGACCTCGCGGCCTCCGGCGACCCCCAGCTCGCCGTGGCGGGGACGCCGAGCGGGATGGACGCCATCGTCCTCGACGGGACCGGCGACTGGCTCGAACGGACCGCGTCGCTGAACAACCTCCCCAGCGGCAGCGCCGACCGGACGATGTTCGCCGTGATCCGGTACGACGCCGCGAGCACGTACGCCGGCGTGGCCTACGGCGACGGAGCGCCCAACCAGGCCTTCGGGCTCACCGTCGACGGGGGGGGGGGGCGGCTGACGGTGCAGGGCTGGGGCGCCGTCAACGACCACGTCTCCACCGAGGTCGGCACCGGAGCCGGCTGGCTCGTCCAGTCCGTGATCGTCGCCAACGACGCCGTCACGCACTACAAGGACGGGGCGGTCGTCGACGCGTTCACCCACACCTACAACACCGACCCGGAGCGGATCGTCCTGGGCGAGGAGATCGCCGGGGCGGGGGACGGCGAGGCGATGGCGCTCGCTGCCGTGCTCCTCTACGACCGAGCCCTCAGCGAGACGGAGCGCCAGCAGGCCGAGGCGTTCCTTCAGCAGAAGTACCTCGTGCCGAACGTGCCCCCCGTGGCCCTCGACGACGCGGCGACGCTGGCGCAGGGGGCGACGGCGGTCCTCGACGTGCTCGCCAACGACACCGACGACACCGGCCTCGACCCGGCCACGGTGACCATCGTCGATGCCCCCGTCAACGGGACCGTCGACGCCATCGATTCCGGCACGGGCGCCATCACCTACACCCACGACGGCTCCGCGACGACGACCGACTCGCTCACCTACACCGTGGACGACGTGGACGGGGCGACCTCGAACGTCGCCACGGTCCTCATCACCGTGACGCCGGCACAGGTCTCGATCACCGAGACCTACGACGCCGGGTGGGGCCTCGTCTCGCTCCCGGCGACCGTCTCCGACCCCGACTACCTCGCCGTCTTCGAGGGCGGGGCCGGCGGCGATCCCCAGAGCCCCGTCTACGTCGTCCCCGGCACGTTCAACGAGTTCGACGGCGCCTACTACACCCCCAGCCCTCCTGAGCTCACGCTCGGCGTCGGCGCCTGGCTCAAGTTCTCGCAGGAGGCCACCGTGATCCTCGACGGCGACTACGTGGGGAGCCTCGACCGCGTGCTCGGCGGGGGCGGCTGGTACCTCTTCAGCGGCCCGTCGTGCTCGGTCCC